>JBIKUS010000069.1:0-11049 GCA_044347425.1 Vampirovibrionales bacterium | reverse complement strand
GCTCAAGCTAAACCTGCTTATGGTTTTTTAACTGAGTTTGCTTTGGTGGCTGCTGCTAGTATAGTTGCTATTGGGATTGACCAAATGCCAAGTGATCAAATTAGGCATATTGGCGATGTTTTTCATAGGAGTGCACCTCAAATGTCATCGTAAACCTTCCTCTAAACACCACTTTGTACCACGGATTGATAGATTTTTGGGTTTTAACTGATTTCGTTTACGGCTTGTAACACACAGTTAGCTACTTGCTTAAGTTGTGCTTGGCTATGCCCCGCCGAAACACAGAGCCTAAGCCTTGCCTGCCCTTGTGGCACGGTGGGGGGGCGTATGGCGGGGCATAGCACACCCAGTTCTTGTAGCCGACTGGCCACGGCTAAGGTACGCTCACTATGCCCTAAAACAATGGGGACGATAGGTGTCACCCAAGTTGTTGGCGTGGGAGGTGTTTGGCCTAAAGCCTGCCATACAGGGTGCAAGGCTTGAGTAAGGGTGGCTGTGTTGCTGGCCAGTTGCCCTAGCTTTTGCGGGTGTTGCCGCAGATGAGTAAGTGTCTGTAAGGTTGTCCACAGCGTGTACGGCGATAGAGCCGTGGAGTAAATCAACCCCCTATGCGAAGTGATGAGCCAATCAATAACGATTTGGCTGGCTGCAATAAACGCACCGTGGCCAGCGAGGGCTTTGCTCAATGTGCCTACCCTTAGTATTGGCACACTAGCTAAGTGAGGGTTTTGTGCCACGGTGCTTACCCATGCCCCCGCCCCCTGCTTGCCTAGTACACCACAGGCATGGGCTTCATCCAACACCAACACGGCGTTATAGCGGTGCGCCAACCCCGCCAGTTCAGCCAACGGAGCCACGTCGCCATCCATTGAAAACACAGTATCGCTCACAATAAAGTGGGGGGCTTGGGGTGAGGCGTGACGTTGTAGCAACCGCTCTAACGCTGCCACGTTATTGTGTGGGTAGCGGTGCCATGCAGTTCCCGCCAGTTTTAGGGCATCCACCAAACTGGCATGGTTGAGCTTGTCTGCAAATACATGGCTTTGGGGTGAGACTAACGCCGCCAACAAAGCCACATTGGCCTGATACCCTGAGGGAAACACCAAGGCCGCCTCAGCACCTAACCACTGTGCTAAAGCTGCCTCTAATTGCTGTTGCAGGGGGCTGTACCCACACACCAACGGCGAGGCCACCCCACTCAGGCGTTGTTCGGCGGGGAGTGCCGCCCATTTTTGGGCAAGGGTCGTTTGCCATTCAGCATCCTGCCCATAGCCTAAATAATCATTACTGGCCATGTTGAGCAGCGGGGTGGGTGTCGGCTGGGTGGATTTTAGCCAGTGGTGGGGTTGTTGCGGGTCGGCATGGTAGGGGGTGAGTCGCCGAAGGGTTTGCTGGGCTTGGGCATCGGCCAAGCGTTGGGTGAGGTGGGTCTCAAAGGGGTGTGGCATGAGACAGGCTACGATGCTGTTTTAAGGTGGCTTTGGTAGGGCAGGTTAGCATGGCGTAATTGGTCGTTAATCAGTAAGTTAAGAGCCACCTGTACATCAAGGCCAAGGGTGGTTGCCATGCGTTCGGCCAAAGCTAGCGAGGGCAGCTTACGCCCTGTTTCGTACTGGCTTAGCATACCTTTGGTAATGCCTAGCGTGAGGGCAACCTGTGCTTGCGTCAGTTCTTCGGCTTTACGAAAGGCGACAAGTGCCCTGCCAAAGGTGAGCGGGGGAGAGGAGGCAAAGACCTCATCGGTGCTATAAAAGGCTTTATCGGGTTCGGTAGTCATGGGGTGTTACCTCTAGTACGGTGATGAGGAGTACGTCTTTTTCAAGGGTATAAATTGCTCTATATTGGCGATTAAGCCTTATGGAACGCTGGCCGTAACGTTGACCCTTCAATGCCTCATCTCGCCAAGTAGGTAGAATGAGTGTTGCTCCATAGCCCTTTTCTTTAATTTGTAAAGCCCAAAGCTGTAGTCTGTCTTGAATGGACTGTGGTGTTTTGGCTAGCTGCTTTTTAGCAAGGTGAGTAAACTGTACTTCCATAAAATAAGTATACCAAATAGGTAAACTTATTACAAGGTTTGATAGAAAGCAGTGAGTAAACGGCTTTGATTATGGTGTGTTGAGCAATTGCCCATCACGTAAATTAACAATACGAGAGGCGACACTGGCTGCCTCGTGGCTATGAGTAGCCATGACGATGGTGAGGCCTTCGTCGCGGTGAAGTTGGCTGAGCAAGGCCAGCACCTGTTGGCTGTTGTCGCTGTCTAAATTGCCCGTTGGCTCGTCGGCCAGTAGTAGCTTTGGGCGATTCACCAACGCCCTAGCCACGGCTACCCGTTGCATCTCTCCGCCAGAAAGCTCCGCGGGGAGGGCGTGGCTTCGGTGGGTCAGCCCCACTTGCTCAAGCAGGCCACGGCAACGCTGTTGCACCTCAACAGAGTTTTGCCCCGCCAACAGGGCAGGCACTTGCACATTCTCAAGCACCGTCAACGAGGGCAATAGGTGGAAGAACTGAAACACAAAGCCTAATAAGTCTCGGCGAGCGTGGCTTCGTTGATCGTCGTTTAGGCCATGCACGGGCTGCCCTGCTAGGGTGAGCGTGCCACTGGTCGGGGTATCCATTAGCCCAAGCAGGTTGAGCAGGGTGGATTTACCTCCACCGCTGGGCCCCATGAGTGCGACAAACTCGCCTTGGGCAAGGCTAAGCGACACGTTATTGAGGACGGGGTTGGGGTTGCCAGCATACTGTTTACACAACTGGTGGGCTTCAACCCAAGGCGTGGGGTGACTCATGATAATTCCTAAAACAATAGACGCTTGGGACATGTTACAGTGTAACATTGCAAGGCTCCAAACACAAAGCAGGCCTAGGCAGAAGGAATAGCCTTGGGTTGCCACACACCCAGCTGAGAGGGATAGGCCATCGCCAACAGCTCGATGGGGTGCATTACCTGTTGAGAGCTACCCACTTGCCGTAGGCCGTGTTGCAGTTGCATTTGGCAGCCTGGGTTACCCGTAGCCACAATGTTGGCTTGGGTGGCTACCACGTGCGTCATTTTTCGCTCCAGGATGGGTTCGCTCAATTCGGGGTGTTGCAGGTTGTAGATGCCCGCACTGCCACAACACGTCTCGGCCTCGGTTAAAGGGGTAAGCGTTAAACCAGGGATGCTTTTAAGTAGATCGACGGGTTGGGTTTGCACCCGTTGGGCATGGTGTAAGTGGCAAGCGGCGTGGTAAGTAACGCTCAACGGCACGGCCAAGGGGGGAGGCACGGGTAGCGCACCGTCTTTCATCAGCCAAGCAGCCACATCAACAGAGGCTTGTCCTAAGGCCAAGGCTTGGGCGTGGTTGGGGTGTTCAGGGGGCAGCAAATGGCCGTACTCGTGCAATTCGGCACCACACCCCGCCGAATTAAACAGCAAGGCCACAGGGGTAGGGTCGTGGCGTTGCCACAGGGCAAGGTTGGTTTCGGCAAGACTGGTGGCAATGGCGACTTCGCCTGCATGGTGCGCCAACGCCCCGCAACAGGTTTGGTGAGCCAACACCACATGGTAGCGGTTGGCCACCAGTACCTTAATCGTTGCCCAATGCACGGGGGCAAACATCGCATTCATTAAACAACCTAAATGCAAGGCCACGGTGGGGTCTGTAGGGTCGCCAAAGCTTTGCCCTGCCTTAAGTGTGGGGCAAGGGGCTGGCACGGTAGGGGCAAGGGTTTCGGCGTGGGCGAGTTTTGGAGCCACTTTGGCCAATAACGCCAGCACGCCTAGCTTAGCCAGTAACCACCTTAGCCCCGTCTGTTGGTAGAGACGCAAGCCCCATGTCATGAGCGTAAGCAGGGCGGGGTTAGGGAGTATCCACTTAAAGGCCAGTTGTTGCACCCATCGCCACGGGCTAGGCAAGCGTTGCTCTAGCAGGGTAGCCCTATGGGTATTGAGCAACGAGCCATACTGTACCCCGCTAGGGCAAACGGTTTGGCAGTTAAGGCAACCCAAGCAATTATCCAAATACGGAGCCAAATCGTCGGCTTCACTCAGCACACCCTCGTTCCATTTTTGCATCAGGTACAGGCGGCCTCGGGGCGATTCGGCCTCGTTGCCTGTGGCCACGTAGGTGGGGCAACTGGTGAGGCACATACCGCAGTGGATGCAGGCTTGCAACAGTTGCTCAACACTTTGCGGGGTTGAGGAGGAGGTATTACACGGTGGGGCGGCTTCGGCCATGGGTGGTAGGTACTGGGTGGGTTAGGGGCTACTGTATCAGTGTACGTTGTGTTGGCCTTAACTTCAACACCTTACACCAAGGCCATGGTTTGCAGGGCTTGCGCCAAGGCAACGCATCGGCTGCTGCCTATACGGGTTGCCCCTGCTTGGTGTAGGGCTAGCACCTGCTCGGGGGTTTTAATGCCCCCACTCGCCTTAATACCTACGTGCGAATGACTGCCAAGGGTTTGCTTGATGAGGCTCACCACCTCAACCGTTGCCCCGATACCGTCTGACACGTAGCCCGTGCTGGTTTTTACCGTGGCCATGCCGCACTGCACAGCCAGTTGTGTCGCCCGCACAACCTGCTCAGGGGTGAGGCAATCCGTCTCGATAATCAGCTTAATAGGCAGGGTGTCGGCGGCAGTGGCAAGGGCTTTCAGCTCCATGGCGGTAAAGCCGCCGCCTGTTTCACAATCCGTTAAAAAGTAGGCCACGTTCATCACCACGTCTAGCTCGTCCACCCCTTCAGAGTGGGCAAGGCTGATTTCTTGTAGCTTCGTCGTGGTTTCGCACGCACCTATCACGGGGTAGGCAAGGTGTTGGGCAAGGGTGACGGGTTTAGCAGGGAAGCCAATCACCGTAGCCAACTGCACAGGGCTGGTCACCCCAAGGGCTTGCCGTGCGAGGGGGACATGCTCTGGCCTGACGCAAACGGCGGCAAAGCCATGCGTCACAGCCTCGTGACACAAGGCGGTAACGGTCGCCTCGGGGCAGGGTAGTTCGGAGGGGTGAAGCCCTTGGTGGGGTAGCCACGTATGGTCAAACGTGGCGAGAATGGTTGGTAAGGTGGGCGAGGTGGTCATGGGTGTGGCTCCTTGGCAATACGTTGTTAGGGTGTGATTGTACCGCAAACTATCCCCTCTAGCTCACTTTGCTGGTAGGCGTGTATACTGGGTGACATCATGCAACCTCACCCCACGCCTCTACTCCCACAACACACCACCGCACCCTCGCCCAAAGCATGGCTTGCCCCTGTGGCGGTGCTGATGGTGGTATGGCTGTTTCTGTGGCTCCCCGTCCTCATTGGGCAAAGCGTGCCGTACATGCGAGACCTCACCTTTTTTGCGCTACCTATTAAAAGCGTGTGGGTGCAGCAAGTGCTGGCGGGTAAGCTTCCCCTGTGGACTTCCGCCGTATCAAACGGGATGCCCTTTCTGGCGGATTTGTCTACGCAGAGCCTCTACCCCCTGAACGTGCTGTTTTTACTGGGCGCACCTGTACAGGTGGCTTTGGGCTGGTTTGTGGCCGTGCATCAGGGCTTGGCCATGCTAGCCGCCACGTGGTTGATGCGTGTGTTAAGGGTATCGCCTTGGTGGGCGGTGGGCATGGCCGTGGCCTATGGCTGTAGTGGTTATGTGCTGTCCATTACCGATAATATCAACTTTTTACCTGCCACCGCTTGGTTGCCCGTGGCCTTGGGGGGATGGTTGTTAGCGTTGCATCACCGAAAGCCCGTGTATACGTTGGTCACTGGGGTAGCCGTCGCTCTTATGCTATTAGCTGGCGATGTCTTAATGCCCCTTGTGGTAGGCTTCGGCTTGGTGTTTACGGCCGTTGTTGCCTTAGCTAAGCCTTTGGTGCAAGGCCAGTTTGCAGCCCTCGCCCCCTTGTGGCAGTTTTACCTACGCTGTGCTGGTTGGTTTAGCCTAGGGGCGTTTGCCTTACCCGCCGTGCAACTGCTACCCACCGCCGAACTCATGACGACCTCGGTACGGCGAGACCCGCTGAAGTTGGCCGAAGTGTTTGAATGGAGTTTTGCCCCTCAACGCCTGTGGGAGCTGGTAACCCCCTACCTGTTTGGCAACAAATACCCCCAACACGCCTTTATGGCACAGTACCTCTACCCCCGCTTTAAAGAGCCTTGGGCGAACAGCGTGTTTATAGGCTTGCTCCCCATGCTAGGGGCTGCGGTGGCCGTGGCTGCTGCTGTTTGGCAGGGTAAGCACAAGGCTTTGGTGCTGGGCGTAGTGGCCTTCGTGGTGGTGAGTCTCCTGCTGAGTTTTGGGGATAGGGTTGGGTTGTCGGCGTGGTTGGTGCAACTGTTGACTCTGCTACACAGCCAACGCTACCTTGAAAAACTCTTGTTGCCTGCCACGCTGGGGCTGTGCGTCTTGGCGGCTTTGGGGCTAAGCACTTTGTGGCAGCAGAAAGCTCACACCCTAAAGCCCGCTTGGTTGCAGGCATGGCCAGGTTGGTTGCAAGCCTTACTGGCTGTTTGCGTGCTTGGGCTTGGGGCGATTGGGTTGGCGCAACTCCCTTTTTTACTATGGGTACTGCCGTTTACGGGTAGCTTTAACGGCGACGGCGTTATTCACCCTGTGGTAGCTTGGCAAGCGCATGGGGTGGCCTTAACTGCCCAAGTTGCCTTACCCCTAGCGGGAGCCTTGCTGTGGTGGTTGTGGCCAAGCCCCGCTGGCGAAAGACTGGCCCTGTGGCGTACCCGCCTTGGTGTGGTGTTGATGATTGCCTCGCTTGCCCACAGTGTTTGGGTGAATAGACTCAGTATCGTCACCATGCCAGCGTCGTTAGTGGTAGCGGGGGGGCAGCACGCCGAAACCCCCAAGGCACACCAAGCCATCGCCCAGCAGCAAACGACACCTACCACGGCACGTGTGTTTTATGATGATAGTATTCAACCCCCTGAATACTATGCCCACGTGCCTTTGCTAGACCAACTTGGCCAAGCCTACGGCCTCCCCAGCAGGCCAGAACCTTACGAGGTGTACTGGGCGTATAGGGTGCTGTATAACATGCACAGGGGTTTATATAACAGCTTGGTAACGGCCAGTGTGGGGGTGGCTCCGCAACAGGCGGGCTTGCCTAAGGTGGTGTACCAAAACGGACGCTACAGCCCTCTGCAACCCCAACACCACAATAAGCTCGACGAGTTATTCATGGCCTCTAACCCCATTGCTTGGCTTGAGGCGTGCGGTGTGAGCCATATTTTAACAACAGAGAAGCCTATTAACCCTAAGTTTGCGAATCACCCTCGCCTGACCCTAGTGCATGACGATGAGGAGCTGAACCTCCGTATCCTCGCCCTAACGCACACCCAACCACGGGCGAAGCTGGCCACACACCCCGCCTACAACACCCAGCCTTACGTGTTTAAGTGGATAACCACCACTCACCAAGCCGACCCGTTAGCCGTGGAGATTAACCTGCCCGCTCTGCCCACGCTACCACCTGTAGCCAGCAACGCTAACGCCTCTACCTTAAAGGCCACGATGCTAAGGGATGAAGCAGGCTTGATGGAAGTGGCCACGCAGCTCCCCGCCCAAGCCGCCGAAGCCAACAAGGGGTGGGCGTGGTTGGTACTGACTGAAAGCCACGCACCCCACTGGCAAGCAACCCTAGCCGATGGGTCAAAACTGCCTGTAGCCATGGCGAATCATCGCTTTTTGGCGGTGGCCGTGCCAGCAGGTCAGCATACGGTGACGTTGCGCTACACCAGCCCACTGGTGGGCGTGGGCTTGGCCCTATCAGCTTTAAGCCTGTTACTGATAGTAGGGTTGTTGCTTAAAAAACGTCGCTTAATTTAAAGAGACGTTCCCCAACACCTGCACCTGCACACTGGGGCCAATCTCGTTGTAGCTTAGCACCGCCAGCTGAGGCAACACCCTGGCCAGCAAACGCTTAAGGGGCAAGCGCACCCTTGCCGTACTCAGCAGTACGGGCTGTAACCCTTGTTCGGTGATGGCTCTTTCAACGTGTTGATTGAGTGCGCCCAACAATTTTTGCGTGATAGTAGGGTCCATGGCCAATGTCGCTCCTTGGCTGCCAGGGTCGTGGTTACCTGGTAGGATGTGGTTGGCCATCATCTCTTCAATCTCGGGCGAAAGGGTCAACACGGGGAGCAACCCACTACCCACATCAAGGTGTTGCTTACAAATGGATCGGCTCAAGCCAAGGCGTACTTGTTCGGTGAGGTAGTCTAAATCCTTGCTCACTCGGTGATGGTAACTTAAGGCCTCTAGCACGGTAATCATGTCCCGCACGGAGACCTGTTCGGCCAACAGGTTTTGCAGCACCACGTGTAGCTCGGGCAGGCTCAAATTGTCGGGGATGAGGTCATCCACCAAGCTGGGGTTATGCTCTTTAACGGCATCCAGCAACACCTGCACATCCGAGCGGTTGAGCATAGCGGGGGCGTGCTTTTTAATCAGTTCAGTCAGGTGCGTGGCTACCACCGCACTAGGGGTAATCAGGGTGTAGCCGTTCATTTCGGCGTCGTCTCGCTCTTCGGGTTCTATCCACCAAGCGGGCAGGCCAAAGGCGGGTTCCTTGGTTTCAATGCCCATCAGCGGTTCGTCTTGCGAGGGGTCGCCGCCCATGGCCATCAGCATATCGGCCATCACTTCGCCCTTGTCTAAAGTAATGCCCCGTAGCTTAAAGTGGTATTCGTCAGGCTTAAGCTGTAAGTTGTCTCGTACCCTGATACTAGGTAGCACAAAGCCCAAATCGGTAGCCACTTGCCTACGTATGTGGCCAATACGCTCCAACAAGTCGCCCCCTGCTTCTACCTCGATGAGTGGGACGAGGCGGTAGCCAATCTCCAGCTCAAGGGGTTCTACTTTGAGCAGTTCCATTACCGCCTCTTGGCTGGTGGGGCTTTTAGGCGTGGGTAAGGCTTTTACATTTTCGGCCACCACGGCGGCTTGAGCAAGGGTTTTATTGTCTTGCGTCACAAAATAAGCCGCCGCACCCGCTATTGCGGCAATCAGCAAAAACGGAGCTGTGGGCATCCCTGGTATCAGGCCCATTACGCCAAGCACACCGCCTAACAAGCCCAACACCTTGGGGTTGGTAAACAGTTGTTGCCCAATATCATCGCCCAACGAGGTTTCGTTGTCGGCAGCACTCACCCGAGTGACCAAAATACCCATAGCGGTGGAGATCATCAGTGCAGGGAACGATGACACCAAACCATCACCCACGGTGAGCACGGTAAAGGTGGTAGCAGCCACATCAACGGGCATCCCCAGTTGCAGCACGCCAATAATTAAGCCCCCAATAATGTTAATTAAGGTGATGATAATACCCGCAATGGCATCGCCCTTAACAAACTTACTGGCACCGTCCATCGTCCCGTGAAAATCAGCCTCGCGCTGTACGTTAATACGCCGAGAGCGGGCTTGTTGTTCGTTAATCAGGCCAGCGTTCAGGTCGGCATCAATACTCAGCTGTTTACCAGGTAAGGCATCCAAGGTAAAACGGGCAGCCACCTCAGAAACTCGGCCAGCACCGTTGGTGATAACAATAAAGTTGATAATCATTAAAATGATGAAGATAAGTAAGCCTACAACGTAATTACCACCAATGACAAAGTTACCAAACGAGGTGATGACGCTCCCCGCTTCGCCACCACTTAAAATAAGGCGGGTTGAGCTAACATTAAGCCCCAACCTAAACAGAGTAGACATCAGCAACAGGGTGGGGAAGGTGGAGTATTCCAGCGTCTCTTTGGTGTAGAGGGTGACGAGGAGAATCACAATAGCCAGCGCAAGGTTTAGGGTAAGCAATACGTCAAGTATCAGGGCGGGCAGCGGTACCAGCATCATGCCAATAATCAGCACGGTGCCTATGGCCAAGGTAATATCGTTATGTTTAAACAGGGCTTTAAGCCCTGTGGCAGGTAGGGCAGAGGTTTTGGCTGTGCTGGTGGTGGCGTTCATGCCGTGGTGCTTGGCTCTTACTCTCTTGGTAAAACACTCCCCGTCACACCCTGCCTCTTTTACTGGGCAGGGTGAGGGTCAAAAATAGGGACAATGACCCTACTTTAGCAGTATGGCCTGTTTAGCGTAGCTGTGGCTCATGCAAGTGGTGGGTTTGCCCAATAGTTAAGTGGTTTGATGCTTGGGCAGTAACGCACCCAGTACCCGTCGCCTTGCTCGGCGAAGTTGGCGTTGTTTGTAGGCTTGGTGTGCGCTGTCGCCAAGTTGAGACTGCTCATAACTCACCCTATCCGTCAACTGCAACTCAAAGGGGAAAAACACTCGCCTTACCCGCTGATGCACGGCGGGGGTAGGTACCAGCAGGGGGTAACGGCTGGTGACGTGTAAAGCTCGGTAACCCACGGCACTGGCAGGGTTGTGGGCTTTAAAACTCTTCTGCCCCTGAGAATCTGGCACAGCAGTAAACCACTTAAGCCAATGCTCCCACGGTTGCGCCTCGGTGGCCACGGTGGCGGCTAACGTCTCGTAACCCGCCCGTAGGGCTGGCAAATCAAGCAGGCTATTGCGGCAACGGTTAGGGTTAATGTTGCTAAAGGTGATGAGGTGATGTTCTTGCAACAAGTGCAAGGCCAGCACCACATGGGCAGGCGATTCTGTCACCAAACGCAGGCCGATGAGGTCGTCCATTTCATCCATCATGTTAGCTTTTTTACTCAATAGTTTAATGAGCAAGCTCTCACGAGTTTTTTTTGTTTTGACTGAGGCCGTGTACAGGGGCAAGGGTTGGCCGCTCACTTCGGGCGAACACAGCACCAGTTGCCCCGTGTGTGGATCGTGGCCAAGTACCCGTTTAAAGGTTTTGCTCAACTGGTCATGCGCCAACTGGGCATAGTGCCAATACGCCGAATTATCAATATGAATCAACACATGCAGCACCTTAAGTAAGGCACACGCCCAGCGTTGCAGGTGGACGCTCTGACAATCGCCACTGGCGGCCAGCAACAGGGTCGGCACATCAAGGTTGAGCTTATAATGGGGCGGTATGGCCAACGCCATCGAAGCGAGGAGTGGTTCGCAACGGTTATCCAGCAAGCGGGTTTCTACAAAGGCAAT
>JBIKUS010000068.1:0-11110 GCA_044347425.1 Vampirovibrionales bacterium | reverse complement strand
CCTGCTTTCACTTCGGCGTAAATGGCCTTGGCTACGATGTCTCGTGTGGAGAGTTCCATACGTTTGGGATCGTAGTTTTTCATGAAGCGTTCGCCTAGGGCGTTGGTGAGGACACCGCCTTCGCCACGCACAGCTTCGGTGACCAAGATGCCCTTGACACTGGCAGGGAACACCATGCCCGTTGGGTGGAATTGGATGAACTCCATATCAATGAGTTCGGCACCAGCACGCAAGGCTAGGGCATGGCCGTCGGCTGTGTATTCCCACGAGTTGGAGGTGACTTGGTAGGCTTTGCCGATGCCGCCAGTGGCCAATACCACAGCTTTGGCTTTAAACAGCACAAAGCGGCCGCTTTCTCGCCAGTAACCAAAAGCACCTGCCACACGGTCGCCATCTTTAAGCAGATGTGTCATGGTGCATTCCATGTAGACATCTAGGCCAGAATGCACGCCTTTATCTTGCAAGGTGCGGATGAGTTCAAGCCCTGTGCGGTCGCCTACGTGCGCTAAACGGCGGTAGGTATGGCCACCAAAGGCTCGTTGAAGGATTTTGCCATCGGGGGTACGGTCAAACACGGCTCCCCATTCTTCAAGCTCTTTCACACGTTCGGGGGCTTCTTGAGCATGAATTTGTGCCATGCGCCAGTTGCTAAGCGTTTTTCCGCCTCTAATGGTGTCCTTAAAGTGAGGTTGCCAGCCGTCGGCAGCGTCTACGTTGGCTAATGCGGCAGCCATGCCGCCTTCGGCCATAACCGTGTGAGCTTTGCCTAGCAGAGATTTGGTTACTAAGCCTACGGAGCAGCCTTGTGCGCTAGCTTCAATGGCGGCACGAAGGCCAGCCCCGCCAGCCCCAATGACGAGTACGTCATAGGTATGTGTTTCGTAATTACAGTCGCTCATGCGTGAGAGGTTCCTAAAAAAGTGTGTGATAGCTTTAAATAACGGTTGTGACTGGTGCCCTGTAACTAGCCAGCACAACCCAGGTAGGTGCCTGTCCAGCCCCAAGTGTTCCAGTCTTGTAGTACGCCCATGGCCAGCAGGCGAATATAGACATCCGCCAAGCCTACGGTAAATAGCGATGCCCAAGCGTAAAACCAGTGTTCTTGGTTAAATACGGTTTGTAAGCCCCATACTTTAAAGCGGAACTTACTCAGCCAGCCGTTGGTGAAGGTGTTAAGCCTGCCCCCAATGGCGTGCCGCACTGAATGGCACGAAAATACGTACAGGGTCAGCAAAATAGCATCAGCCAGCATGATGAGTGTGCCAAGGCCAAAGCCCAGTTGGCCGTTGTAGCTAAAGGCGTGCGCCACGTGTACCCACTGAAACGCCGCAAGCACGATGGCAAAATATAAGAAGTAGCGGTGTAAGTTTTGCAACACAAAAGGGAAGCCACGTTCGCCTGTGTAATTGGCGGGCGTACCCTTGGGTTTGTCTACAGCGCAGGCAGGGGGGCTGTTGAAGATGGCACGGTAATAGGTGCGCCTGTAAAAGTAGCAGGTGCCTCTAAAGCCAAGGGGAATCCACAAGACTAAGAAGGCAGGTGAAAAGGGCAACCACTGTGCTAATGCAGGAAACATGTGCGCCAAGTTGGGCGAATAAAACGGCGAAAGGTAAGGCCCCGCTTCAAAATAAGCGTTTTGTGACACTGCCCAAAACGCATACACTGAAAAGCCGCCTAAGGCGACGAGGGTAAAGACTTGCTCCCACCACCAAGCGTCTCGGCGTTCGGTTACGCCGTAGCCTTGGGTGCGCAAGGTGGGCGTTTGCTTAGTAAAATTGGCATTGCTCGCCATACGACACTTAACCCCTTAATACAACAACAAACCAGTAATAACGAAGTGAGTGTAACCCAAAGGTAAGCATCACAAAAGCTACTTAAAGCTTTAATCATTTCAAGTATGCAAGTTAAAACTAGGTCACGTCTATGTGAAGCCTCATAAACTTAGCAAAGTTAGGTAGCTTATATGAGGTTGTAGCCCTGTGCTAGCGGCATTGCAAAAGGGTTGGCCTGCTTGGCTAAGTGTTGATGCGGTATAGGCGTATTGCCCAAACTATGTGAGGGGATGGCCGAGACGTTAGGCAAAGGGTTAGCCACAGGCGGTGTGGCTTCAGGGGCGACGGGTGCAGTGGTGGGTTGTGCTGTTGCCGAAGCTATGGGAGCAGCAGTGTCGTGGCCGCCGTGCTTGCGTTCAAATAGTACGTTGGTCAGTGTCTCGTTAAACCACACGGGGAAGTAGCCCAACATGGCGACAATAAACACCAGCGACAACCAATCGGCGGGGGTACGCATCAATAACGCTTCTTTGGCCAACATGGTTTTTGGGTTAAGGCCTTCTTTGGCAAATGGCCAGACGCTCCAGCGTTTAATGTCATGTGTTTTAGCCAAATCGGCCAACTCGTCCACGTGTTGCATGGCTTCTTGGCTCACGTTAAACATGTGCTGCACACCGTTAAGGATGGCGTTACCATGCTCAGGGTGTTGCAACACCTCAAGCAAATGGCGTTGGCCATGGGCAACGGCAGCTTGAGCTTGCAGCGTGTGTAGGCTATCCCACAAGTGGTCAAAGTGTTGTTTAAACGTGCTGGAGCCTCGCTTTAGCCCTAGGGTGTTAAGTAAGTGTTTGTCGATTCGTTTGTCGGCGTTATTGGCAAAGGCCACAAGGCGTTCGCTTAACCCTTCGCCTTTACCTTCGGCCACATCGTGTAGCAGTTGGGTTAGCTCGGTATTGCCTTGCGGGTGGATGTTAGCCAAGGTGGTTTGCAGGGCTTGTTGGCTAGTGGCGTGCGCTTGTTGCAAGTGCTGAGTGAGCTGTGCTAGCGTGATGTTTTTTGCCGTGTTGGCACGGTTAAAAAACGGCAGAGCAAAGAGTTGTTCACGCAAGGGGTCTGGGGCGTTATAGTAGGCCTCTTTGGCAGAGTGAGCAAAGGCTTGTCGGCCATTATCAAGGGCAGCGTCTACCTTATCTGCCGCCGAGGCTAAAGCATGGAGTTGGCGTTGTAATTGGGTAAAGGCTTGCCCCACAGCTGGGTGTGCTTCGGCCTGTTTGGCAAAGCGGTTTTGTACCCGCCCCATAAGCGGGGCGAGGCCTTGCCTGTTAATGGGGTGCGCCGCCCATTGCACCAAGTTACCTTCGTTGTGCA
Source organism: Vampirovibrionales bacterium (assembly GCA_044347425.1). Classification (GTDB taxonomy): domain Bacteria; phylum Cyanobacteriota; class Vampirovibrionia; order Vampirovibrionales; family JAJTHC01; genus JBIKUS01. The sequence goes on along the minus strand of JBIKUS010000068.1, from coordinate 7,970 downwards.
GGTGATACATGGAGCTAAGGGCTTCGTGGCTAAAGGCGTTTTTGCCCTGCAGCAGTTTGATCTTTTCTTGTAAAGGTAGGCGGGGGTGTTGGCTCCAAAAGGCATCGCCCCCATTGAGCAGTTGTAGGCGTTGGCTGGTAGCCCCGCCAAAAATACGGCCTTTTTGCTGCACTTGGCGCATGTTGGCCGCCGTCATAATCTCCAACCCAAACAAGAAGAGGGCAATGGACATCACGTCTCGCATAACAACATCACGTATTTCACGGTAGTCTTTGGTGCCGTCGGGTTTGTCGGGCGCACGCTCGTAGGCACTGTGCATACGGCCAGGTATCATACCCACATAAAACATAATAATGAGGGGGGTAATGGGCATTTGTGGCACCACCAACCCACCTAGTTCGGGCGTTTTGTGGAACTTTTTATAATCAAAGCTGGAGAGGTACTCAACGGAGCGTGCGCCCACTTCTTTAACAAAGCCTGTTTGTGCAAAGGGCAAGGGAGCGTTGCCGTTGCGGTAGGTTTGCGCTAAATAGCCCATGCGCTTGGGGAACGTACCGAACCAACCGTCGGCGGCGGGGGCTAACACACCTAAGGCCATCATGCGGTATGCCCTCCTGCTAAGGGTGGGGTGGTGGTGAATTGGGGGGGCATCGTTTGCGATGTCTCTCTCAGCGTAAACGGGTTAGTGGCCAAAGGCTGGCTAGGTGTTTGCCCTAACGTGGCTGATTGTAAGACTGTGCTACTAGGCGTGGCGGTAGACACGTGATTAACGGCGTGGATGCTCTCGCTGACGAGGGTGTTGGCGGGGTATTCGCGCCCTTTTTGTATGGCGTGAGACAACCACCACATATAGTAGCTGGTAGCCACGGTAAAAAAGGCGGTAGCCACCACTTTTAACCCGCCCACGTGTTGGGTCACACCTGTCATAGCTTTGCCTACAGTTTCGGCGGTTAACGCCCCTTGCGGGTGTGCTTTGCGAGCATCGGCCACCAATCGCCCAACATCGCCCAAGGCATCTCTAAACTTGTCGGCATAGCGTAGTACGCCTTCTTTGCCCACTAAGCCTTTAGTGGTGGGGCTGTCTCCGCCCCAATGCACTGCCCATCCATCAAGGTGTTGTTGATGCGTGGGTAAGCGGTCGGCGTTCACTTCTTGCACCGCATCGCCTAACAATTGGGTGTAGTAAGACAGCTTGGCGTGCGCCAAATCGTTCTTTTCACGGGCTTGTTGGCTCCATAGCACGGCGGCTTTGGTACCGTCTAGCTCGTAGCCTACATGCTCGGCCATGGTGTCGGCGTACTGGTCTATCAAGTGGCGTAGTGTAGTGGGGCGTTGTACTCGGGGTTCTTGGCCTTGGGGGTAGCGGTCAAACGGCCACAGGCCTTGCCGTTTGGGTAGGTTGGCCAGCTCGGTTTGGGTTCCGTCTACGTTGTTGTCTGCCAGCAATTTAAGGTGCTTGGGGCTTAGGGTATAGTCAGGCTCTGCCGCTCTGTGGCCAAAAGTGGTGTCTAGGTGGACAGGCGTATCCAGCAGAGAGTCACCCGTGAGGGGGTGTTTCTCATCGGCAAAGAGCTGTTTATAAAACTGGGCGACGGTGGTTTTAAAGGGTTGGTGCTGTAAGCTTGCTTCGTTTTGCTGATAAAATTGAGTAAAGGCATTGCCTAGGGCTTTGACATCAGCATGGGGCAATTCAACGGTGCGCCTGCCCATTGGCCAGTGCGTTAAGCGCATAAGGGGGCGCAACAGCGCAAACCCCGTCAACGAGATGACCAACATCCCTGGGGCTGCTTCCACCTCACGGCTCATTTCTTCTTTAAGGTTGCTCCAATTGGCGTGGTTAAGCTCTTGCCGCTTAATGTAGAGGGTTCGGCTGAGGCCGTGTTTTTGTTGTGCCACAGGGTCTGTGGCGGGGTTGTAGGGGGTGGCACCACGCGACAGAGACTTGCTGACCCGTGGCACGCCCATGCCCACTAAGTCTTGCCCGTTAAAGCTAAAAAAGAAGTTGGTAGCAATGGCTTGGGTCAGCACAATAACCGCAGCTGGCAGGGCGTAACCGTAGGCGGCCAAGCCCAGTAGGGTGGCCCATGGTAGCAGTTCGGCAGTCTCAAACTTATGGTGATATTTGGGTAGGTGTGCTGGCGGTGGAGCCGTAGGTGTGCTTTGTTGTGGCACGGTTTTTAGCTGTGGTTGCAGTGCGACATTGGGCGGTGTGGCCACAGGCACAAAGCTGGGGTTGAGTACCATTGCAGAGGTTTGAACCATGAGTGTTACAACAAAACGACGTAAACAATAAAGTGAGCTGTGGCCAAGGAGGCTGTTAGCTTAGGATGCTCACCCTAATAGTAAGCACGGTGAAGAATGAGAGATGCTAGAACTGCGTAAATGCAGTGACTTAAGAGCCAAAATGTAGAAGTAACCCAATAGCGTTGATGTGGTTAGGTGGTGCAGTAAAAGGGGACTAACGATGGGGACTAATTATAAAAAGCATACTAATCATAGCTAAAAGTGCTACACCTGACAAGCTTAGTGCAACAAAACCTTTGCAAAACGCCACAAGTTTAAGGTAGAGGAGCAGGTTGTTGCGTGCTGGCTTCTAACCGTTGAGCCAGTTGGCTGACCAAGGCGAAGGACACCAACAGCTCGTTGGTCAGTGGGAGGTGCGTCTCTTGCCAAGTGCGCCAAGCACAGTGTTTGGCCACGTAAACTTGGGGTGTTTCGGGGTAGCTGGCACACAGGGCTGGCCGTTGCGGGCTACCCCATAGCCCGCACGCCTTGGTGCTTTGCAAGTAAGCGCAATAGTAAAAGTGGACGTTGCCTTCGCCGTGCCGTGCTGTAATCTCGGCGACGGCGTGGGGGTGCTTGGCTTGTACTGTGGCCAGCGAGGGGTAGGGTAAAAACACGCTGGTAAACTGTTGGGCAAAGGTATCGCCCGCTTGTGCCATGGCCTGTAGTGTCTCCCACGGGTAGGGTGAGGAGCCTAACTCGCAACAGGCCCCTGTTTGCTTGCAGCGGTGCGTGTCTCGGGCTTGGGTAATGTCGTCTAATTGGCGTTGTAGGGGGGGCAGCCATGTTTGCGCTAACCAGCTAATTGCCCACACTCGAAGGTGCTGCAAGGGGCAACCCGTGGTAGGGTGCTTCACCTTGGCCACCTCTACCCCTAACACATGCGAGGCCAGTACGACACTCCCGTCGCCCTTGGTTTGAGCTTCGGCGGCGGCTTGCGTGCAGGCGGGGCAGTGGGGCAATTTTTCGGTACCACCCCATGTCGAGGCGAGGGCAGCGTTAAGGGCGTGGGTGAGGGATTGCCACTGGTGGGCTAGGGTGAGTTGGGTGACGCTCACGCTTTGGCTTCCTGTGCGGGGTCTCCCACAAAGGGGAGGGGGTTACCCTTGCTTGCCTGTAGCACCAACAGAGCCGCCACCAAAGGGTGATAAAACAAGGCTCCCCACACGCCCAAATCTAGCAATAGCACCAGCAATAGCAACAACCACCATGCGGGATGCACCCTATGATGCACGGCCACCCATTGCTCATGGTACTTTGGCAGAGCATAGGGTAGTAACCACTGTCGTTTAACCCACGACCATGCCAACAACCCCGCCAACAAGATAAACAACGGCGCCACTTCGCCCCTAAGCAGTAGTAGCACCCAAGCAGGTAAGCTACCCAACCACGACCCCATTTGCGGTATGAGCGTTAGCAGCCCAAACAACACGGCCAGTAGCACCGTATAGGGTAGCCCTAGTAGGCTAAACAGGCCAAACATCACAAGGCCACTACACAGGGCAATAAAGGTTTGTTGGCGTATGCCCAGTTGTGTTAGCCACCACCATTGCCTCAGCATGTCGCTCACCCGCTGTTGCCAAGGCGAGTGTTTGCCCTGCCCCGCCACTTGTGCCGACAGGTGCGCTAGTGTTTTTGCCCAGCTTCGGCCATCAAGTAGGGTGTAAAATAGCAGTACCAAGCCTGTTAAGCCATAAATCAGCCATTGTAAGGTGCTGGCTCCCACGGCTAGCACGTGGTCAAACAGTAAGGCTCTAAAGGGGGTGGCTAAACTGAGCAGGCTTTGTTTTAACGGCTGAGCAAAGGCACTGGTACCCTGCGGAAAAATAACTTGTAGCCGCTGTTGTAAGTGGGCAATGGTGGCAGGCCAATCGGTACCGAAGGCGGCCAGTTGGGTGATTAACAAGGGCAATACAGCTTGTAGCAGGATGCCTAATAGTGACCCTAACAGCGCATACATTAGCACCACACTCATCATAGGTAGCCACGGGGTTAGCCTTTGCCCCCATGGCGGTAAGGCATTCAGCATCCGATGGAGCATCGCCTCTAGCCCATGCACCAAGGGGAGCAATAATGCCGCCAAGGTGAGTACGAGCATTAACAGTACCGCTTCAGGTAGCAGAGCTTGGCTAAGGCTATGCAGTACCCACAGGCTGGCCACGCTCACCAATACCACAAGGTTAAACTGGGTCAGTTGCCATAAGGTGCGTTTAATGCGATGGGTTAGGGGTTGCATGGCGGCATGGCCTCCGTAGCAGGTGCTGCCGATGGGGTTGGCACGGCCAGTTGTTGCCCAATATCTTGCGCCACGGCCAGTAGCCAGCTTACCAAAGGCAGGGCAACCACAACACCCAATAAGCCACCAAACTTAGCCCCAACTAACAAGGCCACTAACACCACAAAAGGGTGCAAGCCCATCAATGCTCCCGAAATACGTGGCTGGAGGACATTATCCTTCACCGTTTGGTACACGTAGGACGAGACCCATACGTAAAACGTGGGCAGGGGGCCTAGCGTCACGCCTGAGACTAACAGGGCGGGGGTTAAGCCCAACCACGTCCCCACCACGGGGATGAGTTCGGCCACGGCCATACCGCTGGCGAGTACTAAGGCGTAGGGTACGCCAAACACACTGTAAACAATGGCCATATACACCCCTGTTAGCAAGCCAAGCAACACTTGCCCCTGTATGAAGGCACGCAATACGCTGTGCAAGCTTAACGCCCAGCGTTGCGCCACGGGCTGAAACGCTTTGGGCAAACAGTGGTTAAGCTCGCTCACCAAGGTCTCACCATCCTTTAAAAAATAGGTGGTAAGTAGTACTAAAGCCACAGCTTGTAGCAAATGCCCCACGCTTTGGCCTAGCCACGTCTGGGCTTTAGCTCCCCAAGCGGGTGCGCCAGGGGGCTGCTGGCTTAAGCCTGCTAAAGCGTTGGCCACTAAAGGGGGCAGGCTGACGTTTAGGCTAGCGGGGTTGGGTAGGTGCTGCAACAAGGCTTGGGTAAGGCTATGGCTGTTGGCCATGGCTTGGGGTAGTAGGTTTTTTAACCAGGGGAGTTGCTCAAGGTGTTGGCTAATGGTTTGCGTTAGCCAAGGTAAAGCGTCTAGCGTGGTTTGGTAGTAGGTAGGTAAGTTTTTAAGTAGGGCAGTCAATTCGTGCAATAACAAGGGGACACCTAAGGCTAACCCCACCAGTACGGCGGCCAACGAGGTCAGCATCACCACCAACACGGCCAAGGCGCGTACTTTGGCGGGAGGCAAGGGTTGTACTCGCCACGGTAAAAAGGTAAGGCCTTGTAGCAGGGTTTGCAGCCGAGACAGCCCTAGGTACATCCACGTGACAGGCTCTTGCAATAAGTAGGTAAGCAACACGGCCAACACCAGTAGCGTCACCAACGAGGCGAGGCCATTCATCAGGCTGACCACGGCGGTGAGTGCAAGCACACTACTCACCACCGCCAAGGCTATGAGCAACGGGGCAGGCCATTGCGAAGGCAATAACGAAGGGCAAGCGGTGTCGTTTGCAGAAGGCTGCATACAGGGGGGGTTACCTTAGGTGGTGGCTGAGTTGTGCCAATTGAGTGAGTATCATACCACGTGTGGGGTCTGCTAAGGCGGGGGCCGCTAACACCGACTGCGCCGAGGCCACCGATACCACTTGCGGTACCACGGTAACGCCCATGTTTTGCAAGCCGTGGCGCACCACGGGCAAAGCACGTAAGCCTCCCAAGCCTCCTGGTGAGGCGGCCACCAATGCCGCTACTTTACCCTTAAAGGCCGCATAGGGGGCTTCGCCTGCCGCTTGGCGAGAGAGCCAGCTAAAGGTGTTAAGGAGCAAGGGGGTGGGCAGGCTGTTGTATTCTGGCGAGGCAATCAATAAGCCATCGTGTTGGGCAAACAGGGCTTTTAGGGCGATGATTGCAGGTGGTGTGGGGTCGCTGGCTTCCACATCTTCGTTAAAGAGGGGCAGGGGGTAGTCGGCCAGCGAGATGAGGGTGAAGGTCAGCTCGGGCTGAGACTCGGCAGCGAGAGCGATAACGTGTTGCAACAGGGCATGGTTAAATGACCCTTGGCGGCAGCTACCCGCAAAGGCCAATACTTTTTGTGAGGATGGGGCAAGTGACACGGGGGTAACTCCTTAATCGGCAAACAACATATAAAGGGTGCAGTGGCTTTTTACCTAATGACTGTAACGATCGGCTATGTGGTTAATAAGTGAGTACGTATCGCTATTAAAGTAAAAACATAAGTATAGTACACGCCTGACTGTTACAAAACATAACGACTTGGGTAATAAAAAATGTTTTTATATTTTTATTAAAAGAGTAGAGGATACGACACGATTAGCATATGGATAATGAGATAAGGAGTTTAATTTATGGGTACTGAACTTCAAACAGCTTGGAATTCGTTTAACCAAGTGTATAACAAGTTTATTACTGACACTAGCGTGGGGAGAGAGTTTGTTGAGCGTGGCCTTGATGAATCAACCACGTTTTACATAAGAGAGTTGCCTGGTAATACGATAGGCGAAGCCAGAACCGTTAACCTTAATGGCCAACTACAACACCAAATTTTACTTGATCAAAGCTTTATCCTTGAGATGATGAATCCTGAAGATCCTGTACCTGGTGCCATCATGAGTACTTTAGCTCATGAGGCTATCCACCTATTTGATAACACCTTAGCTAGTTATGCTCAAGCAGGTGATACACGTATTAACAACAACTCAGTACAAGAAGAGTTTATAGCTGGTATAGGTGGCGAGGCTGCTGCCTATGAGGCCTATTATCCTTCACTTTTAGGAGAAATTGGTGAAGAAGATTCATTGGGACGAGCTTACTTTAACCTTGATGTTGCTACCTCACTGCTATACGCGTGGGAGAGAGGTGCCGATGGGTTAAGTTTTAATTCGCGAGATGAAATTGGTAGGATTGTGTTGGATTTGTACCGAGATCATCCTGATATTTACAAAATTATCAACGATGAACTTGCCGAAGTGAATTCAGCAACGAGACCCCACGAATAGAAGGTATCTCTGATGTAACCATTGTTGGCGAAGCACCTACTTGCTCCTGTTTTTTAGGAGTAAGCGGGGTTAAGGTGAGACTTACTCAAGTCTGCTTGCCAGTAGGCTAACGTGTCGGCCAAGCCTTGTTGCCATGGGGTTGTGGGAGCGTAGCCTAGCAGCGTTTTAGCACGGGTCAAGTCGGGACAGCGTTGTTGCGGGTCATCGGCGGGTAAAGGTTCAAACACCACAGCCCCTGCCGTGGGACAAAGCTCGGCGACGGCTTGGGCTAAAGCAAGCATCGTAATGGGGCTGTCATTGCCCAAATTAACAGGGGCTAACCATGGGGTGTGTTCTGGCACGGCCAAGGCGGGCAACAAGGCCAAGCGCAACAAACCGTCGATGAGGTTACTTACATAACAGAGGCTTCGGGTTTGTTGGCCTGTGCCGTACACGGTAAGGGGCTGCCCTGCTAAGGCTTGGCGTAACAGGTTGGTCACCACTCGGCCATCAGCGGGGTGCATACGGGGGCCAAAGGTGTTAAAAATTCGGGCAATCCGCACGGCAAAGCCAGGTTGGTAGGGGAGTTCGGTGGGGCTGTGTGCGGCAAGGTAGGCCAAGGTTTCGGCGGTGCGCTTGCCTTCATCATAACAGGACCGTGCGCCCACGGGGTTGACGT
>JBIKUS010000190.1:0-2890 GCA_044347425.1 Vampirovibrionales bacterium | reverse complement strand
ACCGCCTTTACCTGTAGGTAACCGACAAAGCGCGCCGCCTCCGCCCGTAAAAGCGCAACCCCACCCCAGCCGAGCCTTTTTTGAGACACTCCGCCAAACCATACCGCCCACCCAGCTAAGCCTAAGTGCCGCCTCGCCCTACCAACGGGAGGCACCACGTGGATAACCTACTAGCCAACCTCGACCCCTCGCTGCAACTACTGCTGCTGATGGCGAGTATGACGCTGCTCCCCTTTATGGTGGCCAGCATGACGAGTTTTTTACGCTACGTGGTGGTACTCTCCATTTTAAAAACCGCCTTGGGTACGCAACAAGTTCCCCCTGCCATTGTACTGGTTGGCATGGCCTTAATCATGACGTTTTACACCATGGGGCCCGTCTTTGCAGAGATATACGAGACGGTTGACCCTCTGCTAAGCCAACCCAAAACCAATATTGGCCAAGTGCTAGATCAAGGCTCGCAACCGCTTAAAAACTTTATGATGCGCCAAACTCGGCAAGAGGACATTAAAGTTTTTTTAGAGCTAAGCCGAGACAAAGCCCCCGCCACCCCCAAAGATTTGAGCATTTGGGAGATTGCCCCCGCCTACATGATTAGCGAGCTACGCACCTCGTTTGAGATTGGCTTCGTCATCTTCATCCCCTTTATTATTATTGACTTGGTGGTGGCTAACGTACTGCTAGCCTTGGGTATGATGATGCTGTCGCCGACGATTATCTCACTACCGTTTAAAATACTGGTATTTGTAGCGGTGGATGGTTGGGCGTTAATCGTTAGCGGCTTAATGCAAAGTTTTAACTAACTAGGATTTTAGCTGAGATGCAGCGTTATATAGCACACAATAACAATGCGAGAGGGGGAGCGATGACCCTCACCCTGCCCTCTCCCAAAGGGAGAGGGTGTAAGCCATGCAAGAGATTTTAGTAGAGCATTTAAAAAGCGGTATGATACTCACGCTGGTACTCTCAATGCCCATTGTGCTGACGGCTGCCGTGGTGGGTTTGGTGATAGGTATTTTACAAGCCGTCACCCAAGTACAAGAGCAAACCATTGCCGCCGCCCCTAAAATTATTATGGTGTTTGCCGTGGTGATACTAGGCAGTGGCTTTATGCTTGAAATGATTACCAACTACACCCGAGAAGCTGCCCAAGTTGCTTTTACTGATGTGGTAACAGGGGGCGACGCCAAAATACTGCCGCCCATCCCCAAGCGGCCACGTAAAAAGGTGCTAACCAGTACCCAAGCTGACGCTGCCATTGATAAACGTGCCACGGCCATTGCCGCCAACACCCAGCGGACACCCTAACCGATGGCCGCTCCCGACACGCTCAACCCCGTGATACAAAGCCTGTGGGCGTTAGAGCAAACGGGCGCACACACCATTGATATTGGCTTGCTGTTGCTGTGCCGCTTGGCAGGTTTTTTTCTGCAAGCCCCCGTGTTCGGCCGTAAAGACTTCCCCACGCCTGCCAAGGTAGGGTTGATTATGCTCCTCACCATGGGCATCTTCCCCACGCTGGACATGCCAGCCCTACAAGCCAGCATGGCGGGTATGAGTGGCGGACATCTGTTTATTTTAGTAGCCGTCAACCTAATGATAGGGGCTATTGTTGGCTTTATCCCCCGCATGTTTATGGAGACCATCTCGGCGGCAGGGGCGTTGGCCAACAACCAAATTGGTTTATCGTCTGCCAATATGTTAGACCCTACCACTAAAACCAACAGCGGCTTGCTAGCACCCCTCTTTAACTTTTTAGGTGTCTTACTTTATTTACAAATTGGTGGGGTTGAGCTGATGCTTAAAGCCTTTACCCGCACGCTGACCCTCTTCCCTTTAACACAGCCAATGCCCCAACTGTTTAACGTGATTACGATGGATTACCTCATTTACACCTCTGGCCAAGTACTGACGGCAGGCTTATTGATAGCAGGCCCCTTTTTTGTAGTGACCATGGTGGTTGATTTGATGCTAGGCATTGTTAACCGTGTAGCACAACAAATACCTGTGTTTCAGTTGAGTTTTGCCACCAAGCCCGTGGTGGGCATTTTAGTGTTTATTTTGGTGTTGCCTGCAATGGTGGCCAGTATCCGCAACTTTTTTTTAACGGTAGCTCGGGTGTTTTAAACCATTGTGGCGGCTAGCTCTTTCATATCAGGGTGTAACGTCATTAACAACCACGCAGGTAACACATCTACTGGCAAAGTAGCTTCTTCCATCATATAGCCCGTTTCAAGGGGATACACTTGTTGCTGTAACTGGTCGGCTTTGGTGTGCAGCTCTAATCTCATAGCACTGGGGCTAAAGAGTTGTGCTTTAAACGTATCTGGTGGTTTAGCCGCTAGGGCGTGGTCGGTACAAGGTAACTGCTGTGTCATAACGTCCTATTCTCTCATCCATTAGCTTCTGTGCCGTATGCCTAGGGGTCACAGTGTTGGTTGTTGGTATCTCTCTAATCGCAAAAGTGTGGCGTAGCGGTGTGTGTTGTTCGCTATCTCCTACGCTATTATAAACAATTATTTCAAGGGCTAATTGCGACATTGTTACAAAGCTTAAGGCTACACCGCCTTTTGTAACAACACCCCTTTACCTACAGCAAAAAATGCCGATACCTTAACCAAAGCTACACTTAAAAACAAAGGGGTTACCATGTCGCTTGATTCGCCTTTCTTCTGGGGTTCGCCCCTACACCAACACGTTACGGGTATTATGAAAGAAACCCAAGCCTTTGCCACACAAATTGAGGCCACCCAACAAGACAAACTGGTCAATACACCCACCACGCCCACCACAGACGGCGACGAGGCCACCACACCGCCCGCCACAGGCGACACCAACCAAGTGATGGCGCAACTGTTAGCTAAAGCCTTGTTGGCACAAACCCACCACG
>JBIKUS010000067.1:0-11134 GCA_044347425.1 Vampirovibrionales bacterium | reverse complement strand
TGTTGGCGGGTTGGGCTTCTAACAACAAATACTCGTTGTTGGGCGGGATGCGGAGTGCAGCCCAAGCCATTAGCTATGAGATACCGCTGATTTTAAGCCTGTTGGGTGTGGTGCTGTTTACAGGCTCGCTTAACTTGGTGGATATTGTGGAGGCGCAAAAGGGCGGTTTGCTCACGTGGCACGCCTTGCTGTTGACCCCGCTAAGCTTTTTTATCTTTTACATCGCCTCCATTGCCGAATTGAACCGCATCCCCTTTGACTTGCCCGAAGCCGAAAGCGAATTGGTGAGTGGGTACAACACCGAATACACGGGTATGAAGTTTGCCATGTTCTTTTTGGCCGAATATGCTGGTTTGTTTGTGTTAAGTGCCTTAACGGCTGCCCTGTTTTTTGGTGGATATTACTCGCCGTTTGGTGGGCTGCTTGTTGACACGATGGGCTATGCTGATGCCGTCTACTGGTGGACAGGGCTGCCTCAAGCGTCGGTGTTGTTGCGCCAAGCCGAGATGATTACCTGGATGATGCTTAAGACGTTTTTCTTTATTTACCTGGCTTTTTGGTTGCGTGGTACTTTGCCTCGCCTCAAACCCGAACAGCTCATGGGCTTTAGCTGGAAGTTTTTGCTGCCCCTCGCCCTGATTAACGTGGTGCTGGTGACCTTTGCCAAGGCTTTTACCATGAGTTCGTCGTGGGTGTATGCCCTACTGACGGCGGTGGTGGCTGTTGGAGGCGTGGGCGGTTACTGCGCTTGGCTCAGCCAATCATTTAACAACAAGTTAAAACGGAGATTTACACACCATGGCTAAGGATGCGAAGCCCGAAATCACGCCAACGGCGCAAGGTGTTGCCTCGCCCGAGTATTTGAACAAGGGCGAAACCTCTCGTGTGTGGGAAGGCATTAAGGCCATTGCTACAGGTTTGGCGACCGTGGTATCTCACCATGGCAAAGAGGCCGTCACGCTGGAATATCCCGAGGCTCTGCCTGATTTAAGCAGTCGCTTTCATGGGCGGTTGTCACTGTTAACCAAGTCTGACGGTACGGATTTGTGCATTGGCTGCAAGGCCTGCGCCCGTGTCTGCCCGTGTGATGATTTGATTCAAATTGACATGCACCGTGATGCCGATAAAAAACCCGTCATTGATCGCTTTACCATTGATATGGGGCGTTGCATTTTTTGCGGTAACTGTACCGAAGTTTGCCCTGTGGATTGCATCAAGATGCTCCCTGATTTTGAGCTGGCCGATTATTCGCGCGAGGCTTTGGTGTTAGACAAAAAAGACCTCACCCTCTCGGGCGAAGAGTCGGATGAGTGGCGCGAGGCTCATGGCCTGGCTCCCACCGTATAAGGAGCCTGATGGATGCTGGGCAACCTCTTTTTTATTGCTTTTTCAACGCTGGCCCTGCTAGGTGCGTTGGGTGTGGTGCTTGCGCCTAACCTCATTTATGCAGCGTTGTGCTTGCTGGCCGTGTTTATCTCGGTGGCGGGTTTCTTTTTGATGAATGCGGCGGACTTTTTGGCCGTAGCTCAAATTTTGGTGTACGCCGTGGGGCTGACCATTATCATCTTGTTTGCCTTGATGTTTACAGGTAAAGAAGCGGCCATGTTACAACCCACTAAGGTGAGTATGTGGTGGAAAGGTGCGACCGTGGCGGGGCTTGTTGGCTCGTTGGCGGCGTTTGCGCTGAGTGCGGTGTCGGCTTACTTCCCCTTAAAGCCCATTAGCCCCACGCTTGAGGCGGCTATGTTGCAAACGGGTACCGTGGGCAAATTGGGCGAGTTGCTGCTCACCAAATATTTGCTCCCCTTTGAGGTGGCTTCGGTGCTGTTGCTGATGGCGATGGTGGGGGCGATTGTCATTGCTAAGCGTAGTTTAGGCGTGGCCGATGATGAAGAATCGTTGAAATACACCCCTAAAAACGCCGACGAGGCGGGTATGTTGGCTCACGCTTTAAAGGTGACGACGGCAGCAGCGCAAAACCTACCTGCTGCAACCGAAGCATCCGTGGCCGCACCTGTTGAACGTCACCCTGTGGCTGGAGGCTCTTTATAATGGTAGATGTTACAAACGCTTTGGCTGGCGCACACTCGCAACTGGCGGGGCAAATGATTGTGGCGGGGCTACTGATGGCCATTGGCCTGCTGGGTGTGCTGACCTCGCGCCATGTCATACGGATGTTGATGTGCCTTGAGCTGATGCTTAACGCCGTCAACATTAACCTTGTGGCCATTAACCATGCCGTGTCGCCTGGCGACTTATCGGGACAGGTGATGGCTATTTTTACGCTGACCATCTCGGCTGCCGAAGCCGCCGTGGGGCTAGCGATTGTGATTGCGTTGTATCGCTCGTTGCGTACCGTTGATAGCGACACGTTTACAGTGTTAAAAGGGTAATTTTTTATGAGCCTGATGCAAACTTTGGTCTCCACCGTGTGGCTGGTACCCCTTTACCCACTCGCTGCTTTTTTACTGACGGTGCTTGGGCGTGCTTTGCCCACCAATGCCCCTTACGTGATTGCTGGGCATGATGATGCCCATGCTGAACCCCCGAAAGGCGGGAGTGTGCCTGCCCAATTGGCCATGGGGCTAACCATTGCCGCTACGGCTGCGGGTTTGCTGCATAGTGTGGCCGCATTGGGCTGGTTGCTGAGCAACCCCCAAGGTACCACCCTGCTCAGGGAATGGTCGTGGATACAACTGGGTTCGCTGCACCTGACGTTGGGTACGTTGCTTGATGCGCCCGCCGTGATGATGCTGGTGGTGGTGACGTTTATCAGCTTGCTGATTCAAATCTACACGCACGGCTACATGCGCCACGATGGTGGCTATGCCAAGTTTTTCGGCTTTTTGGCCTTGTTTAACTTCTCGATGCTGGGTTTGGTGCTTGCGCCCAACTTGGTGCAAATGTACGTGTTTTGGGAGCTGGTGGGCCTGAGTAGTTATCTGCTCATTGGCTTTTGGTTCCACAAACCCGCTGCTGCTGCTGCCTCGCTTAAGGCGTTTTTGGTTAACCGCATTGGCGACTTTGGCTTTTTGGCGGGTATTGTCCTGCTGCTATGGCAAAGTATGCCGTGGTGGGCTGCTCAAGATGGCACCCTTACCAGCCAAGGGGCATTATCCTTTACGGCCTTGGCTCCGCTGGCTGATGCCATGGCTGCTGCCCCTGCAACCTCGGGTTGGCTCTTGCCGATTGGTCTGCTTTTGTTGATGGGCCCCATGGCGAAAAGCGCACAAGTACCTCTGCACACGTGGTTGCCCGATGCGATGGAAGGCCCCACGCCCATTAGTGCCTTGATTCATGCGGCGACGATGGTGGCTGCGGGTGTCTTTTTGGTCGCTCGTTTGTTCCCACTCCTCGCTGCTGACACCTTTGTGTTGCCTTACTTGATGCTGATTGGCACGATAACGGCTGTCGTTGGGGCAAGTATCGCCTTGGTACAAACCGATATTAAAAAGGCCTTGGCCTACTCCACCATGTCTCAACTGGGCTTTATGATGGCCTCGATGGGGCTGGGGGCTTACACGGCTGCCCTGTTCCACTTGTTTACGCACGCCTTTTTTAAAGCGATGTTGTTCCTCGGCTCAGGTAGTGTCATTCACGCCTGCGACGGCGAGCAGGACATGCGAAAAATGGGTGGCCTGCTGAAAAAACTCCCCTTAACAGGTTGGACGTATCTCATCGGCACCATCGCCATTTCTGGCTTGTTCTGGACGAGTGGCTATTGGTCTAAGGATGAAATCCTGTTGGCTGCACAACAATCGCCCTTCCCTTGGGTGTATGGTGTGTTGGCTGCTACGGCGGGTGTGACTGCTTTTTATATGTTTCGCACCTTCTTTATGACGTTTACGGGCGAGTACCGTGGCGAAGCCCACGTCCACGCCGAAGATAAAGTGATGGCGTGGCCATTGGTCGTGCTGGCCGTACCTTCGGCGTTTGCTGGTTTGTACCTTTCGGGGGCGTTGGGCAATAGCGTGACGTTTGCTCACTGGTTGCCTACGCCACACACGGTGTCTTCTACCTTGCACCATACGGCGCACCACTTGCCTCACGGCCTTGCTGCCTTCTTTACCCCTGTGGGTATCACGGCGCAACTGATTGGCCTGATCGGGCTGGGGCTGGCCTTTATTATTTACAAGGCGAAACTCGTTAAAACGGATGGCATAAAGTCGACGTTTAAAGGCTTTTACGCCCTGCTCACCAACAAATGGTATGCCGATGATATTAACCAAGGCTTGGCCGAAGGTGGCTTTTTAACCCTGTGCAACCTCAACGCTGCTAAGGATAAGTATATTATTGACGGATTTGTCAACGCTACCGCCTCGGTGGCGCAATCGGGCGGAGCCTTGCTCGCTCGGCTACAATCGGGGCGTGTTCAAACGTATGTACTCACCATGCTGTTGTCTGCCATGGCCTTGCTGGCTGTGCTGCAACGCTGGGGTGGCTAGCTTAAGGTGGATGCTACTGTGATCACTTCCTCTCTCTTATTGCCCGTGTTGGTGGGTCTGCCCTTTTTGGCCGCCATTCTCACGCCTGTTATCCCCCAAGGCCACAACGGCTCGTTAAAGCATGGTTGGGCGGTTGCGGTGTTGGCCGTGTTATTGCTGTTAAGCTTGGGCTTGTTGGGTGCAGGCACCATGACTTATACCCTGCCCTGGCTCCCCAGCTTTGGCATACAATTTGCCCTAGGTACTGATGCGATTAGTACCACTTTGGCCGTGCTAACCACGGTCATCGCTTTGCTAGCGGGTATTGCCAGTATCACCAGTATTAAAGAAAACTTATCGCTTTATTACAGCCTGTTTTTTGTGTTGGTAGGGTCGTTGTTGGGCGTATTTCTCTCGCGCGATTTGTTCCTGTTCTTCTTGATGTTTGAGCTTGAACTCATCCCCATGTACCTGCTAATTGCCAAGTGGGGCGGCCCCCGCAGGCAGTTTGCCGCCATGAAGTTTGTGCTTTACACGCTGTTTGGCTCGGTGTTTTTGGTGGGCAGTATGCTCGCCCTGTACTTTTTAAGCCAAGGGCTAGGTGCTAACCCTGCTACTATTTTTAGCTTTGACAGTTTGAAGTCCGTCATTGCTTTGGGCGATTTTGGCCTTCCCTTACAATTGGCTTTGTTTTTGGGCTTTTTTATCGCCTTTGCCGTCAAGTTGCCCGTCGTCCCCTTGCACACGTGGCTGCCCGATGCTCACGTTGAAGCCCCTACACCCATTAGTATGTTGCTAGCAGGTATTATGCTAAAAATGGGCGGTTACGGTCTCCTCCGTTTTGGCATGGAATGGTTCCCCGATGCTGCGGTTGTGATGGCACCCATTTTGGGCTTTTTGGGCGTGGTAAGCATCCTCTATGCGGGTAGCGTGGCCATTGCCCAAACCGATATGAAAAAACTGATTGCGTACAGCAGTGTGAGCCACATGGGCTTTGTGCTGTTGGCCTTGGCTGCCCTTAACTGGATTGGCCTAACCGCTGCCCTGTTTGTGATGGTGAGCCACGGTTTGGTGAGTGCTGCTTTGTTTATGGGCGTGGGGTCGCTGTATCGCCGTACCCATAGCCGAGCCATAGCCGACCATGCAGGCGTGGCGCAAACCATGCCACGGCTGTTTTACTTCTTCCTGTTCATGTCGATGGCGAGCTTGGGCTTGCCATTGTTGAGCGGGTTTGCTGCCGAAACCTTGGTGTTTTATAGCGGTGCCGTCTCGCAAGCTTTTAGCGGTATTTCGCTAGGGTTGGTGAGCTTGCCTCTATCCATTCAAGGCGTGACGGTGCTGGCAGGCTTGGGCGTGGTACTGAGTGCCGTCTACAGTTTGTGGTTGGTTAAGCGGCTATTTTTTAGTGAGCTGAACCCCACCTGCGCCAAATTAACCGATCTCACCCGTAGCGAAGTGGCCGTCATGGCCAGCTTGTCGCTGTTGGTGGTGACGTTGGGTATGGCTCCCTCGTTGTTGGTGAATTACGTTAAACCCGCTTTGGCCAACACCGCCGAGGCTTATCAAGCTCGTTTAGGCACGCCCCCTCCCTCGCCGTTGGCTTTGGCCAGCACGGCCTCCTCGTCACAACCTTCTCACCACGCAACCGTGGCGCACCAGTAAAAGGGATCTCACCGATGTCATTACTTCAAACCGCCGAGGCCGTCATGGCTCCGCTGAACCAGTCAACACTGGGCGAGTTTATGGCGAGCCAAAACCTCCACCTGTTAGGCCCCGAGGCTATTGTGTTGATGGCTTTGTTGTTTACCTTGTGCCTTGGGTTTTCTCGTAACCCCGCCGATCAGCAACGCTCTTGGATACTGCCCTTTGTGGCGAGTGTGCTTGGGGTGATTACCCTGTTGGTACACGGCGTGCTGTTTTATGCAGATGGCGGAACGACGGCCACGACGACCAGTGTGCTGTATAACATGGCGCAGGTGGATAGTTTGGCGTGGTTGGTGCGTTTGCTGATGTTGGCCAGTTTTGGCCTGCTTATACTCATGAGTAAAGCGACGATTGCCAAGCACAACGCCACCAGCAGTGCCGAGGTTTACATGCTGATGCTGACCGCCTTGTTTGGCGGCCTACTACTCACCAGTGCTACGGACATGGTGATGGTGTTTGTCGCCCTTGAGACGCTGGGGATTTCGTCTTACGTGATGGCGGGTGTGTTGCGTGGTGTGGCCACCAGTGCCGAAGCCAGCCTCAAATACCTTGTGTTTGGTGGGGTGTCCTCCGCCTTATTACTGTTTGGCTTGTCTATCTTGTACGGTCTCAACGGTGGCTCTACCGCCTTGGCTACCTTGCCTAACGTCATTGCCTCTGCCCCGCCAGAATTGTTGCCCTTGCTGCCTTATGTGCTGGTGTTGGTGTTGGTTTCAGTGGGCTTCAAGCTCTCATTGGCTCCCTTCCACGCTTGGGCGCCTGACGTGTACGAAGGTTCGCCCACACCCGTGACGGCCTTCTTGGCCATAATCTCCAAATTAGCGGGCTTTGCTTTTGCGATTAACATGTTGCTTCCCTTTTTAACGCCTGCCACAGGGCCTGTGTTGCAACTGGCGTTAATGCTGATGGCCGTGGCCTCAATGCTGGTGGGCAACTTGCTCGCCCTGAAACAAACCAGTATTAAACGCTTGTTGGCTTATAGTAGCGTGGCGCACGTGGGCTATTTAGCGATGGCGTTGATTGTGTTTTCGCCTGCACCCGTGGCTGCTTTGTGGTTTTACTTGATGACCTACGCCGCTATGTCTTTGGGAGCTTTTGGCTCGTTGTTGGCGGTGCAAGGCGAGTTGGGTAGCGACAAGCTGCCTGCTTGGGCAGGCTTAGCTACTAAACGCCCTTGGCATGTGGCTGCTATGACGCTCTCCTTGCTTTCGTTGGCAGGTATCCCCATTACGGCCGGTTTTTTCTCCAAGTTTATTCTCTTTCAAACCCTGATTGCCACCAATCCCGCCATGACGGTGTTGGTACTGTTGGCCTTATTGGCCAGTGTGGTGGGCTTGGCCTACTACGTTAACGTGATACGGGTAATGGTGCTGGAGCCTGCCTCGCCTGAGGTGGAAGCTCTACCCGCCACGGCTGGTTTTAAGCTGAACCTGACGTGGCAAGGTGCGGCTTTAACCGTATCGGTAGCTGCGACGGTGTTGCTGGGCTTTTTCGCTCAACCGTTGATGGAGGTGAGCTTGCAAGCCGTAAGCAAGCAAGCCGCCGTGGTCGCCAGCCCTTGGTTGGCAATGCTAAAGTAAGCTTTATCACCGTAGCTGAGCCTTTGTTACACTTAGCTGACAGGTTAGCTTTGATTACTTTTATTAAGAGGTATCGCACGTACTATGATGATTGATTTGCAAGCCTCACCCCTAGAAACGCAACTACAGCAAGCTCGTCAAGCTTCGTTGGTGATGAGCCAACTCACCACCGAGCAGAAAAATACGGCCGTCGCCACGCTAGCCCAGCTCATCACACAACACCAAGCCAACCTGCTGCAAGCCAACGCTACCGATTGCGACCTTGCCCAAGCGCAAGGTGTGGCTCAACCCCTGCAAGATCGCCTCGCCCTCTCGCCCAACAAACTCGCTACTTTGGTACAAGGCTTGCACGATGTCGCTAACCTCCCCGACCCTACGGGTAAGGTGTTGCGCCATACCCTGCTGGATGATGGCCTGACCCTCAAGCAAATCACCGTCCCCTTGGGTGTGGTGGCCATTATTTTTGAGTCTCGCCCTGATGTGATGCCACAAATCATGTCGCTCATCCTCAAAAGTGGCAACGCCGTGGTGTTTAAAGGGGGTAGCGAGGCTGCCCACTCCAACGCAGCCTTTATGCGCCTAGCCGATGCCTTGAGTGAAGCTTGCCCCTTCCTCCCCCAAGGGTGGGTGACGCTACTCACCACACGTGAGCAGGTGCAAGCCCTGTTGGCCTACCCTCAATACGTTGATCTCGTCATCCCACGGGGAAGTAATGCGCTGGTGCAGCACATTATGGCCAACACCTCCATCCCCGTGTTGGGTCACGCTGACGGTATTTGCCACGTCGTCGTGGATGACACCGCTCCCCTTGCCGAGGCCTTGGCCGTGGTAGAAGATAGCAAGTGCCAGTACCCTTCGGCCTGTAATGCGCTAGAAACCCTACTCGTGCTGGCCGATGCTACTCCCACGTTCCTCCCCGCCTTGGCGCAACTGGCCGAACGACGAGGCATCACGCTCAAGGCCTGCCCCACCTCCTTGCCTTATCTGCCCCAAGCGCAGCCTGCTACTGATGAGGATTGGCGCACCGAGTACGGCGACCTGACCCTTGCCGTTAAGGTCGTCACCACCCTCACCGAGGCGATGGCGCATATCAACACCTACGGCTCGCACCATACTGATGCCCTGCTGAGCCAAAACGAGTTGGCACAACAGGCCTTTTTGCAAGGGGTAGATTCGGCGAGTGTGTTTATTAACGCTTCGACTCGTTTTGCTGATGGTTTTAGGTATGGCCTTGGTGCAGAGATTGGCATTAGCACCGCTCGTACCCATGCCCGTGGCCCTGTTGGCCTAGAGGGTTTGGTAAGCACCAAGTGGTTGCTACACGGCCACGGCCACGTGGCAGGCGACTATGCCAAGGGTAGTAAGCAATTTAAGCATCAACCGCTATGAGAATAATGGGTTTGTATCAGAGTCAGCCTGTTGCCTCATTCAATTTACTGAAACATCCTGTAAGATTTTTACTTGGGTTTTTGATTGGGTTTGATAGCTACTACGTTATTCTTTTTTTGGGGCACTGCCCCAAACCCCGTCGGAGGGACCGCATCCCTCCGAACCTCCCGCCGTGTTGGGAGTCTCCCAAGTCTGTTAACCTTGCTGTACGGTTTTTTACTGCCCTGCTTGTTTTAAGGCGCACACCATGACCACCGCCCGCTGGCGTTGGCTTGTCATGGCCGACCCTGTCCACAGCATCATTCGCTTTGACCGCCACGACCCTATCCACCGTCTCCTCCTCGCCGTGGTCAATAGTCGCTCCTTTCAACGCCTGCGACGCATTAAGCAGATGGGGCTGGCCGAGTTCGTCTTTCCTGGGGCGGTGCATACCCGCTTTAACCATTCGCTGGGCGCAACGCACCTGATGGCTCGCACCTTGCGTGCCTTAAAAAGTGACCGCCAGCAGCGTGCCTTACTTACCAGCAATTACCTTGATACAGGTATCTCGGTGGAGACCTTGTTGATGATTGGGATTTTGGTTCATGATTTAGGCCACCCACCCCTGTCGCACACGCTAGAAGATACCCTTGCCCTCACCAGCCAAGGCCTGAACCACGACCATTACTGGCTCCCTCGCCTGTTACAAGAGGACGAGGAGCTACAAACTATTTTTACAGAGTTTGGCGTGGCGGGCTTGCCTTACGCCTTACTGGCCTTTATGGGCTATGCGGATCAACCCAAGCACTTTTTAGCGAGTTTGGTGGCTGGCCAGTTGGATATGGACAGGCTGGATTACCTACTGCGTGACTCGCATTTTATGGGGACGCAATACGGCAACATCGAGCTGGACAGGTTGATCAGTTCCATGTTGATTGACGAACGCCCCAACGGCCAGCCAGCGGTAAGCGTGACGGCCGATGCAATGCCCGCGCTGGAGCATTACCTGTTTGGGCGGCACCAAGCGTACAAAATGGCTTTGCATCCGCTGGATAAGGCGAGTGAGGCGTTGCTCAAGATGGTGCTGACTCGTTTTGCATGGTGCGTGCAGCACGGCGTGGATACGGGACACCCTGCTAAGCATCTGTACCAATTGATGATTAACGGCCAAGCCCTGAGCGTTGAGGGCTACTTGCGGATGGACGACTATTACCTGTGGAACGCCATTCACGCATGGAGTTTGGAGGCCGACGACCCGCTGTTGCGCCATTTGGCCGACCGTATGATGCGGCATGACTTGCCTAAGTTTGTGGATTTAACCGAGTGGCCCGTGGCCTTGTTGCCCGATACCTTGGCCGAGGCTAAGGTGATGTTGCAGGCGCATTACGCTAGCCGAGACCTTGATTTTGACTTTGGCTTTGTCGAGACCTTAGTGGCTCCCAAGCCCCTCTATCGCCGAGACAAAGAGCCGATATGGGTGACCACCCCCGAGAGTGGCGTGGTGGATATGGCCGAAGTGTCTACCTTGTTGGCTATGTTGCGCCATGGCGAAGGCCCTACCACAGGGCAGCAACACCTGTGGCTGGTGTGGGACAGGGAGGCGCAACGTCTGTTAAAAACATGGTTAGCTACCTTAAGTGGTCATAAAGCAATGGGTTAAGGGCTGTACCCTTGGCTCAAGCTATCTTTAAAAACCAAGCTAATATTACTTATCTTTTAAAAGCATGTGTTTTAACCTGCCTTGGGACAAGTTCAACATGGTGGGAGGGCAGTGGCGATGCTATCGCCTGCTGAGGGGGTTTGGGGCAGCGCCCCAAATCGCCAAATAGCGGAAGCCCCACTAAGCCAAAAGCCACAAAAAGCTAACGTACCAGCTATACGCTATTTAAAACGAGAATTGGTACAAGGTTAACCTCTGTGGGCGTATTACCCTTGGGGCAATGGCGCAAAAGCCAAACACGCATAAGCCGTGGCAGGCAATAACACTTGGTGATGCTGACAAAAGCCGTCGTCTGTGGTTTCGGCTAAAAACTGTTGGCAGTGTTGGCAGCGGTTTTT
>JBIKUS010000189.1:0-2918 GCA_044347425.1 Vampirovibrionales bacterium | reverse complement strand
TGTTTGGCTTCTTAAAGCATTACAGGCGTTTATTTTCTCGGTTTGACAAGTTGAAACGTCATTTTACAGCCTTTTTGCATTTTACCGCTTCGCTGCAATGGTTAAAATGAAATCTCAACACAACCTAGTCATCCGCTTGGTTAGCCTACACCATGCTCACTAACATACCTGCTACCACCCTAACACCTCCCCTAGCTACCGTTGTAGCAGGGTTGATGTACAATCGTTTAAGCCTAGCGACTAAGGCGAAGGGCAAACTTTAGATTATAAGGTGGGGCTGCTAGGCAAAAGGCACAGGCCTCTGTTACAATAGGTTAATCTGTTTTTGCCCCTGCCCCTTGCCCTTGTGGAGTGCCGATTGAATGCCTAGCCCCTCAATGCCCCCGCAACCCCCTGCCTCGCCCCAAGGCCAAGATCGTCAAGAGCGTAAGGTGCCTAACTTGGCACAACGCAGGCAAGCTGCACGCCAACGCCAACAGCGCAAGCAAAGCAGCCCTCACCCCATGGCTAGCCCTACACCCTGGCTTCAAGGTGATTCGCCTCAAGCTCCGCCACCTAGGGTGGTGCAACCCACCACCGTCATTGAAGGCCACTTTGGCGTTGCCCTTAGCCCTTGGCAACGCCGCTTACAACGCCTCACCCGCCTTGGGGTGTTGCTGTTAGGGGTGGTGGCGGTGCTACAGTTTGCCCTCTACCTTGGTGTTGTGGTAGTGCAGCAAAAGGTGTTTAACCGTATGGATTGGCAACGCCAAGCCTGGGAGACACAGCACGCCCTTGAGGCGCAACACGCCCGCCAGCTCTCGTTAGACGTACTCTCTGCCGAGCTTGCCCAACAAGACCGTCTACAACGCCCCACCGAACGCCTCCACTGGAAGCTGTTGCCTCACCAATTGCAACCCAACCCCATTGCCCATTCACCCACTTTTAAACCGCTCCCCCCCCCCACGGAGGGCTGGTATGGCTGGTAATTCCTTCACAGACGGTGACGCTCCCGATTGGCAGGCACGGCGTAAGCATAAGCGCAGCCTGAGTGTAGGTGGTACGTCGCCTAGCCATTACTTTGGCCGTAGGCGAGTGATGGCAGTGCTGTTTATGGTGGCGGTGCTAGCCTTGTGCTACAAACTGGTCGACTTACACGGTGTGCAAGCCGAAGCTTTGCGTCAGCAGGCAAGTGCCTTTAAAAACGCCACCACCTTTATGGAACGCCGTGGCCGTGTGCTAGACCGCAACGGCTTGGTGTTAGCGCAAGACGCTGTGGTGTTTGACCTCTATCTGCATCCCCAATACCTGAACGAACAACCCACCGAGCAAGTGGCCAAGACGCTGGTGCAAACCCTAGGCCAAAAAAGCCACTACACCGTGGCAGAATTGCAACAAGCCATTGCCCGCTTTGACCCCAAAGACAGCACGACACACACCCTCGTGCTGGCCAAGAACGTGTCGCCCCAACTTAAAGAGCAAGTGCAAGCTGTTCGCCTTGCTCTGCCCGTTATGGACGAAAAGCACAATACCCTCAAGAAAGATAAGCAGGGCAACCTTATCTTAGCCAAGCAACGCCTTGCGGGGCTAGATTGGTACAGGCATACCCAACGCAATTACCCCCAAGGGCGGTTAGCCAGCCACGTGCTTGGCTACTTTAACGACGCTATTATTAGCGAGCGTACGGGCAAGCCCACTAGCATGGCCAGCGGAGTCGAATACAGTGGTAAACGCCAGCTTAAAGCCCTCGACCCGCCCCCTATGCCTGAGGCGACTACCCCAGAGCGTGGCGGTTTAGGCTCTGTTGTGGCGATGTTGGCGCAATTGAAGCCGAATGCTACCCCTGCCCCCCTCCCCAACGGCCAGCGCACAGAGCGTATTACCGTGGATGCTGAGGGTCGCCCTTTAACGGTGGAACGGCACGTGCTTGAAACCTTGGCCATGGGGCAACCCGTCGGCGATATTCAACTCACCCTTGACGCTCGCCTACAACACGAGACGGAACGCATTTTGCGAGAAGGCATTGAAAAGCACAACGCCCAACGGGGTTGTATTATTGTGATGGACCCCACCACGGGAGCCTTGCTGGCCTTTGCCGTAATGCCTGACTTTGACCCCGCCCGCTATTTCGAGGCTCCTCCTGCTCACTTGACGAATTGGGCGTTGACCGAAGTGTATCCCCCAGGCTCAACCATGAAGATGCTGACCGTGGCCTATGGGCTTGAGGCTGGCACCATTGAACCCTTTAGCCGTGTGCTAGATACGGGACGTATGACCATTGGCGGCTGGCAAATTGCCAACTATGATGTGGCTCGTAACCCCAACCCTGGCTGGATTGACCTGACCTATGTGCTGACCCATTCAAGCAACGTGGCCAGTGCCAAGATTGCCCAAGGTATCCCTATCCCCACGTATCAAAAGCTGTTGGGGCTGAGTGGTTTTGGCCGTAAAACTGGTATAGACCTCCCCCCTGAAGAGACGGGCCTACTGCCCCCCGTGTGGGATGTGGCCACTCATGCCTCGTTAGGGTATGGTTATGGGCTAGGGGCAACGCCGTTGCAAATGGCTACCGCTATTGCTGCCCTTGCTAATGGTGGTGTGCGGCCTGTGCCACACGTCATGGCTCCTGTGGGTAAGGTGTTGCCTCCCCATTTGCAGGGTGAGCGTATGGTGTCTGAGAAAACTGCTCACGATGTGACGCACCTGCTACACCAAAGTATTGAGCAGAACGTCAAGCATCCTGCTCGCTTGGCCAACTTGGCCGTGGCGGGTAAAACGGGTACGTCTCGTAAGCCTGTGACCAACGGCCGAGGTTATGGTTCTGATTTGTATACCTCGTTTATTGGCTACTTTCCCGCCGAAAGCCCGAAGGCCTTGGTGCTGGTGGTGGTTGATTCGCCTCGTCGTGCCGAGGCATGGGGATCGACAGTGGCCGCTCC
>JBIKUS010000211.1:0-2935 GCA_044347425.1 Vampirovibrionales bacterium | reverse complement strand
CTGCGGACCGCCCAGCCCTTCGATTATGACGGGTTCACGGTGGCGTCCGGCTTCCAGTATTCCTGCAACGATCTCGCGGCGGAGTATGACCCGCGCCTGACGGCGTTGGTCTCGAACCGCTTCCTCGATGACCGCCTGGGCGTGTTGTTCTCGCTCTCCTATTCGACGCGGACCACTTTTGAAGAAGGCTCCAGCAGCGGTCGCTTCCGCGTGCCGGCCGACGACGGCTGCGTCGGTCCGGCCTTCGTCAACCTCACGCGGTGCTATCAAACGGTCGGCACGGTCACGGACGCCACCGGCGCCACGCTGACGGGGGCTGCGGCGGCGACGGCGGCGGCCAACGGCGCTCACCCGCGGATCCCGCGCTATGGCCGGATCAGCTATGAGCGCGAGCGCCTTGGTCTGACCTCCTCGATCCAGTTCGAGCCCTGGGACTCCACCCTCATCACCTATGACGGCCTGTTCGCCCGGCTCAGCCAGGAGCGGACCGAAGAGTTTCTGGAATCGATCAGCTTCGCCCGGGAAACCGCAACCACGGGCCTGCGCGCCACCGACCTCGTCAGCGGCCGGGTGGACGGCAACCGGACGCTGGTCGCCGGCGTGTTCAACGATGTCGACATGCGCACCGAGCAGCGCATTGACGTGCTGGAGACGGACTTCCTCCAGCACTCGCTGTCGGTGGAGCACGAGTTCACAGACGCGCTGCGGGCGGAGCTTCTGTTGGGGACTTCGCGGGCCATCGGCCGCAACCCGCAGCAGACGACGATCTCTTTGGAGCGGTATGACGTCGACGGCTACTCCTACGACTATTCCGATCCGAACCTGCCGGCGTTCAACTACGCGTTTGACGTGAACAACCCCGCCAACTGGGTGTTTTCGTCCTCCACCACGCTGGGCGACGCCTCGTTGATCCGGATCCGGCCGAACCGCACGCTGAACACCTATGAAACGGCGCGGCTCGCTTTCGCCTACGACATCAACCCCGCCTTCACGATGCACTTCGGCGCGCAATCGCGGGAGTTCGGGTTTGAGGTGCGGGAGTGGCGCCGGGCGAACGAGGGGGTGCCGGCTTCGGTGCTCACCGAGCTTGCGGCGCGGGGCATCCCGACCAGCGCCTTCACAACCACGGTGACGGGCTTCGGCGCCGGCATGGATCTGCCGGCCGGGACCCCGACCAGCTGGATCGTGCCCGACCTCAACGCGCTCAACGCCCTGATCGGCTTCAATTGCGACTGTGTGAACGCTTTCGGCGATTTCCGTCTGCAACGGCAGGACGGGGAAACCCGGGCGGCGACGGAGACCTCGAATGGGGTCTTTGTGCAACTCGATTGGGATACCGACCTTGGCCCCATCCCGTTCCGCGGCAATCTTGGCGTGCGGTATGTGGAAACGGAGCTTGAGGCGACGGGCATCCTGAGCGGGGCGCCTCTGACGGTGACGCACACCTATGAGGACACGCTGCCGTCGCTCAATCTGGTGTTTGAGCCGCGGGACAATCTGTTCGTGCGCTTTGCCGCGGCCCGGACGATGGCCCGGCCCTCGCTGAACTCGCTGACGCCGGGGGGCTCCATCGACGCCAGCCCGCCGGGCTTGTCGCTCAACTCCGGCAACCCGTTCCTCGACCCGATCCGGTCGGACAATCTCGATCTCAGCATCGAATGGTATCCCTACGAGGAAGCCCTGTTCTCGGTGGCGCTGTTCAGCAAGAGCATCGACACGTTCGTGCAGCAGCTGCGCTCCACCGTTCCTTATGCCGACACGGGCTTCCCGACCTCGCTTCTGCCGAGCGGCGTGACGCCAGCGGACCTCTTCGTGGTGACCCAATTCGTCAACACCGAGGGCGGCGATCTCACGGGCTTTGAGCTGACGCTGCAAACCCCGTTCACGTTCCTGCCGAGCCCGTTTGACGGCTTCGGCGGCCTTTTGAACTACACCGAGATCGAAAGCGAAGTGAGCTACATCGTCAACGCGGCCACCGGCCAAACGGTGACCCAGCCGCTGGTGGGGCAATCGCCCCGGTCAGCAAGCGCCACGCTCTACTTCGAGCGCGGGCCGTTTGAGGCGCGGCTCTCGGCGACCTACCGCGACGAATATCTCACGCTGGTGCCTGCGCAGAACGGCAACGACGTCGAAGGCAAATCCGAACAGCTGAACCTCGATTTCTCGGCGAGCTATGACGTCAATGATCGGGTTAGCCTCTCGTTCGAGGCGATCAACCTGACCGATCAATACGACGAGCGTTGGATCAACAGCCAGCGCCGCAACTCGAACAACTATGAGCATACGGGCCGCGAGTTCGTAGTCGGCCTGCGCTTCGCCTACTGATTGGGGTGGTCCTGAACTTTTGAGCCGCAGGCTTGGGTGGTGGACACCCGGGCCTGCGGTTTTTTCTTGTGAGGAGGCGGCGCGTGCGGCTGATCGGGAAGAGCGAGGGGCTATCGCGGCGGGCGGTTTTGCTGGCTGGGGCTGCGGTCGCGGGATGCGCGACGGTTCCCGCCGGAGGGCCTTGGCAGGAGTACGATATCGCGCCGTCTGGTTTGGCGTTCGGGCATTTGCGCTGGGGCGAGGGGCCTGAAGGGCAACGCCGTGCTGATCTTGGCGACGGGCGCTATCTCAATCCGATTTTCGCCGGCGATTATCCGGATCCGGCGGTTCTGCGCGACGGCGACGTTTACTACGCAACTTTTTCGTCGTTTGACGCTTATCCCGGCTTGACGCTTTGGCGTTCAGAAGACCTCGTCAACTGGACGCCGTTCGGCGCTGCCCTGCGTCAGCCGATCGGATCGGTCTGGGCGCCCGATCTCTGCAAGCACAATGGGCGCTATTACCTCTACATCCCCGCCCGCACCCGCACGTATCGCTCGATCTATGTCATTCACGCCGAGCGGATGGAGGGCCCGTGGAGCGATCCGATCGATCTTGGCCTTCCGGCTCA
>JBIKUS010000074.1:0-10232 GCA_044347425.1 Vampirovibrionales bacterium | reverse complement strand
GGTCTCTTTGGCCACAAAGGCTTGTTGTTGTTGGGCAGCCCACGCCAAGCCCACCACCAGCACCACGCCAAAGAGTGCTGTCATCATATCGGCGTAGGGTAGTAGCCAGCGTTGTTGCATGGCCTCGGGGGCGAGGTCGTCGGCCTCGTCGAGGTGTTTAAGGGCATCAAAGCTGGCTTGCACCGCCTTGGGCGACGCTGTTCGGCGAGGTGTGGGAGGCTTATAGGTTGACATGGTGAACTCTCTCAATAACGCTCTGAATTGAATGTTGTCTTGTTTAGCTAAAGGGTAACTTCATTATTAACTGCTGTTAACTTAAATTGATCTGTGGGGAGCTTGGTCTTACTTTCAATGCCAAGTAAGGTATTTTCAACCAATGTATATTCAGCCGAGTAATTTTTATTAGTAGAAAACTGCCAAATGGATTGATTAGTCTCATGCCTGACTGTGGGTGGACTTAATCTGTAGGCAGTTGCCCCTTTAGGTGCAGGTTGATTTGCTACTTCATTAAGCTGGGCAATCACACCTTGTGCTAAGGTACTGACTCTTTGTGGGGCAGTTTGTTGGTCAGCAGTTTCGCCCCGTTGGTAGGGGATAGTCAGGATAACATCACCAAAAGTGGGTGGGCTGGCTTTTGGTTGAGACAGCGTTGGCGTGGCCAAGGGTTGAAAGCTGGTTGCGCTTAGCATGGGTCATTGTCCTGAAGGTAAGGGGTGGGGGGTGATAACTACCTTTACAACTCCCCTAAAAACTTAAATTGCCTACCGTTCGGTGGGGTGTGGGGGCATGCTGAGGGTCAAAGCCCCCTCTCCTTTTAAGGAGAGGGTTGGGGTGAGGTTCATTTCACGGGTACCCCTGCAGTTTTACCCCTCACCCGCTGCTAGCGCATCTACCCTCTCCCCACGGGGAGAGGGAGGGGATTACTCCACAAAACCCGACCCTAACATAGCGGCACGCCCTGGCGACACTTGCGCCCCTCCCACACGAGGACGCTTGCCCCCCGCCGAAGGTAAAGGCCGTTGGAGGCCAAGCTCCGCCCTACGCTCGCCTTGCGACGAGGCCAACGACGGTAACGAACTGGCCAAACCTCTTGCCCGTGGAGCTTGCTCTGGCCGTTGTGGGTGACGTTCTGCCACGGGGGCGGGTTGCCACACGGCGGGGGCGGGTGCTTCGGGTAGCACTTCGGCCACGGTGGGTAAAGGGGCGGGGCTGTAAATGCTGAGCTTCTCACGGAGGAGGCTGGGGTGTTCGCCTGCTTGTAGGCTCACCACGGTTTGTAGTTGCAACGTGCCTAATAGCCAGTGGCGTTTGGCCTCTCGTTTTAGGCGTTGGGCTAGGGGTTGTAGTACCAAGTTGGCCAAGGCCACGCCCAATAAGGTGGCACTAAAGGCTTGCGCCACGCCCGTGGTGGCCAAAGCAAGGTTAGTCAGCGGTTGGCTGAGTGCGCTCATTAACCCTAATAAAGCCCCTAGCAGCCCCATCGTAGGCGCATAACCAGCAGCGGCTTCGAGCAGTTTGGCACTGTCTAGCTGGTGTTGGTAGGTGGTTTCGAGGGTGGTGGTCAGTCGCTCCTGCACGGTGTCGGGGGGGAGGTTATCCAGCACCAGCTCTAGCCCCTGTGCCAGTAAGGCAGTGTCGGGTTGGGGCGAGGTTTGGAGGTCTCGGGTGGCTTCTTGCAGGGTAAGCAGGCCAAACTTACGGGCTTGGTGTGCAAAACCGTAGGCCAATTGCTGCACGTTGGCCACCCGTTGCGCCATGGGTTGTGGGGTGGCCTGTTGCAAACGCTGCCAACAGGTGTGCCAATCGCCTAAGCTATGGCTAAGCAAGGTGGCGGCAAAGGTACCACCCAGCACCAATACCCAGCCTGCGGGGTGCGCCCAACTGGCCAATGGTATGTGCGATGCGGCCAAGGCAAGGGCAATAACACCCACAACGGTGAGTGACCCTAGGTGCCTGTGCCAAGGCGAAAGGTGCTGTTGCATGAGGTTGACTCTCTCTCTACGGCGCTGTCTCGTTATAAAAGCGGTTTTGCGTGGCGGTGGCTCTCACTCCCTTAAGCCTATGGTTACTATAGCGTGGGGGGCTTAGGCATTACCTCAACCCGTAGGTGTAGCCTTATAGGCAAAACAGTAACAAAGCGCAATCTCAAGTATTCAGGGGCGTTAACCTTAACAACGTTACGTTTGCTTTGCCCCCCCTTAGGAGTGTTTCTCATGGTTGTTTCTGCTGATATGGCTCACACGATTTTCTTAGGTATCGCCAAGGGGGCAGGTGTTCTCCCCGAAGAAGAAGGCAAACGGCTGGGTAGGCTTGTTAGTAACTTTACCCAAAACGGCGCAGTACCCGCCGACCCTTTAAAGGCTTTTGCTCAGTTTGTCAGCTTGCCGCCTCAAGCTTCGGCTGACGAGTTGGTAAAATCAGCCGTGGGTGCGGTGGATGACTTGGTGAGTTTCGTTGGTCATGTCCTTAGTGTACAAGCCAAGCACTTTAACCTAAGCGATGCTAAACACATGCTTAGCCCCGAAGCCCATAGCAATTGGGTTGCTAACCTCACGGGTGCCACGTCAACCTCAACGCATAAAGCTTTACAAACACCGCTGCTTAACGTTTTTACTAAAGTGAATACACAAGTGGGTGGCTTTCATCCCCTAGGCTTTATGCAAGTACAAGCGGCTAAAGGCGAATTAAGTAAAGAAGCCCTCACCCAAGCCTTGGCTCAGCACATTGAGGCTAATAAGCTGCCCTTAGCAGCCGTAGAAGGTAAACCAGGCCACTTTGCCTTGACAGGCGACGCCGCTAAGAAAAGTGCCTTTACCCTTATTGCTCATCACAATGGTATAGGTACCGTAGCTAATGGCCGTTATGCCGCCTACCTCCATAACCCATGGGAAGCTAACAACCCTGTGCATTACACCACCGTAGTAAGCGATGCAGGTAATTTATTCAAAAACTATGGGGCAACCAATAGGTTGAGCCTAATGGCTAATGAGTTAACGCTAGCTAAGCGTCACCTAACCCCATCTGCCCCTAAAGCGATACCGCTTGAGACACTTAAAGAAAAGCTCCCACAAATACAAGAAATCCTTGACAAGCAAAAAATCAGTGGTGACTCTGATGCGACTGTTACTGCTGAAGTAGCAGCTTCATTGGTTAAAGAGTATCTTGATCATCAAGCTGACCCTGGTGGTGCAGCAGCATGGTTGAAGGAGTTGACGACACCCCAGCCAAATGTTGAGGGTTACCTGAACGACTTCCGCTTGTCGAAGATGCCCAAGCCAGTTAAGGCGTTGGTTGAGCAGCATTTAACGACCGAAACCCCCGACCCCAAAGCCTTTGTGCAAGGCGTTGATGCCTTAGTGGCTGAGGAAGCTGGTAAGATAAACGTCCACAATAAGCAACCGCTTAATTACTGGGCAGTGACCAACAGCCCTCACTACTACGGCGCACCCGAGCAAAACATCTTGGCCAAGCTAACAGGCCAAGTTCTGCCCCACGTGTCACAGGTGAATGAACTCTCGCAGGCGATGGCCAAACAATTAGCGTTAATGCCTAACCCACATGCCACGATGGCTGATACCTTACTGCCTATCAATGGCTTGGTAGATAAGCTTATTACACCTGAAAACGTCCCCAGTATGCTTAACCCTAACGTGCTGAACTTTGACGCTGTAGGCCAACCTGCCTCTGCTCTGCACAACGCCCTGCACGAGGCTACTGGGCTTGATTTGGCTAAGCTGGCCGTGGCCAACGCCGATACGGGGCTTGTGAATGTTGACGCTACCAGCCAAGCCCTTGATACCGCCATCACTGAAGGCACCTTACCCAACTGGCAACGGTTAGAGCAATTCCCCAACCGCTACCAACACACCCACCCCGAAACGGGCGAAGTGACGCACCACGTGGGCGTAGGCCCTAGCATCGGTGTGAACCCTTTAAAAGACGGTAAGGGCTGGACGCACCTGGTGCTTAACCCTGTTGCAGAAGGCGAGGCAGCCAGTAACGAAACGTGGCAAGTGCTTGACCCTTTTGCTATGGGCGAAGCCGTTGAATCTAAGTTTGAAGCCTTAGGCAAAGCCTTTAACAATGCGCCGCCCGAAGCATGGCAGGCCGCTGTTATTAAAAAAGTGAGCGATGTGGTGAAGCGTGACAACAGCCTGTTTGATGCCTTTAAAGTGGCAGCGTATACAGATAACTTAAAAACCAGTGGCCTAAACGCCGTTGAGCAAGTTGTGCAAACGATTCCTGAAAAAACCATGGATAACCTTAAACTTGCCACTAATCTGCTGCTTAAACTAAAAGCTAATCAGTTTAAAGGTGCTACTACCTTTGCACAAGTACGTGAGATGATGACGACCAAACAGGGTGACGAAGCCCTTGCAAAAGAAGGTGTCGACCTATTGAAGCAGAGATTAAGCCAGTTTAAAGCAGACGGTGGTGTGGTTCCCTCCCCCAAAACAGACCCTGAGGGCTTTAAACAACTGCTTAATGACCTTGTAGACCCTCAAAGTCCACCCCTTGATGCCCCTAAGGCCTAATTAACGCCCTATATTATACCTGTCACCCTCTGCCTGTGTGCAGGGGGTGACTGTTTTTTGGCCTAAAGTAGCTTTAACCCTGTAACGCCTGCTGGCTGGCGGTTTTGATGGCTTGGTTCACCTGTTCGCACGTCGTGGCAAGGGCAGAGGTATCGCTTAGCACGGCCTCGTCGACCCAAACAGGAGTGCCAAGGTGCGCCCGCACAGAGCTAAACGGCCACGGCCCTTGGTAGGCATCCCATGATTTGTTCATGGTAAACAGTAAGTGTGGCGCACCCCCACCCACGGGGATGATGGGTACACCCGCCTGTGCTGCCAGCTTCACCGTCCCCTTTTTAATGGTGTGGCGGGGCCCACGGGGACCATCGGCAAAGACGAGTACGCTGTGCTTACGGCGGGTGAGCAAGCGTTGTATGGCAAGGGCGGCTTTGGCTCCGCCGCGTTGATGCCCGCCCCGTATAAAGTGAGTGAACCCTAAGCCTCGGGCAACTTGGGTAATAAATTCGCCGTCTCGGCTTTGGCTAATCAGCAAGGCCGTGGTGCCAGGCAAGCCCAAGGGGAGCAACATCACAAACATTTCGCCGTGCCACACCGCAAATAGGACGGGTTGGCCTTGTTGCAACAGGCTGGCCGTGGCGGGGTCAACGCTCACTCGGGTTTTAGCACGCCAGCCCCAGCGCACCCACCGCAAAAAGGGAACCACCACGGTTTGCAGTAACAAGGCCAGTAGCCCGTACTTCAGTTTATCTTTTAAGTGAAGCGAGGACATAAAACGTGCCTTAAGCCTGTGTTTTGGGTAAAGTAGTGAAGCCAATCCGCACGCCTCACCCAGCAAGGAGCCACACCCAACGATGACTACTATGCCACAAGCCGCCTCGCAACCCAAGCACCCCGCCCAAGCGGAGACCTTGTTGCGCTATCCTTCGTTGGCCTATCAGGCGGGTAAGGTACGGGTGGCGCCTTCGATTTTGTCGGCTGATTTTGCCTACCTTGGCCAAGCCTTGGCCAACTTAGACGCTTGGCAGGCCGATTGGGTGCATGTGGACGTGATGGACGGCCACTTTGTGCCGAACCTCACCCTTGGTGCGCCCATTGTGAAAGCCCTACGCAAAGAGACGGCCTTGCCCTTTGACGTGCATTTGATGATTAGCAACCCCGACCTCTACCTCAACGATTTTGCCGAGGCGGGGGCTAACATTATCACCGTTCACGCCGAAGCCTGTACCCACTTGCACCGCACGCTCAGCCGTATTCGTAGCTTGGGTGCGCTGGCGGGTGTCTCGCTTAACCCAGCTACCCCCGTTGAGGTGTTGACCGACGTGCTGGACGAGGTGGACTTAATCTTGGTGATGTCCGTGAACCCTGGCTTTGGTGGGCAGAGCTTTATTGAGCGGAGCCTCGACCGTTTGCAACGCCTACGCTCCATGATAGGCGATCGCCCGATATGGTTAGAGATTGATGGCGGTGTTGGCCCTGCTAACATTGACAGGGTTTTGGCGGCGGGTGCTAACGCTATTGTGGCAGGCAGTGCCGTGTTTGGAGCCGCTGACCCTGCCCATGTGGTGCAAGTGTGCCGTGGTGGTGCGCCCCGAAGTGATGCCCCGCAACAAGCCAATCTTGTTGCACCTCAAGCAAAAGCACCCGTAGAACTTTGTTAACGCTTTTACTCCCTCATACCGCTTTTAGGTTTGTTTATGTCGCACGCAACCACGCTCCCAACGCCCACACTCGCACCACAACGTAAGGTGTTTATTGAAACCCTTGGCTGCCAAATGAACAAAGCCGACAGCGAATTGATGCTGGGCTTACTGGCCGCCGAAGGCTTTGCTCCCACGCCCTCCCCTGCCGAAGCCGATCTCCTCATCATCAACACCTGCCAAATACGAGAAAATGCCGAAGAAAAAGCCTTTGCCTCCCTTGGCCCTTGGGGCGAGCTGAAGCGACGGAACCCCCACATACGACTCGCCATGGCGGGCTGTGTGGCGCAACAAACCCAAGCCAACGTCTTTAGCCGAGTACCTTTTGTGGATATGGTGCTAGGCACACAAAACATCCACGATTTGCCCAAGCTGGTGCGCCGTAGCTTTGACGACGGCGAAACCCACCTCCTTGCCACCGACAAGCAAAAAGACAAATCCACGTTTGATTACTTTGACGTGGTGCAAACCCCGCAACTACGCCAAGACAACGGCGTGAGTGCGTGGGTGACGATTATTGAAGGGTGCGACTACTTCTGCACCTATTGCGTGGTGCCTTATACACGGGGGCGACAAATTAGCCGCCAGCCCGAGTCTATTATCGCCGAAGTGCAACGCCTTGCTGAAGCGGGCTATAAAGAGGTGACGCTTCTTGGCCAAACGGTAGACGCTTACGGCCGAGACTTCACCGACCGACGCTCGCCCTACACGCTGGCCAACTTGTTTGAGGCACTCCAACCCATTGACGGGCTGGAGCGTATCCGCTTTATGACCAGCCACCCGCTCGATTTGACCAACGATATTATTGACGCTATCGCCACGCTTCCCAAGGTGATGCCCTTTATTCACATCCCCATGCAAAGTGGCGACGACGAGGTGCTTGCCCGTATGCGCCGAGGCTACACCGCCGACGAGTACTATCGCCTGACGGATAAGCTCCATGAGCGTATCCCTAACGTGGTACTCAGTGGCGACTATATTGTGGGCTTCCCAGGCGAAACCGAGGCGCAGTTCATGCGCTCGTGTTATTCGGTGGGGCGTAGTGGCATTTATTACGCCAACACGGCGGCCTACAGCGCACGTAAGCAAACCCCTGCTGGTGTGTGGGAGACCCGAGACGCTGAGCAGGCCATATCCCCCGAAGTAAAAGACGAACGCCTACAAACCCTCAACGATGTGGTGCGTAAGCAGGCCATGGCGCATAATGCCCCCTTTGAAGGGCAGACCGTGCAGGTGCTGGTAGAAGGGCCTAGCAAACGTAACCCCAATCGCTTAACAGGGCGTACCCCAAGCAACCAAGTGGTGAACTTTGACGCGCCAACAGAGCAACAAGCCAGCCTTGTTGGCCAGCTTGTGCAAGTAGTTGTAGATGAAGCCCATGGGTTTTCGTTGCTGGGGCATTGGGTGGGTTAGTTGTCACCTAATCAGCGGGGAGAAGCACGCTGGCATTGGTGTTACCTAAAATGACGGTTTTAGGAGGGTTGCCATTCCACTTTTGGATGCGAAGCTCCTCAACCCTGAGCTTCTCGAGGTCAACCACTTTAGGGGTTTTCTCAAGCGCAGTGGCTCGCAAGCGGATAGCCTCGGCTTCGCCTTTGGCAGCGACGACTTTGCCTTCGGCTTGAATCTGGGTTTGCTCCAGCTTGTATTTTTCGGCTTGGGCTTTTTGTTGCTGAATCTGTTTGTTCTCAATGGCCTTCTCAAGCTCGTGAGACAAATCCACATTGCGGATGGGCAAGTCCTCAATGGAGACCAGCCCCTTGAGGTCGTCACGAAGCTGGTTGATGACTTTGGCCTTAATTTTGTCCCGCTGGTTAACGTATTCTTGCGCTGTGTAATTGGTGGCGACACTCTTAATGTTGTCCTCAATACGGGGGACGACAAAATCGCTATAAATGGCTTGCGGGTATTCTTTGGCCAGTAGT
The DNA here is from genome assembly GCA_044347425.1 of Vampirovibrionales bacterium. Lineage (GTDB taxonomy): Bacteria > Cyanobacteriota > Vampirovibrionia > Vampirovibrionales > JAJTHC01 > JBIKUS01. The sequence continues at coordinate 2,075 of JBIKUS010000074.1, read as the reverse complement.
ACCAGTTTACTTTCGGGCAGGCGATACAACACGGCGTATTCAATCTTCATGGTTTGCAAATCTTTTGAGTAGAGGCTGGCCGTGCCGTATTCCGTTTGTTGGCGGATGCTCATCAGATCAACCCGTTGCACAAAGGGCAGCACCACGTGGGGGCCTTCGCCTAGTAGGTGCGGGCTAAGCTTACCAATGGTCTTTTTAACGCCCCTAAACCCAGGCTGAATAACGACAATCGAGTTAGCCAACACCACAACGGCCAAGCCAACGCCAATTAACCCAAGGTTGCTTACTTTAAACGGTAGTTTGTTGACAAATGACATAGCAAAGTTCTCCCTTAATGTACAAACAACCCTTGTACTCTAACCTACTTTAGTAAAGCAAGCTAGGCGTTAGCGGGGAGGCTTTCGGCAGTTTGATTGGCTTGCCCCAATAAGCCCGTTACGTAGGTTTGTGCGTTAAAGGGGTGCAAATCGTCTAGGGTTTCGCCTGTGCCTACCCACTGCACGGGCAGCTTAGCCTGTTGCGCCAAGGCCAGCACCACGCCGCCTTTGGCACTACCTTCCAGCTTGGTAAGCACACACCCCGCCAAGGGTGCCACTTGGTTGAAGGCTTCTACTTGGGCTAGGGCGTTTTGGCCTGTGGCGGCTTCTATCACCACAAGGCTGGCCACGGTAGCCCACCCTTTGGCTTGTTTATGGGCTACTTTATTGAGTTTACCTAATTCGGCCATGAGGTTAGCTTGGTTGTTGAGTCGGCCAGCGGTATCTACCAACACTACGTTATGGCCGTCTCGCTTGGCTTGGGCTATGCCTGTGTACACCAAGGCAGCAGCGTCTTGCCCCGCCTGCCCTCGCACAATAGGGACGCCGACCCGTTGCGCCCATTGCGCCAGTTGCTCGTCGGCAGCGGCACGGTAGGTATCGGCTGCAATGAGCAGAGGGTTGGCCTGCCACGTGTGCTTGGCCAAATGCGCCAGCTTGGCGAGTGTAGTGGTTTTACCCGCACCATTGACCCCTGTAAGCAATAGCACTAGGGGCTGTTGCGGCTTTTGTGTCAAGTTGGGCTTGCCATAGCTCGCTTTTTTGAGCAGTGCCAACCAATAGGCCTCGGCGGCCTGCCAAAAATCGGCACCACTTGCCCACCGCTTTTTGGGGAGCTTGGCTTGTTGGGCTTGCATGGCCTGTAAAAAAGCTAGGGTTGGCTCCACGCCCACATCGGCTTGCAGTAGTTGAGTTTCAAGGGCTTCCCAGTCGTCGGCGGTGGGGGTAAAGCCTTGCGTGCCGTGCCAACCTTGCAGGGGCTGCAACAGACTGGTGCGGGTGGCGTGTAAGGCTTGCGACAACCAAGGGGCAACCATAGGGCTAAAACTCCTGCAACAAAGCGACAACGGTGGGTAACAACACCGCATCAGTTAAGCACAAAGGCGCAGGTGTGGCCAGCAAGCATGTCATCATGCGATAGCCCTGCTAAAACGACTTAGTCTAGCCCCATCCAGTAGTTATAAACCAAGTGCCTGTTAACTAACAAGTCAGGCACTAAAGCCCCTGCCTTTAGGGGGGTGGTGTATCGGGTAGGGGCTGCCGAAGTAGGTTGTAGCCCTGCATTAAACCACAGAACCACCATATCTGATGGTTCTATGTTGGGGGCAGTGGCACCATTGTAATCAATAAAATAATGGAAGGCACTGTAATGACTATGAGCGACATTATAAACCGATATCCATGCCCCGCTGGGTAATTGCAGTACATGTTGATGGATACTAAAAGCATGAGGATGTGATGTGACACAATCGTCTGCGGGGCGGCCTGGTAGGCAATGCCTTAGTACATTAAGCTTGCCTGCTAAATACGTGGCAACTTGGTCAATGCTTGAGTTTGGGGTAATTTCGCCCTCTTGCCAGCCAGTGTATAGGCCTTCGTGCAGGGCGGCAATGGTCTCTTTGCCTATGGCTTTTTTCTGCGCTTCACCCATCTCGTGTATGACTTTGGGTACGGTAAAGGTAACAATTAACCCCATAACCGCCAGCACAATAAGGGTTTCGACTAAGGTAAAAGCCTTACTTACGCTTGAGAGGTGAA
>JBIKUS010000066.1:0-11440 GCA_044347425.1 Vampirovibrionales bacterium | reverse complement strand
TGGTGTTGCTATGAGAGTTTTATCAAACCAAAGCCCTTAAACCCCACGAGTGGGACATCTCCCCAAGCACGGGTAAGGGGTTAGTCTTTTAACAGTGCAGAGTAGTCTTGTGCTTTCTCTTGAATTACTTGCGTTCTTTCTGATTTCTCTTGGGCTTTTTGTGCATTTAAAGCCTTAATGTGTGCAGACTGTTCAGCTTGTGCCAGCTGACCAGCTTGAACAAAGTTATAGCCCTGCTCTCTATAGTAGCCTCTTCTTTTATCAAGCCAAAAAGGCCCTATGTTTTCGGGTTCTGTAATCTCCATAGCTTCTATGGCAGCTTTGGCTTCTTCAAAAGTAGCTTTACGGTCTTGGTAATAGGTTTCTCGCATAGCTGAGGCCTCTTTATTAGCTTCAAGGCCAGCCGCAAAGTAGTCTAGCCCTTCTGCTTGTAGCTCAGGGCGACGTTGATTAACATATTCAACGTTATTACCGTTTATTTTACCTGGCGCATCAGGCATAGCGGTGCTACCTTGCGTTGCTGGTGTGGCACTACCACCCACCCCCGATGATGTTGGCGTTTCAGCAGGCGCGGGTGGGGTATAGTCTTTGGTAGCCTCTAAGGCTTTGGCCGCAAATTCGGCTTGCTTTGTTGGGTCATAACCCACAAGGCTTTTATCACCTATTTCACGATCCCACACGGTGCTAAACGTTTGTGCGTCGGCATCTTTTTTGTAATACAGCTTACCTACGGTGCCTTCTTTGGGGACGTACTTGCCATCTTTATTTACCACTTCTTGTTGGCGTGTCACATAACCCAGCCCACCAGCAATTTCAGCTTCCTTAATGTATTGATAATACTTACAATCCCCAGCTTTAGCAATAACCAAGGTAGCACCGCTTTCGGTTTGCGACACTTGTATTGGGCTATAGGTGCTGGGGAGCGCAATTTGTGACTCCTTTGTGCCTTGGCCATAGTGCTTTTCCTCTGTTGCCCCTTGTACTGCAGTAAACCCACCTGTATTTAAGGTATCAGACACAGTTACGCCATCAGTATCTACCCTACTGGTGTTGATGGCCTTGGTATCTTTTTTAAGCGTGTCTAGTGTGTCAGGGTCAATGTTTAAGGGTTTAAACTTATCTGTCATGTTTGCTACGGTGTCGTCAACATCGCCAAAAACATCTTCAGCGTCTGCTTTAATATCTGTGGTTAATACCTTGTGTAAGGCCTCTAAATCATGTTTGGTGTACCCTGCTTGCATAAGAGCTTCGCTTTGTTGGCTTAAGCTATACTTTTGGTCATTAAGTGCTTGTAACTTTAAAGCATATTGCTGTGCTTTTGGGCTAGAAGCATCGATAACTTGACCAGCCGTTTTGGCTCTTAATTCAGCCATTTCTGCTTCTAATTTGTCTGTTTTCTCCTTGATGGCTAGTTGCGCCTCATCTCGTTGCGTAGCTTGAGCCTCAATGGTTTCTATGGTTTCATCAGTGGCTTTATTGTCTTTATTTTGAAAAGATGTAATATCATTTTTGGTGTCTTGCAACTCTATTTTTTTATCGCCATTGGCTGATGCAATCTGATTATTGAGCTGCTCAAGATAGTGATCCATCTGAATCTCGAGGTCTTTACGTTGTTTTGCAAGCGTTGCAAGCACTTGCGCTTTTCGTGTTTGGTCAAGAGGCTCACCATCAGAACCTTTTTCAACATCGCTTGGTGTGGCCTTTAAAGCAGCTTGTTTAACCTCAAGCTGGTTTTCCAGCTTCTGCATTTGCTTAAAGCGATCGGCTTGTAAGCCTGGTGTGTTTGCCAAAGCGGGTGTTTTTGAAGGGATAACTTTGATTTCGCCTATTTTGGCCATGAGTAAAAGCCTCTAAAGGAGAGGGGGTGGAATGAATCTTTTTAGCATAAAAACAAACAATAGGTGCTTTGTGCTAGCAACGTGTTGCCTTACAGCAATACGCCTAGGGGTTGGCTTAAACACCTACTCTACGTTACAATAGTTAGGTTAGCCCGCACCGTGCTTTGCCAAGCCCTGCCCGTAGGAATTTCCCCACCATGATGCCACTTAACGCCAGCTATGACGTGTTGCTCACCCTGCTGCTGATGTGTGCGGCCTTCCCCTTTCTGTTGTTGGTCGTTTCGCAATTGGTGCAAATCAAAAGCCCATCGTTGCTAAAAGAAACCACCTACGAATCGGGCATGGAACCCGTGGGCGATGCTCGTATTCAGTTTGACGTTAAATTTTACCTCTACGCCTTGCTGTTTATTTTGTTTGATATTGAGACCATCTTCCTCTACCCTTGGGCTGTCGCCATGGAGAAGGTGGGGCTGTTTGCAGTAACCGAGATGCTTTTGTTTTTAGCCATTTTAACCCTTGGTTTAGCTTATGCTTGGCGTAAAGGTGCTTTGCGCTGGCAGTAACTGGTTGACTTTTTTGAGATGCCTTTGTTAGGAGAGACGTATGTTTAATAAAATTGCCGTGATTGGTGCGGGTAACGTAGGTGCTACCACCGCCCAACGCTTAGCCGAAGCTGAATTGGCCAAAACTGTGGTGCTGGTGGATGTCGTTGAAGGTATCCCCCAAGGTAAAGCTTTAGATTTAGCGCAAAGTGGCCCCGTATACGGTTATGACACGCAAGTGATTGGCTCCAACACTTACGATGAAGTGGCCAACGCCGAGTTAGTCGTCATCACCGCTGGTATCGCCCGTAAGCCAGGCATGAGCCGTGACGATTTGCTTGAAACCAACGCCAAAATCATGCGTGGCGTGTGCGCCGAAGTGAAGCGAGTAGCTCCGCAAAGTATCGTCATTGTCGTCTCTAACCCGCTTGATGTGATGTGTCACGTGGCCTATGATACGCTGGGCTTCCCCTCAACCCGTGTTATTGGCATGGCTGGCGTGCTGGATACGTCTCGCTTCCGCACCTTTATTGCCGAAGCCGCTAACGTCTCGGTGCAAGATGTACAGGCTTTTGTATTAGGCGGCCATGGCGACAGCATGGTGCCGCTGGTGGGCTATACCACCGTTGCGGGCATCCCCGTAACGCAGTTTTTACCCCAAACCACGCTTGATGCTTTGGTAGATAGGGCAAGACATGGTGGAGCCGAAATCGTCAAGCACCTCAAAACAGGGTCGGCTTTTTATGCACCTTCGGCCAGTGTGGTTGAGATGGTGGCCAGCATTGTCAAAGACAAAAAACGCATTTTACCCTGTGCTGCCCTACTTAACGGCGAATATGGCGTAAACGGTACCTATGTGGGTGTCCCCTGTAAACTGGGGCGTAATGGGCTAGAGGCTATTATTGACCTTCCGCTTTCACCCGTTGAGCGTGAAGCTCTCAACATTTCCATTAACGATGTGCGTGCTAATGTGGATAAATTAGCCACTGCACTTGCTTAACACTTACTTAGCCTAGGGTTTGTAGGGTTGGTGATGCACTCAGTAAAGCCAACCCCGCCATCGCAGCTAGCTCGCTACGTAACACCCACGGCGACACACTCAGTTGCCAAAAGGATGTTTGAGTATCGCACTGAGATGTTGTAGCTAAGGCATCCCATTGCTTTGCCTCGTCATCGCTCCAGCCACCTTCGGGGCCAACCACGCACCACAAGGTAGGGGGCGTATTTGGGGTTAGATGTGTTCGCCATTCGCTCATTATTTGTGAGAGAGCTGTCGTACTGGCAAAACGCTCACGTAACACTACAGCACCGTCGTGGTGGGGTAACTGGCTTAACCAAGCGTGTAAAGCGAGGGGTGTTGCCACTTGGGGGAGGGTACCACGTTCGCATTGTAAGGCAGCCGTAGCTAGAAGGGTTTGAATACGTTCGGCTCGTTTTTGGGTGCGTTCACTAGCTTGATGTTGGTTTTGCGTGCGCTCTGTCAGCAAGGGCTGAATCACATCCACACCCAAAGCTGTTGCTTGGGGAAGCAACTCGTCCCAAGCCGCCTCTTTTAAGTAGCCACACGCTAAGCCCAAACGCCACGGCCATGGGGAGCTATGGCATGGTGAGCCCGCCTGCAAGGCTATAGCAACGGTGACTGTAGTACGTGTAACGGCCTGCACCTGTATAGGGTATTGCCAACCTTGGCCTTGAGGCTCATCAACAGAAGCAGGGGACACCCCCGTCAGCCAATCACCAGTTTTTACTCTGCAAACGGTGCGTAAATAGTGGCAGGTATCGGGTTGCGCTAATTCAAGGGTAGTTAATGAAGCAGGTTCACCCTCGGAGGGCAATAACCCATGGGGTAACCAACATCGTCGCCAATGAGGATCACACCTAAGCAACGTCATCACGCAAACCTAACTAGGCAACTATAAAGCGAGGGTTGGCAGCTTCGTAGGCTTCAATCTTATCTTTAAAACTCAGTACGTAATCAATTTGGTCAACATCATGCTCGAGGCAGTGCTTCCAAAAAGGGTCAATAGTAAAGGAAATACTTAACTCGCCGACGCTGAGGGTTTGAGCAGGTAAGTCAATCGTCACTTGCAAGGGCGAGGGTTGAGTAGCTTTCTCTACAAGGCTAGCATGAGTTTCGGTGCTAAGCGTGAGAGGGAGTAGGCCGTTTTTGTAGCAGTTGTTCTTAAAGATATCACCAAATGACGTGGCTAAAATGACCCTAAACCCCGCATCCTTTAACGCCCAAGGGGCGTGTTCACGCGAGCTACCACAACCAAAGTTTTCGCCTGCCAACAACACCGCCGACCCTTGGTAAGCAGGTTGGTTCAACACACAGACGGGGTCAGGTTCACCCGATGGCAGTGTGCGGATATCGCAAAACAGCGAAGCGCCAAGCCCTTGGCTGCTCGTTACCTTTAAAAAGCGGGCGGGGATGAGTTGATCCGTATCCACATTATCAAGCAACAAGGGGGTCACTATCGACGTTAACAACTTAAATGACATGAAAAAATACCTTTATCCTTGTGTGGGGTTAACCAGCTAAGGCTGCTAAGGGAGCCTCTTGGGTAATATCAGCCACATGGCCAGTACAAGCGGCCAAAGCAGCCATGGCTGGGCTCATCAATAAGGTTCTGCCTTGTTGGCCTTGCCGTCCTTTAAAGTTTCGGTTGCTTGTGCTGGCACACACTTGTTTTGGCTTAAGGCTGTCGCCATTCATGGCAATGCACATACTACAGCCTGGCTCTCGCCATTCAAAGCCAGCTGCGGTAAAAATATCAGCTAGCCCTTCAGCTTCGGCTTGGCATTTAACGGCCTCGCTACCAGGTACCACCAGCGCACGCACGCTACTGGCCACGTGCCGATCCTTGGCCACAGCAGCGGCGGCGCGCAAATCTTCAATACGGGCATTAGTGCAACTACCAATAAAAGCCACGTCAATTTTAATGTCTTGCAGAGATTGTCCCACTTTAAGCCCCATGTAGGCAAGCGCTTCAACTTCTTCGGGCGTGGTAGGTGTTGGGATACTAGCCGAGACAGGTAAACCCATGGCGGGATTCGTGCCATAGGTAACCATAGGTCTAATTTGGCTAGCATCTAGGGTAACGGTATGGTCAAACACGGATCCTTCATCACTGCGGAGTGTGGCGGTGTAGGCAACTAGCTCATCCCATGCTTGGCCTGTGGGTGCCAAAGGCTTGCCTTTAAGGTAGGCTAACACCTTCTCGTCTGGTGCTACCATACCCGAGCGTGCGCCTGCCTCAATCGACATGTTGCACAAGGTCATACGGCCTTCAACGCTGAGAGTGGTAATGGCCTCACCCGTGTACTCAATGACGTAGCCCGTGCCACCATCCACACCAATGTGAGCAATAATGGCTAAAATAATGTCTTTAGCAGTAACAAGAGGATGAGTTTGCCCCTCAAGATGGACTCGCATGGTTTTAGAAGGATATTGCAACAAGCATTGTGTTGCCAACACCTGCTCAATTTCGCTGGTGCCTATGCCAAAAGCCAGTGCGCCAAACGCACCATGGGTGGCCGTATGGCTATCACCACACACCAGCGTGGTACCAGGCAGCGTAAAACCCAGCTCGGGGCCAATGACATGCACAATCCCTTGATGCCCCGAACCCACGTCATACAAGGCGATACCTGCTTCGGTAGTGTTATGCCGAAGCGTATCGACTTGAGTCTTGGCTTGAGCATCGCTCCATACCAGCGACTCACGAGGGGTCGTGGGGATACTATGGTCAATGGTGGCGATGCTTTGGGCGGGTTTGCGCACTGAGCGACCTTTGGCTTTAAGCCCTGCAAAAGCTTGGGGCGTGGTCACTTCGTGTAGCAAGTGCCTATCAATGTAAAGCAAGGCAGGGTGTTGGGGCGATTGCTGATGGACGACGTGAGCATCCCACAGTTTTTGGTAGAGGGTTTTAGGATGAGGGGTGGACATAGCGAGGGGAGCCTAAACGAGAGAGTGAAGAAAATGGGGTGACAGCAAGCCCTAAGCAATTTCGCTCATGGGTTGCTTTTCGGGCAGGGGGATGACGCAAGTAGCCTTTTTTTTGTCCACCATCTCTTTGGTGATAGTCATGGTTTTGACATCACTTTGCGAGGGCAGCTCAAACATCACCTCTAGCATCATCTCCTCAACAATGGATCGGAGCGCACGTGCGCCAGTTTGGCGTTTCATGGCTTCTTTGGCAATGGCTTTAGTAGCCTCTAACTCAAAGCTTAGCTCGACACCATCCATCGCAAGCAGGGCTTGGTATTGTTTAAACAATGCGTTGCGGGGTTCGGTTAAAATACGCACCAAGGCTTCTTCGTCTAGCGGGTCAAGAATGGCCATAACAGGGATACGCCCAATAAACTCAGGGATGAGACCAAACTTAAGCAGATCGTCAGGCTGAGTTTTTTTGAGCATTTTGGCGGCTTCAATTTCACGCTCGTAGGCTTTTTTAGGGCGCAAGTTACCAAAGCCCACCCCTTGCGAGGAGGCTTCACGAGCATCGACAATTTTCTCCAGCCCAGTAAATGCTCCACCACAGATAAAGAGAATGTTCGTGGTGTCAATCTGGATAAAATCTTGATGAGGGTGCTTACGGCCACCTTGTGGGGGGACGTTGGCCGTGGTGCCTTCAATCATTTTAAGCAAGGCTTGTTGTACACCCTCACCAGACACATCACGAGTGATACTAGGGTTTTCGGATTTACGGGCAATTTTGTCAATTTCGTCAATGTAGATAATGCCACGCTCGGCCTTGGCCACATCATAATCGGCAGATTGGTACAGGCGAAGCAAGATATTTTCCACATCATCGCCCACGTAACCCGCTTCAGTCAACGTGGTAGCATCCGCCACAGCAAAGGGGACATCGAGGTATTTGGCCAAGGTTTGTGCCAGCAACGTTTTACCGCTACCTGTAGGGCCAATCAACATAATGTTGCTTTTTTGAATCTCAACCTTAGCTGCTTTAGCTTCGGCCTCAGCTTTGCTAAGGGCTTTTTCTGCGGCGGTGACTTCTTTGGCTTTGGTCTCTTTGTCGGTGCCGTCTTTATCAGCAGCATCGGCTGGGGCTGGGGCAGGCATTTGGTGGTTAATGCGCTTGTAGTGGTTATATACCGCTACAGAGAGTACCTTTTTAGCATCGTCTTGGCCAATAATATGCTCATCTAAAAAGGCTTTAATCTCTTTAGGCTTGGTGAGTTTGGTGGGCTGCAAGGGTTCAGCTGCTTTTTTGTCGCCGTCTGTCGCTTCAAAGAACTCTTCTTCAAGAATCTCATTACACAGCTCCACGCATTCATCGCAAATGTACACGTCGGGGCCAGCAATCAGTTTCTTAACTTGGTCTTGAGTTTTGCCACAAAACGAGCAACGAAGCCGAGCGTCTTCTAACTTACTCATAAACAGTTCTCCGTAAGACGATACTTGGCAACAATAACAGGGTACCCAAGCAGCACACTAAAACAAGGGACTACGACTTAAGCTTAAGCCGCATCAGGGGTTTTGGCATCTTCCAGTTTGGTGATGACTTTATCAATCATCCCGTATTCTTTAGCATCGGGCGGAATCATAAAGTAGTCACGGTCGGTGTCGCGCTTAATTTTATCGAGCGGTTGACCTGTGTGAAAGGAGAGCAACTCGTTAAGGGTACGTTTCAAGCGGCTGGTTTCAGCGGCTTGAATTTCGATGTCGCTGGCTTGGCCTTGTGCGCCACCCCATGGTTGGTGAATCATGATGCGGGCGTTGGGCAGAGCCATGCGCTTGCCTTTGGCACCGCCAGCCAATAAGAAGGCACCCATGCTACAGGCTTGGCCTAAGCAAATGGTAGAAACATCAGCCTTAACATGCTGCATGGTGTCGTAAATGGCTAAACCAGCCGTTACGCTACCACCAGGGGAGTTAATGTAGAGCATAATGTCTTTTTCTGGGTTTTCAGAATCCAACAAAAGCAATTGCGCCACAATAATGTTAGAGACCATATCATCTACGGGCGTACCCAAAAAGATGATGCGCTCACGCATTAAGCGAGAAAAAATATCAAAAGAGCGTTCGCCACGGCTCGATTGTTCAATAACAACGGGGACGTAAGCCGATTGGTCTTGGGTAGCGGTAGAGATGAAGGATTGGGTCACGGGTGATTTCCTCACACAAACAACGTATTAGTATGCTACACGAGATACAGGTAAAGGCCAAGAGGTGATGCCCATACTTAGCTCAGCAAGAGGGGTAACCCCTTGGCCTACCTACCTCACACCTTACCCAATGGGTTGCTCTTCGGCAGGGGGAGCCTCGGCAGTTTCAGCCGTGGCAGCAGGAGCGTGATCGTGGCTATGGTCATGGCCACAGTTGCTGTGGTCGTGACCGTGGTCATGCTCATCGTGCAAGTGGGCTAAGGCATCCATCGGTTCAGCAGGAGGGTCAACCAACGTAAACGTGGCTTTCTCTACCAACAAAGCCAATACTTTGCCTGCCAAAATAGTATCAGCTACGGCTTGTACAGCGTCTGGGCTAGAAGCTAACTGCTTAAGGGCGGTGGCTTCATCCAAACCACGAGCTTCGGCAAGGCGAGCCACTTCGGCGGTAAATTCGGCTTCTTCAACACTAAGGGCTTCTTGCTTGGCCACGGCACTAAACAGCAAGCTGGTTAGCACACGTTGTCTTGCTTCGGTACCTACCTCGGCCTTGATGCGATCAAGGGTGTCGCCCTTGGCGAATTCTTGCCAAGCCAAGCCGTTTTGCTCAAAGCGACGACGCATATCGCCTAACATCAAATCGGCTTCACGGTCAATCATGCTTGGGGGGATGTGGACATCGAGCTGGTTCACCAAGGCAGTGACCACAGCATCGTGCTTGTAGCGCAACTGGGTATCTTCGGCTTGTTTGTCCAGCTTGGCTTGAATACTTTGCTTAAGGGCTTCTAACGATTCATGGCCGTGACGCACGGCCAACTCGTCGTTTAGCTCAGGGGTGACACGGGTTTCAATGGTATGTAGGGTGATATCAAACTTAGCCAATTGGCCAGCCAAATGCTTGTCGTGGTAAGCTTCGGGGAAGCGCACTTCAATCTCAAAAGCTTCGCCAGCGGTGTGGCCAAGAATCTGCTCAGCAAAGCCGTCAATCAGGCTATTGCCAGCCATATCCAGCTTAAAGCCAGTAGCAGCTCCACCTTGAATGGCCTTGCCGTTGACGGTACCCCTAAAGTCAATGGTTACCACGTCAGTATCCGCCACAGGGCGACCTTCAACAGGCTCCAACTTGGCGTAGCGTTCTTGCAAAGCTTTAAGTTCTTCGTCTAACTTACCTTGGGGGGCATCGTGACGAGTGGCTTCAACGGTAATGGCTAGGTTGGGTACAGCAATCTCTGGCCTAAGGTCGGCGTTGGCTTCAAGCTCAACACCTGTGGCTAAATCATAGGTGTAGCTTAAGATGCGGGGGGCAGCCACTACGTCAAGCTGGTGTTCGCTAATCACATCGGCAAACACGTTAGGCAACAAACGCTCAAGGGCTTCTAGCTTGATGCGCTCTTGGCCAACGGCCTTCTCAATCATTTTAATAGGGGCTTTGCCACGCCTAAAGCCAGGTATATTGACACGTTGGCCAATACGGCGACAGGCTTTATTATATTCCTGTTGGGCGTGATCTGCGGGGATACTAATGTGAATGGCAACTTGGCTCTGTTCACGTTTTTCAACATCTACTTTCATGGTGGGGGTGGCCTTCCGTTAACACGACGTTAAGCTAAAACTCAATACGAAAAACAGCCTAACACAAGCAGTTCGTCTGTTCAATTGATAAGAGAATAAGCGGGAGACGAGGCTCGAACTCGCGACATCTTCCTTGGCAAGGAAGCATTCTACCACTGAATTACTCCCGCAAGGTGTTGAGAACCAGTGAATGCGCTTAGTATAAGACAACAAAGCACAGATGCAAGCCCTTAAGCACAGCCTAACAATCTTAACCCTTGCTTTGTTTTTGAAAGAGCAAGGTTGTAGAACCCTTTACCGATGAGATTGCACCCCTATGCTGCCTGCTTTTGGTACCAAATACCTTATTTTTACTCGCTTCCCTGATGGCTACCCCGTGCGTGATATTAAACCCGAGGAAGCTGAAGAACTCATCACCCTTAGCAACCCTGGCGTCCCTCTAACCAAAGAGATGTATACCTTTGGCCGTGGCAAATGGAATGGCCGTGATGTGGGTGTGGTACTTTACCCCCTTAACGAGGTAGTACGCCGAGAGCTACAGACCATAAAAAGCAACCCTTATATCGATGGGGCTAGGCTTGAGAATGAAATTAACCACCGCTTCCCTGACTGGATAGCCCAAGACCAAGGGGAAGTGATGGTGTTTGATCGCTCGTTGGATAGGTTTATTACCCAACCCAACATTGAATTAAGCAAAGGCACCTTTTCCAGTGCCAGTTGGCAAAGCCTTGCAGAGCCTGAACCCGAGACGGACGAAACCGTCACAGAGGCCTTGTCTCCCCCTACGCAAACCCCAACGGCCCCACCGCCTTTGGCTGTGGCCTTACATCCCTTGCTCACCTCGCCGCCTGTATGGGTGCGCTCGGGGGATGCGCTACCCGAGAACCCTTTTGTGTGGCATAGTAAAGCTCCGCCGTTTGCCGTACACCATGCGCCACAGTAGCAACCCTTGATGAGCCAGCCACCCACCTCCGCACCTGTCCACTGGTATGACACGCTCGACAACACCAACCAACACGCTCGGCAGCTGTTACACCAAGCCCAAACCCAAGGCGAGACGCACCCCCACGGCCTGGTAGTAGCCACTTGGCACCAAACCCAAGGCAAAGGGGCGGGCTGGGGCAGGCAATGGCATAGCCAAGCGGGGCAAGCTCTTTGTTTGAGTTGGGCAATGGCTCACCCTGCCGTGCCTGTAGCCTGCCAAGCGTGGTGGCCCCACGCAGCGGGGTGGGTGGTACATCAAGCTCTCAAGCAACACCTGCCCACCCTGCCCTTGGCCTTAAAACCCCTCAACGACCTGTGGCTTGTAGGCGATGTTGCTAACCAACCGCAAGGCTCTGTGGGTAAGCTAGGTGG
>JBIKUS010000188.1:0-3009 GCA_044347425.1 Vampirovibrionales bacterium | reverse complement strand
CCGTGGGTGGCCCCGCCTACGATGCGCTCCCTCGCCCGCAACGCCCCGAAATGGGACTGTTGGCCATACGCAAAGCCCTTGGCCTATACGCCAACCTTCGCCCTGTTGTCACCTTTGCCCAACTGGCTGATGCCAGCACCCTCAAGCCCCACGTGCTACAAGGGGTGGATATGATGCTGGTGCGTGAGCTGACAGGCGGCCTGTACTTTGGCCAACCCAAAGAGAAACACGCCACCCACGCCCTAGACACCATGACCTACACCCGCCCCGAGATTGAGCGCATCGCTCGCCTAGGCTTTAGCCTTGCCCAACAACGCCGAGGCCACTTGTGCAGCGTGGACAAGGCCAACGTGCTGATGACCTCGCAACTGTGGCGAGAAGTGGTAGACGAACTCGCCCCGCAGTACCCCGACGTGACGCTGACCCACCAGTATGTGGACAATGCAGCCATGCAACTCATCCGCCAGCCCAACCAGTACGACGTACTACTGACGGAAAACACCTTTGGCGATATTCTCAGCGACGAAGCCTCCATGTTGGGCGGCTCGTTGGGGATGCTACCCAGTGCCAGCTTGGGCGATACGCCCCAAACCCGTGGCCAAACCGTCGCCCTCTACGAACCCTCGCACGGTTCGGCTCCTGATATTGCGGGGCAAGACAAGGCCAACCCCATTGCCACGTTGCTCTCGGTCAAGCTACTGCTAGAGCTGTCGGCAGGTGTGCCTCGTGCCGAAACCGCCTGTATTGATACCGCTATCGCCTCTGTGCTGGATGCGGGCTACCGCACCGCCGATATTGCCGAAGCGGGCAGCCAAGTGATTGGTTGTAAGGCCATGGGGCAGCGTGTGCTTGAGGCCTTGGCTCAGCAACCCGTCGCCGTGGCGGTGTAACCGCCTATGAGCTTGCTCACGGCCATCACACCTCTTGCTCCGTTAGTGGAGGCGTTGGCGCAACTGCCCAGTATCGGCCCTAAAACTGCCGAACGCTTGGCCTTTTACATCCTCAAACAACCCGAACACTTTGCCCAACGGCTGGCCGATGCCTTGGTGGAGACGAAAGCCTCCGTTCATCCTTGCCCCCAGTGCTTTACGCTGACGAATCTGCCTTTGTGCCAGTTGTGTGCCAACCCCAAGCGCAACGCCAGCCAGTTGTGTGTGGTGGTTGAAACCAGCGACGTGTACGCCTTGGAGCGAACCCAATCTTACAGTGGCCTCTACCATGTGTTGGGCGGCGTGCTGTCTCCGTTGGATGGTGTTGGGGTGGAGCAATTGGCCTTGCGTCCGCTGTTTGACCGCTTGCACGGCGAAGATGCTACCCAAGGCGTGCGGGTGGAGGAACTCATTTTAGCCCTACCGCCCACCACCGAAGGCGACACGACGAGCCTCTACATTAGCAAACAGGTAGAAGGCTTGCCGATTAAGCTAAGCCGTATTGCCTATGGCTTACCCGTGGGGGGACATTTGGATTACGCCGACAACCTCACCCTAACCCGTGCCTTACAAGGCCGTACTCAGTTTTAGCTTTTTACCTTAGTTGCTGACTTGACTAACTTAACCAAAAAGGTTAATATGCTATTATGGAAGTCAACTTTACCAAGTTAGCTCTCAAGCAATTTAAAAAAGCTCCTTTGGGCATACAAAACGCCCTACTCGCTTGGGCAACTGAGGTGAACATTAAAGGGCTAGAGGCAACTCGTCAGCGTAAGGGGTTTCATGATGAGCCTTTAAAGGGTGAGCGTTTCGGTCAACGCTCCGTAAGGCTTAATCACCAATGGCGTGCCATTTACACTATTGACAATCATACAGTTATATTAACCGTACTAGAGGTAACACCCCATGACTACCGCACCCGATAACGAGACTGTCTCGCTGAGCCAAGTGATAGGTGGGCAGGGGAGGTTGAGTTTTGGTCGTTATCTTCAAGGGTATCGTGTGCAGCAAGACATGCCTCAAAGCGAAGCTGCTACCTTGCTGGGCATTAGCGTGGCTATGCTCAGTAAATACGAAAATGGCCATAAACTCCCCTCGCTTAAGTTGGCCTTTGCTATGGCACAGACCTTGGGGCTGGAGGCCACCATCGCCCTTGACCTGCTCATCAATGACCAAATTCGGCGAGACGACTTACCCTTTAAGGCCGAACTCAAATCCGTTAGTTAGTTGTCACCCTCTCCCTCTGCGTGAGGGCAGGGTGATGTTTATCACCCACTTTTTAAGTTATTGTATAGATACAGAGGTGCATTATGCCCATTAACATCATTGTTTTAGGTGCCGCTGGTAGCATGGGTAAGGCCGTGCTGAATACCGTGCTTACCAACCCCGCCCTGTGGCTAGTAGGTGCCGTTGACCATAACTGGGTGGGCAAAGATGCCGCCACCGCCCTAGGCCACCCTTCCCCCTGCAACGTGCAGGTGCAAGCCAGCTTGGCCGATACCCTAGCCCAACTCCCCACCGACGCTAAGCCCCTTGTTGGTATTGATTTTACCACCCCCCGCAGCGTCTACGCCAACGCCGTGGCCATGATTGAAGCAGGCATCCATCCCCTCATTGGAGCCACAGGCCTCACCCCCGAACAACATACCAGCCTAGACGAAAAACTGAAGGCAGCAGGGCTAGCGGGAGCCGTGATACCCAACTTTGCCATTGGGGCCGTGTTGATGATGAAGTTTGCCGCCATGGCCGCCAAATACTTTGATCACGCCGAAATCATCGAGCTGCATCACAATAAAAAGCTGGATGCCCCCAGTGGTACGGCCTTGCTGACAGCGCAAGCCATGCTGGCCAGCCAGCCCAACGGCTGCTTTGCCACAACCAACCGCCCCGACAGCCACGAGAGCTTTGCGGGTGCGCGCGGAGCCACGTTGGCAGGCAACTTGCACGTGCATAGCATCCGTCTGCCTGGCTTGGTAGCCCACCAAGAGGTGTTGTTGGGCAGCCAAGGCGAATTGCTCACCTTGCGCCACGATGCCTTTGACCGCACCTGCTTTATGCCTGGCGTGACCTTGGCAGCCAA
>JBIKUS010000065.1:0-11521 GCA_044347425.1 Vampirovibrionales bacterium | reverse complement strand
AGCCCCGACTACAACCCTATTGAACAGTCTTGGTCATGGTTAAAATCACGAATTAGGGCATTGAATGAACCCTTACTTCACATCTCACAAGCACTTACAAAAGTGTTTCAAACTCTTTAAGGTTAGCCATAATACCGTAAGTTGGTGGGGTGGCGTTAGTGGCTGATGAATTGTGTAGGCCTGTGGTTAGTTGCATGGTGAAGTACCCTTTAAGTAAGTAGTACCGAGAAAATACGTTACGATGGTTTAAAGCCCGTCAATCGTAAACGGTGCAGGTAGAGTTAAAGAAGCTTGGTTACGGTGTTGATTGTAACACCTTGTTAACACCATAGCGTTGTTGTACTACCAGCTCGTAGGCAAGCATGGCCAAGGCAGTGCTGACGTTGTACGAGGCCACTTGCCCCAACATGGGCAGGGTCAGCAGAAAATCGCAATCTTTAATGGTGGTGGGGCGTAGGCCTTTTTCTTCGTTGCCCATCACCAGTACCAAAGGCGTGTTGCCTGCCTTAAACGCCCACGGGGGTACTGCCTGAGGGTAGGTGCTGCCACACACGCCGCCTACAATCCAGAAGCCAGCGTCTTTACAGGCACGTAAGGCTTGGCCTAGGTTGGTAACGGCTACCAAGGGGACGCTTTGCTCTGCCCCAGCGGCGGTTTTGGCCACACTAGGCGAGAGCGTAGCGTTACGGTGCTTGGGCAACAACACGCCAGCCACGCCCAAGCCATCGGCCACACGTAACATGGCTCCTAGGTTTCGGGGGTCTTCTACGCCATCCATCGCCACAAGCAGCGGGGGAAGGTTGCTGGTCATATCGAGTGTGGGCAGCCACTCGTCTAGGTGGTGCAGGGGTTTGGTGGCTACCACGCCCACCACGCCTTGGTGGCTGGGCAGGTGGGTCAGGGGTGGGTCATCGTCTTCGTGGGCTTGGCGTACAAGGGCATCAAGTTTGGTTTTGGGGCAGCGTACCGTTACAATGCCGTGGCTTTGGGCTTGTTGCACCAGTGCCGCTAGCCGAGGTTCGGGGCGGCCTTGCGCCTCTTGCACAAATAGCTTGGTGACTCGGGCGGGTTCGTGTTGTAACAGGGCGGCTAGGGTGTGTATGCCATAAAGGTACATAGGGGCGGGGCTTTTAAGAGAGATGGAGGGGGGACAGTATCTATAAAACTCTAACACAAACAAGGCTTGAGCCGTGTTATTAAGGCTATCCCCCCTTTTTATTAAAGGACATTCACCCCATGGCTACACTCCCCCCAACAACAGCTACACCCTTGTCGTTACCTGCCGTTATTCAGCAGGCACAAGCCGCTACCAATACCACGCTTGAAGGCTGGCCAACGTATTTGGTCAATTCGCACACTCACGTGACCGCTACCCCTGCCGCCCGTAACGAGAGCTACCTGATGCAGGGGCAGAGTGCCATTACTGCAAACATCACCGCCGAATTGTACAAAGAGGCGCAGCGTACGCCCGTGCAGCTTAGGGCGAATGTTCAAACCGTACAACCGCTCCCCACGGCGAGTCAGTTAAACACCTTGGCATAACCCCACACTCCCTAAGAAAAGCTAAAGGATGCCTACGTGTGCTTTGTTTGCGTGGTAAACTGTGTAAAAAGCAACACTTTGTATGTCAACAAAGGTTACCTTGCTGGATGTTTGTGGAGAAACCGACCTATGTCTACCGCTATCGCTACCAAAGACTATGAAGCTAAAACCTACCCCTCGCAAGGGTTTGAAGGCATTAGCCAAGAGCAACTAGAACAACACTTTAAATTGTACCAAGGCTATGTAACCAATACCAACAAGCTTAACGCCGCCTTAGCCCAACAGTTGGCCAAAGGTAAAGAAGGCACCCCCGAGTACAACGAGCAAAAGCGTCGCTTTGGCTTTGAATACAGCGGTATGCGTTTGCACGAATACTACTTTGGCAACCTGAAGCCACAAGGGTCTCAATTGGCCGCTGGCAGTGCCTTGCGTCGCCAAATTGAGCAAGACTTTGGCAGCTACGACGCTTGGCAACGTGACTTTAAAGCCACAGGCCTCATGCGTGGCATTGGCTGGGCTGTGTTGTACCAAGACCCCATGACCAAACGCCTACAAAACTTTTGGGTAAGCGACCACGAAAACGGCCACCCTGCTGGCTTTTTGCCCATTTTGGTGATGGACGTGTGGGAACACGCCTTTACCGTTGACTTTAAACCCACCGAAAAAGCCAAGTACATTGAAGCCTTCTTTGCTAACATTGACTGGCAAGCTGCCGAAGCTCGTTTGGTTTAAGGCTTAACAGTCTCTAACACGCAAGCCCTCCTTGATTGATTAAGGAGGGCTTGTTGTTTGGCGTGGGTGGGGCAAGTTCATACTTTGAGCGACGTTACATAAGTAGGTAATGCCCACTAGGCTAACACTCTGTACTGCTCACACTCACAACACAAACGATAAAAGGCTTAACTGATGCTCTCATCGACACCTACAAACTTTGGTTATATTGGCTACGTAACAAATATGAAATCTCCACTAGGCTTTATTGGAGCAAGTAAACAAAATTTTGAAAGAATACCTGTGCCAGCTACAAAAGATGGCGGCGATATAACTGTATTTATAAGTTAAAACGTATTTCCGCGTCCTGCTGGGGGAAAGACGGATATACTTTCGGGAACTGTATTATCACAAGGTCAAGAAAGTTTTCTCTTGAATGGCGGTGCTACTGATTGGGATGCCTTAAAGAGGTTTATAGAAAACCCAAACCAAGACTACCCTCATGAAAATATTGTCATTGACGAAACAACGCAAAAAGCTATATCAAAAGCACTTAGGTTTGATGCTTAACTTGCAGACATATCACCTAATTGACAACGTAGCAAGTGAGCCATCTCGAGGGCGGTTTCCATGGCCTCGGCACCTTTGTTGCCTAGCTTAACGCCAGCTCTGTCCATGGCTTGCTCTACCGTCTCGGTGGTGAGTACCCCAAACGCCACGGGGATACCTGAGCTGGTGGCCACGCTTTGCAAGCCGCTCGTCACCCCACTGCACACGTAATCAAAGTGGCTGGTCGCTCCTTTAATCACACAGCCTAAGGCCACAATGCCCCATAAGGCTTGGCCTTTGTAGCCACTTGTAGCTAATTGCTTGGCTACCACGGGTAATTCAAACGCACCAGGCACGTGTATCACCACCAGTTGTTCGGGGGTGATACCGTGGCGTTGGGCTTGCCATAAGGCACCCTCAAGCAGGCGTTGGGTGATGAGGGCGTTAAAACGGCTGACCACGATGGCCAGTTTGGCCTCGGGGGGGAGGCTGAGTTGGCCTTGGTGGGTAGCGGGTGCGTAGGGAGGGGTGGGCTGTGTCATAAGTGGAGAGGCTTTCAAAACGGGCGGAGGGGGGGTACAGGGTTACTGTAGCGTGAGGCAGCGGGTTGCGTCAATGCGGGCTTTGGGGGTGTAAGGTGACTTGGGCTTGGTGCTTGTGGTTGAAACACCGCACCCGAAGCGGCCAATAGCGTGGGGGCAGGCAGCTTTGTATCGATAGGCTGGGGCTGTTGCGGGTTGGTTGACATACCTTGTTTAAGAGCAGCCACAATTTTAGGACCGTTGGCAAGGGCGACACGCTCAAGGCACCAACCACTTAGCACTACCCCCACTAACGAGGCAACTGTGGTGGGCATATAGTGTTGCCATGCCTGTAAGGCCAGTAGGTGTTGTTCGGCATGGGGGAGGCTGGGATGTTGCTTAACTTGGGGCAAGTGTTGCGCTAAAGCGTGTAATACCCCTGTGTTGCGTAAGCCCTCCGCCTTAGGTTGCCACTCTGTTAGGGCAGATACGGCACCTTTAATGGGGGGTATGCTTTGTGGGGCAAGTTGCCCAGTCAGCAAGCCCCAGGTTTGGCCAAGAGCTTTACCCAGCCCCACATGGTCTGCCTTAACCAATTGGGCATTAAATACGTGGGCATTGGTACAGCTTAGGCCAGCAGCCAACACTTTAACCACGCCGTAGCTGGCCACAAAGGCCCCCCATTCTCTAAAAAAGGTTTGGGCTTGGGCGGTTTGGGTACTGTCTTGCTGAGGGGTGCCTTTGGCTTGTTGTGCGCTTTGGGTCGCCACCACACAGCGTGAGGCTACCATTAGTAACGAGGCCATGGTGGCGGCCATTAGCTTAAAACCATCGTTGGCTTGTAGCAGGGTTTGCCCCGCATTACCCCATACGGTAGCCATGGCGTGTAGCGTGGTTTGGGGTAAGGCTGTGCTCGGTTTTAAAGGCAGCGGTAGGGGAGTGGCAATCATAGGTTAAGTGCTCCCTTGCCACAGGGGGAGGGTAGGGGGCGGGGTGGTTGCTCTAGGCAAGGGCTGTAGGGGCTTGGCTACAGGCGGGGCGGCTACCACAGGTGCAGGGGGACGCTTCGCCTCTTCGGCACGTTGCCAACGCTCTGCCCACGGCTTGGCCAAAGGGGGAACCACATGTTTGCGGAACCATGTATCGTTGATTTTTTGCCAGCCCCACCCGCCAAACAGGACCGATGCGGCCAGCCCACTGAGTAAAGGGAGTTTACCTGTAACATTGAGCCTAGCAAAGTAGGCTTCGGCGGCGGGTAGGGCGTGCTGGGCTAGGGCAGGGTCAAGCGCAAGGTGTTGGCGAAGGGGGGCAATATCTGCCCCGTAATAAAGGGTTTTGGCTAAGCTATTGTGGTGGTTGCTCAACTGACTTAAGGCTTGCTCGGGCGTGGGGGCGGGGTAACCCATGGCTACTGCTAGCCCTTGCGTGGCCTTGTGAAACCCTTGAGGAGACAACGCACCTTGCCATTGGTTAAGCACATGGGTGGGGTGCAGTTTAGGGTCAACACGTTCAAGTAGGTTGGCCACAGCGTCTTGCGTGGCGTGCAGTACCAAAAACGTGCCGACGGTGCCGAGGCCTTCCATAAAGACACGCTCTAAAAAGGTGGTAACTTTGTCTTGCTTGGGGGCATCGGTGGGGTTATTGGCAGGCCAATCGGCCACAATACGAGCCAGCCCCACCACCAGCCTAGCCGCCACCACAGAGCCTAACAGATACTTAACAGCTCCTGCCCCTGAAAGGGGGTTGAGCATACGGGTGATAGGCCAAGCGTCCCGTTGCCAAGGGGCAAGCGGGGCAGGTGGGCTAAACGGTAGGGGCGGGGCATTAAGCAAGTAAAGTATCCTTCAACCCAAATAAACCAACTAACTGGGCTACTTTAAAACGTGAGGGCAAGGGCTAAACAGCCTTAAGCGGGGTAACCCAAAACAAGGTTGCCTAACTAGCAACAACAGAACATAGGACTAAACACTGCTGAAGGGAGAAAAATGTTGAAAAACCAAAAGAGTTACCACGATAGTTGAGAACAATGATAACACTAACCCATGTTATTGACAAGGTAAGCAAAAATAGGCTGAATAGCCGATAGCCTTAACAACAACAACAAAAGCATACTAACAGAGGTTTGATTAGTTTGAGGTTTCTACCCCTTATGTTTGCACACAACACAACAACACAGTTACTTAAGTTTTTGCCCACAAAGGCAGCGTTAAGCTTAGTGGCTTTACTGGTATGCGCTACGCTGTCGCCCGCCTACGCCAACGAGGGTCTCACCTCGATGGATGACTTGGCACTGGGGTTGCCCACGGCTCCCTTGGCTGATGAGACGACACTGGCAGCAGCACCTAACAATAACAGCCAACTAGCCAAGCTGGGGCCACAAGCGGGGGGCAATCAGCCCACGCCCTCGGCACAGGCACAGGCCATACAGTCGCTTACTTCGGCCATTGGTGCGCTGGAGCAGAACATACAACTGCTCAGCCAAAACAAAGCTAACGACAAAGACGTTAAAGCCCTGCAAGCCACCCAAAAACGGCTGATTCAAGAGCTGACCAACGTCACCAACCAATTAGCCACGGCAGCCAGCAAAAACACCGAACAAGACGCTCGCCTCAACCTGCTTGAAAAAGTGCAAATACATGGCGATATGACGGCGGGTGTCCTTAGCGATATGAACCGCAACAGCGTGGGCGACAACGGCAGCGGCGGTATTGAAGATGCCATTAGTGCCATTGGTCGTTTACGTTTAACTGTAGACGTGCCTGTGGTTGAAGCCAACGACGAGAAAAAACTGGGTACAGGTACCGTAAGCACCCGCCTGATTGCTGCCTATGGCCGTTACGGCCCCGTGGGTAATAACGGCAACCCCAACAGCGGGGCAAACTACCCCTTTAACTTGTATTCTCGGGTAGCGGCTGATGTGAGTGCTTTTAACGAGGGCTTTGGTACAGGCTCCGTAGGGGCTAACGGTGGCGGTGGTGTGTTAAATGGCCAAAACGGCAACACCAGCATGACTCGCCCTAACCTGTTTTTAGAGAGTGCCTTCTACAAGCAAGAGTTTAAAGACGGCATCCCGCTCCTCACGGATATCCCTGGCTTTGGGGGGTCTGTGGGTAAAGAAGGTTTTGAAACCACAGGTAAACTGTATGCTGGCCTTGTGCGCTGGTGGGATTTGTTTGACGTGTCCCCCTACCGTGGCGACGAGAACAGCCAATTTCAGAACAACGCCTTTGTTAACGTACCTGGGGTAGCGGTTAACGTGGCCATGCCTATGGTGGGCTACCAATGGCACCAAGGGCTGGGGAGCAGTCTCAGCTCGGATGTTGGCGTGGGCTTAGGCAGTATTGACGTGGGCGATTTGATGGATGGCCTGAACTTGACCTACGAGGCCAAGCTAAACTACGTGCCTACCTTCTTACCCGAAGCGTTGCACAAGCCAGGCTCGGTATATGCGGGTGCGTACCACATCTTTTTGGCGGGTAACCGTAACTTTAACGAATCCATTCAAGCTAACTTAAATTACACCAAGCGCAACGGTAATACCTACAACCCCGACTTTAACCAAGACACGCACAGTGCCATTTACGCTGGCTGGAACCAAGAATGGTGGCGGGGCATTGGTACCACCTTTAGCTACCTGTACAACCAGTCAGGGGTAACGCCCGTGTTGTTTACCACGCAACAACCTGGCCCCGCCAACGTGGCTGCTGGTGCCAAAAGTGCCTTCCACGGGGTAGTCTCAGTGCCGATGAGTGTGTTTGGCGACAAGATTAGGCCACAAGATACCATTGGCTTGGGCTACGCCTTCGTCAATATACAAGATGGTGGTACACAAGGGGCGGCAGGCTTCTCAAACGTGGCCATGGAGCATGTACTTGAAGCGTACTACCGCTTTAGGGTGAACGATGCTTTTTCCATCATGCCAAGTATACAAATGATTGTTAACCCCTTGGGGCTTACCCAAAACGGTACCACCACCGCCTTGGGTTGCCGCTTAAATTACACGTTTTAACCCTTAACCTATTTAACTAATGATTTAAGGATACACAACACCTCATGAACGTACTTAACTCGCTACCTATTAGTAAAAAACTGCCTATCGCCCTTGTGGGCTTGGGCATACTGTCGGCAGCTATTACGGGCTATTTTAGCTTTGTGCAGGCCGACAACGCCTTAAAAGTAGAAGCCGAGCATAAGCTGGAAGCGGTATTAACAGGCAAGCATCAATCGGTAAGTAACTACTTGGCCTCCATTGAGCAAGATCTTACCATTTTTAGCCAAAGCTTGCTGGTACGCGATGCTTTGCGAGACTACAGCCAAGCCTGGGCTGAGTTGAGGAGTGAAGGTAAGAACCCCGAAAAAACCCTGCACGACCTTTACATCCACAACAACCCTAACCCCACAGGTAAAAAAGACGAGTTGCAGGCCGCTGGCGATGGCTCACTCTACAGCCAGCTTCATGCCAAGTATCACCCCCAATTACGCAAGCTGTTAAAAACCCGTGATTACTATGACATTTTTATCTTTGCCCCTAACGGCGACTTGCTATATACCGTGTTTAAGGAGCTAGACTACGCCACCAACCTACGCAACGGCAAGTGGAAAGATACCGACTTGGGCAAAGTGTTTAAAACCGTTGCCGACAACCCCACCAGCGACGCTGTTGCCTTTACAGACTTTACCCCCTATGCCCCTAGTTTTGATGTGCCTGCCAGCTTTATTGCTAAGCGTATAACAGATGCTAAGGGCAATTACTTGGGTGTGATGGCTTTTCAAATGCCGATTGCACAAATTAATAAATTGATGCAAGAAGTCTCGGGGTTGGGCGAGACGGGGCAAACCTACTTGCTAGGTAGCAACCTTAAACTACGTAACGACAGTACCTTTACCAAGGAAGACGATATTTTAAAAGCCACCGCCCCAGAGTTGTTTAAAAAGATTATTGGTAGCAAAGAGATGCAACACTTTGAAGCCACTAACTTTTTAGGCAAACAAGTGGTAGCAGCGGCGCAACCCCTTAACTTTTTAGGGGTTGAGTGGGCTTTGGTAGCTGAACAAACTTCGGCAGAATTGTTTGCCCCTATTGCAGCAATGCGTAACACTATTTTGTTGCAGTTGTTGGGCATTGTGGCTGTATTAAGCGTGCTTGGAATCACCTTAGGTAAAAGCATTGCTGACCCCCTGACCCGTATGGTAAAAGCCATGCAGCACCTAGCCCAAGGCGATACCAACGTCACCGTCCCCGCCCAAGACCGTGGTGACGAGATTGGCGAAATGAGCCAAACGGTGCAGGTGTTTAAAACCAACGCCATAGAGAAAGAAGCCATGCGCCAAAAGCTGATGGGCTTAGCCAAACAGCTTGAAAGCAGCGTTAAAGGCTCCTTTAGCATTATGACGCAAAATTTGGGCGAGCTGAACCAAGCCACCAGCACCATGACCACAGAAGCCCAACACACCAGCCAAGGGGTCATGTCGGTGTCGTCGTCATCATCGCAAATGAGCGAGGCCGCCAACGAGATTAGCTCGCAGGTGGGGCATACGCATAGTATTGCCCAACAAGCCAGCACCGAAGGCGCACGCACCAGCCAAATGATGCGAGAACTGGCCGCCAGTACCCGTAAAATTGGCGATGTGATTAGCCTGATTAAAGGCATTACAGAGCAAACCAACCTGCTAGCCCTTAACGCCACCATTGAGGCCAGCCGTGCAGGCGAAGCAGGTAAAGGCTTTGCCGTGGTTGCCAGCGAGGTGAAGGAATTGGCCAAGCAAACCGCCAAAGCCACTGAGGACATCATCGCCTTGGTCACCTCTGTACAAAAAGAGACCAATACCTCGGTGGATGCGATTGATTCAATTGCGCTGACCATTGAGAAGGTGAACACGGCCAGCAGTAACATTGCCGCCGCCGTTGAAGAACAAACCATGACGCTGAACGACATGAGCCAAAACCTAAGCAGCGTAGCCCAAGGCACCGAAGCCTTTAAGCTCAACGTGGACCGTGTGGCCAGCAGTGCCGATACCCTGATTAAGCAGGCGGGCAGTGTTGAAGACCAGCTCAATTCATTCTTAAAAGAGTTACAGCAAAGCTACCAATAGCTTGGGCTGAAACACCTTTACCTAACGCCGCTCTCTGTGCCTTATGTGCAGGGGGCGGTGTTGGTTTATGGGGTTTTTAGCGTGGTGGTAGCTTGAGGTTGGGCGGGCCTAGTAAGGTGGTGGGGGTGGCGGTTAACTCGGCGCCTTGCGTGGTTACCCACAGGCTACGGTTACGGCCTTGCGCTTTGGCTTGGTACAGTAACTGGTCGGCATGGGCTTTAAGCGTCTCGGCAGGTAAGGTAAAGGGTTGGCTGCCATCATACAGTATGGCTCCCATGCTCAGGCTAAGGTTACGTTGCGCCTTATCGCTTTGGGGCGAAAACAAGGCAAAGAGTTTGGGGTCATCTGTACTGCGTTTGCCAGCGGCAGGTATGGCCGCAAACTTCGCCATAATTGCCTCCATGGCTTGGGTGGTTTGCTCTGGGGTGGCTTGGGGTAGCAGTAGCATAAACTCCTCGCCACCCACACGGTAGGCTTGGGCTTCGGGCAGGTGTCGGGCGAGATGATGGGTTAAATCTGCCGCTAGTTTTTTGAGTACACTGTCGCCCATGGCGTGGCCGTGTGTGTCGTTAATGTGCTTAAAATAGTCGGCATCTACCGAGATGAGCGCAAAGGGTTGGTGTTCTGTTTGGGCTAGTTTTAAACGGTGCTTCAGGTCAAAGTCAAATTGCTGCCTAGTTTTTAGCCCTGTTAACGCATCTTTAAGGGTGGCTAGGCCTAGTAGGTGGGTTTGCTTTTGCAGCGTTTCAATAAAGCTGCTTAGCGTAACCAGAAGTTGCCTTACCATGGGGACGAGGGGGACAGTGGCGACGTGAGCCAGCAACTCATCGGCACTACCCACCAGCGTTAAGGCCGCCGCCAAGTTTTGCTGAATAGTGCTGAGGAGCTTTTCGGGGTTGAGTTTTGAGACGGGGATGGTATCAAGGTTGATGTTGCCCGTAAAGGTTAACGCTCCAAAGGTGGGGGGTGCTACGCGGGGCTGGGGTGTTGGGGAGGGAGTGCTTAGTTGAGGAGTGGCAGGTAAGCGAGTAACCGTGAGGGATACCATGGTAGGGTGACCTTTGTTGTAGCGTTTGCAAGAAGAGGGCTATAGTAATCAACTCCCAACAAAGTTATAATTTTGTAGTAAATCGTCTAGGTTTTATCTAAGTGAACCTTACTGTAATGATAGCTAATGCTAATACCCATCTCATTACGACAATTACCCACCTGCTACGTGAGCGTGGGCAGACTATAGCTGTGGCTGAAAGCTGCACGGGCGGGCTGGTAAGCGTGGCGTTAACGCAACTAGCGGGTAGTTCGGCGTGGGTGCGATGCAACTGGGTCACCTACGCCAACGAAGCTAAAACACAACAGCTGGGTGTCCCCGCTCAACTGATAGAAGATGACGGTGCGGTTAGCGAGAGCGTGGCCTTAGCTATGGCTTATGGGGCATTAAGTCGGGCTGAGACTCACTGGGCCATGGCTACCACGGGTATTGCTGGCCCTGACGGAGGCTCTGCCGAGAAACCTGTAGGTACTTGCTGGGTGGCCGTTGTTAGCACCACAGGCGCACGCCCAGTTACTCAGTGTTTACAAGGCAACTCTGAGGCCTCTCGGGACGAATTGAGGCAGTGGTTTACCCAACAAGCCTTAGGTTTGTTGCTGCAAGCTCTACAGCAACAGCCTCTATAATCTAGTGCGTTAGCTGTAGAAGCCTCTGTATGAGTGGTTAGGTGAGGTGGTAGCAAGGAAAAAAGATATAAAATGTAAGGCGTTTATCCTCAATAAATAACGAACATTGTTATCGTTTTGACAAAGCTAACGCCGAGAGTGTTATTTAATAATGCTTGGCATTATATTCCATGCTTCTCTATCTGCTGCTGGATGAAAAACAAGGTGTTGTAACAGACGCATGGTGGCTTCAACCATGTGACTCGCTCTTGAAAAAGCAATACTCTTTGGGTTAAACCTAGCA
Organism: Vampirovibrionales bacterium; assembly: GCA_044347425.1. GTDB lineage: Bacteria > Cyanobacteriota > Vampirovibrionia > Vampirovibrionales > JAJTHC01 > JBIKUS01. The sequence continues at coordinate 148 of JBIKUS010000065.1, read as the reverse complement.
ACCCAGTGACGATTGACGCAATTATAGCTAATTCTAGAGAGTATGATACAATAAGGTGTTGTTGTTAGGTTACAGAGACCCCGCCGTTATGTATCCTGTTGCTTTTCGTCGTCGAGCCGTTGAGTTAGTGGGTCAAGGTAAGCGTATT
>JBIKUS010000064.1:0-11580 GCA_044347425.1 Vampirovibrionales bacterium | reverse complement strand
AAGCCCACGGAGCCGTCTCCCCCTAAAGCCACACAGGCCGTGGCTATAGCTCCCAAGCAACGCCTTGCCCAAGGCGAATTGGTGTTGAACCTAGGCACAGAACCGCCCACCCTTGACCCTGCCCGCATGACGGATTTAACGTCGTTTCAGGTGTACCAGCAGGTGATGGAAGGCTTGGTGGTATTGGGCGAAAACGGCGAGGCTGAAGCAGGCTTGGCCAGCCACTGGCAGGTTGACAACACCGCCACCCGCTACACCTTTACCTTGCGCCCTAACTTGCATTGGTCTGATGGGCAACCGCTGACTGCCCAACACGTGGCGGATGGGATGCTTCGGGCTTTGTCGCCCCAAACGGCCAGCCCCTACGCCTCGTTACTGTACCCCATTAAAGGAGCTGAAGCGTACAACCAAGGTAAGCAGAGCGATGCAGCGAAGGTGGGCATTGCCGTGCTTAACCCTCGTACCTTACAGCTCACCTTGGCGCACCCCGTGAGTTATTTTCTCTCGTTGTTAAGCTTCCCCGTGGCGATGCCCGTGCGGACGGATGTGTTGGCCAAACATGGTTCGCATTGGTTAGAGGCGGGTAAGTTTGTGAGCAGTGGGGCGTGGGTGCTGGCGCAATGGCAACACGGCAACCGCATCGTGTTACGGCGTAACCCGCACTACCACAGCCCTCCCCCTGCCGATGGGAGCCTGTGGGTGAAACAGGCCACCTTGCTGATGGTACCCGATGCCAACACCGCCCTTGGCCTGTACCAGCAAGGGGCGTTGGATGTGTTGGATGCCCCACCCGCTTTGTTGCGTCGGCGGTTGCAAACCCGCCCCGATGCCCACACGCTTGACCTGAATGCCTTGTTTTACCTTGGTTTTAACGTCAGTAACCCCGTGGTGAGCGATGTTCGCATTCGCAAAGCCCTTGCCTTATGTATCAATCGGCCTTTAATGGCGCACCTGCTACAAAACGGAGCGACACCCCTCGCCGAGTGGATCCCCCCTGCTATGGCCACGTTTCACCGAGACGTTAAGCCCGAGTTTGCGCCGCAACAGGCCAAGGCTCTGCTGGCCGAGGCGGGTTACCCCAACGGCGAGGGCTTGCCCACGCTCACCTTGGGCTTCCCCTCAAAGTTTGAAAACAAGCGAGAAGCCGAGATTCTGCAAGAGGTGTGGCGTAACGAGTGTGGCATTAACGTGCGCCTTGCCAATCAAGAGTGGAAGCAATACCTCGCCCAACTGGCTACGCACCCGCCCGATATTTTTAGGTTAAGTTGGTACGCTGATTACCCCGACCCTGACACCTTTTTTGGGCTGTTGACCTCGGCCAATGGCAACAACCATACCCGTTGGGGCAGCCACGTGTATGATGCGCTGGTGGTACAGGCCAGCCAAGCTACCTCACTTGCCGAGCGCAAAGCCCTGTATACCCAAGCCGAAACCCTTGCATTGCATGAGGCGGTGGGGGTAGTACCCCTGTACAGCACGCAAAAGCTGTGGTTACGACAGCCGTGGGTAAAAGGGTTAGCCCTTAACCCCATGAATGGTTGGATGCTGAACAAAGCTCAACTAGCCGTGGGTAGCTAGGCTAATAGTACGCAAAGTGCTATACTAAGGTTAGCCATAGGGTTGCCGACCGTTAGCACAAGGGAGTGTTGTCATGCGTTTAGATCACGTTGCCTACCGAGTTAAAAACCGCTTACAGGCCGTGGCTTTTTTTTGCGAGGCCTTTGGCTACCGAGTGCAAACGGAGTTTGAGATTACCCTTGAGGATGGTTCCAAGGCGATGTGTACCGCCCTTGAACCCACCGAAAAGCCCGAAGGCTACCGTGGCGCAACCGTGGTGGATGGCTTCCACCTTGCCCCCGAGGTATTTGTGAGTGACGGCCCCGAGGGTAGCTTGATTGATAACTGGGTTAACACCTGGGGGCGTGGCACGGGCGGTATTCATCACCTAGCGTACGAGGTGGAGAATGTGGCGGACACCATGGCCACGTGGCAAGCCAAGGGCTGGCTGTTTACCACGGCTACCCCGCTAGCCTGCGACGATTTGGTGCAGGTGTTTACCCAGCCTAACCCCATAACGGGCGTGATTTATGAGTTTATTGAGCGGCGTGGGCAACACGGCTTTTGTAAAGACAACGTGGCACAGCTGATGCAAAGCACGGCTCACCTGTCGGCTTAGAGGTGGGTATTAAACCTTGTTAAATAATGCCCGCCTTAGGGCAAAAACGGCGCATACTAAGAGCATCCCCCTACCCTAGCCTTAAGGAGATGCTCCCATGCTTGACATGAACCGCCTCACCCGAGAAACCCAGCAGCTTGTGGCTGTCACCCAAGACGTGGCCCTGACCTTTGAGCAAAACCAGCTCGAGGTAGCTCACCTGTTGCTGGCCATGCTTGAACAACCTAAGACCCTCGCCTTTAGCCTACTACAAGCCACCTGCCGCAGCACCGATGCCTTGAAGCGAAGCCTTGAAGAACTCGCCCGTAAGCAACCACGGGCTACGGTGTCATCGCTCAACAGTGGGCAGGTATTTATCGCCCCCAAGCTCTCTAAACTCTTCAGAGATGCCGAAACCCAAGCTCAACAGCTTACCGACGAGTACCTCAGTGCCGAACATCTGTTGCTGGCTCTGCTGGCTGACGCTGCTCAACCTGCTGGCGTGTTGCTACAGCAACAAGGCGTCACGCCCGAAGGCTTGCTTAAAGCCCTTAAAGACGCACGAGGCAACCAGCGGGTAGCGTCGCAACAGGCCGAGTCCACCTACCAAGCTCTGCAAAAATACGCTAAAGATTTAACCGAGATTGCTCGGGCTGGCAAGCTAGACCCCGTGATTGGCCGACAAGACGAAGTGCGGCGAGTGATTCAGGTGTTAAGCCGCCGTACCAAGAACAACCCCGTGTTGGTGGGCGAACCTGGCGTGGGTAAAACCGCCATTGTAGAAGGCTTAGCCCAGCGCATTGTGGCGGGCGATGTGCCTGAAGGGCTGAAAGACAAACGCCTGATGGCCTTAGACATGGGTAGCTTGATTGCAGGTGCCAAGTTTAGGGGCGAGTTTGAAGAACGCCTGAAGGCCGTGCTGAAAGAGGTGCAAAGTGCCGAAGGCCAAGTGATTTTATTTATCGATGAATTGCACACCGTGGTAGGGGCAGGGGCGACCGATGGGGCGATGGATGCGAGCAACCTGCTTAAGCCCATGCTTGCCCGTGGCGAGTTGCACTGTATTGGCGCCACCACCCTCAAGGAGTTTCGCCTCTATATTGAGAAAGATGCCGCCTTGGAGCGACGCTTCCAACCCGTGTTGGTGGGCGAACCCAGCGTGGAGACCACCATTAGCATGTTGCGTGGCCTTAAACAACGCTACGAGGTACACCATGGCGTGCGGATTCGAGATAAAGCCCTTGTGGCTGCCGCTACCCTGGCCGATCGTTACATCACCGACCGCTTTTTGCCTGATAAGGCCATTGACCTGATGGACGAAGCCGCCGCCTGCCTACGTACCGCCATGGATAGCCTGCCCCAAGCCCTTGACGAGGCTCAACGTCGGTTGCGCCAGCTGGAGGTGGAGCAAGAAGCCCTACGGCAAGAAAATCTGCTCACCAATAACGCACGCTTAGCAGAGTTAACCACCGAGATTGAACGCCTTAAGGCGCAAGCGGACACCTGCCAAACCCAGTGGATGCAGGAAAAACAAGTGGTGAACCGCCTCACCCAAACCAAGCAAGCCCTTGAAGCCACCCAACAAGCCCTAGAGCAAGCCGAACGAGACGTGGATCTCTCGCAAGCGGCGGAGCTGAAGTATGGTAAGCTCCCCGTGTTGCAACGGCAGTTAGAGCAGTTAGAGGCCGAGGCCAATGCCGCTCAAGCGGGTGGACGGCTGCTCAAAGAAGCCGTGGATGCCGATGATATTGCCGAGGTAGTTAGCCGTTGGACGGGGATTCCCGCTCAAAAACTCCTGCAAGAAGAGGCGGCCAAACTATTGGGGCTAGAAGAAGCCTTAGGTAAGCGTGTTATTGGGCAACGCCCCGCCGTGCAGGCCGTGGCCGAGGCCGTTCGCCGTGCCAGAGCTGGCCTTAAACCCGACAACCTACCCATTGGTAGCTTTCTGTTTTTAGGGCCTACGGGCGTGGGTAAGACAGAGCTGGCCAAAGCCCTAGCCCAACAACTGTTTAACGATGAGGCCGCCATGGTTCGCCTTGATATGAGCGAATACATGGAAAAACACGCCGTGTCTCGCCTGATTGGTGCGCCCCCTGGCTACGTGGGGCATGACGAAGGCGGGCAGCTCACCGAGGCCGTGCGCCGTAGGCCGTATTGCGTGCTGTTGTTGGACGAGGTGGAGAAGGCTCACCCCGATGTGTTTAACACCTTGCTGCAACTGCTTGACGATGGTCGTTTGACCGACAGCAAAGGTCGCACCGTCAGCTTTAAGCACTGCTTAGTGATATTGACCAGTAACTTGGGCAGCCAGCACCTCATGGCCTACCGCAAGCAACACCCCCTAGCGCAAGGGTTAGATGATGCCGTAATTGAGCAGGTGATGGACGAGGTGCGTCACCATTTTAGGCCAGAGTTTATTAACCGTTTAGATGAGTTGCTGGTGTTTGAACCCCTCAGCTTGGCACAACTAACTGAGATTGTGGATTTGCAACTGGCGCAACTGGCTAAACGCTTGCAAGCCTCGCAGGGGATGCGCTTACAGGTAAGCGACGAGGCCAAGGAGTTGTTGGCTCGGCTGGGGTATGACCCTGTGTATGGGGCAAGGCCGTTGCGTCGGTTGATTAGGCGGATGGTGGAAAACCCACTGGCCAGCTTGTTGTTGGCGCAATCGCCCACCAAGGGCGAAGCGATCACTACGGCTCCGCCTGTGGTTCAGGTGACGCTTAACCCCACTCAGCAAGATGCGGTGCAGGTGAGCTTAGCTCCTGCCCTTAGCCCTGTGGCTTAGGCACAAAAACAGGCGGTACCCACCCCGCTGCACACTGGCCAGCCAGCCCCTTGAGGTGATGGGGGGTATCGTCTATAAATAAGTCAATACCTGTGGCCTTAATAATAGGCTGTTTGGGCTTGCCATCCATGGCGTGAAAACTATCAAAGTGTAAGTGGGTGAACAAGGTTTTAAGCGAGTGCGTGGCAATGTCAATGGCTCGTTTACCACGTGCCGTAATGGCACCTAGCTCGAGGACAAGGCCATGCTCTGCAAGGTGAGGTTGCAGGTTAACCAGCTTTTGCAACACGTGGGCAAACGGGCCTGGTTGCAACACCATCCTCGGCTGGTTGGCACACCTTGTGTAGTAGACAGACTTGTGGCTAGGGTCGCTGGTGTCTAAGTTTTTATACAGGGTGTCTTCCTTAAAAACAACACCGTCTAAATCCCACCCAAGTGCCAAAGTGTTAGGTGTGTTGTGCTTCTCGGTAAAATGGTTGGGTTGTATTACCGTTGTGGGCAAGCCTTGGGCGTGGTTGCGCATCCCCTTCAGGCGGCTGTTGGTAAAGTACCAGTCGCCACTAACCGCCTCGGCATGAGGCACAAGGCGGGCATGGCCTAAGTTAAGCTGTTTGAGTTCTTGTACTTGCCTGCCTTCTTTGGCGGGCAGGGTAATAGTTACCTTAACAAGATGCTCTGGCAGGTTGGCAAAGGCGTTAAACACCGTTTGCTTTAAGCCTGTGGGCTTTAATTGGTGGCCGCCCTTAGGGCGGTGCAACAGTGTTGAAGCATCAAAAACCAGGTGGAGGGGCGGCATAGCAAAACTTTGGCATAAAGCATTGAGGCAGGGTACTTTTTATCACCCTGCACTACGGTAACTATTGTATTGCAATGGTATACCAAACAGAAAAGCGATGCTTTAAATAATCTCAAGTTCGGCTTCAAGGCTGCCAGCGGCTTTTAAGGCTTGCAACACGCTGATTAAATCGTTAGGGGTTACGCCAATGGCGTTGAGGGCGGTCACCAAATCATTCAAGGTGGCGTTGCTGTTAAGTTTAATCAACGAGCCTGCATTTTCGGTCACGTTAATATCGGTATTGGTGACACCCACGGTTTGCCCTTGCCCAAAGCTGTTGGGTTGAGACACCGTATTGGTGGCCTGCACACTGACTGTTATACCGCCATGCGCCACGGCGGCAGGCTGTAAGCGTACGTCGTTACCAATGACGACCGTACCCGTACGCTCGTTGACGACGACCCGTGCACTGGTGGCTTGGTAGTTAATGCTCAGGTTTTCGAGCTTGGCCATAAAGGCTACACGGTTGTCGGCAAAGTTGGCGGGGAACTGCACCCGAATGCTGCTGCCATCCATGGCTCGGGCGGGGGCAAGTTGGCTGTTGATGAGGCTGGCCACTTGGCTGGCGAGGGTAAAATCGGTACGGTTAAGCACAAGGTCTAACCCAGAGCCGTCGCCCAGTTCGGTGTGAATTTCTCGCTCGATAATTGCCCCTTGAGGGACGCGTGCGCTGGTGACAATGGCCGTACGTACACTGCTCCCCCCCGCCGATGCCGAGGTACCCCCTGTAGAGATTGGCCCCTGTGCCACGGCCACTACTTCGCCGTTGGGTGCCATGAGCAAGGTGGAGATAAGTACACCACCTTCGAGGCTTTTGGCGTTACCCATGCTGGAGACGATGACATCCATCCTGTCACCAGGTTTGGCAAAAGGGGGGACGAGGGCTGTCACCATGACTTGCGCCACGTTTTTACCCCGCAAGTCGTTGACGTTTTCGACCCGTGCGCCTAGGTGCGAGAGGAGGTTTTGTTGCGCCTGTTGGGCGGCTCGGTTGGTGTCGCCAGTGTCGCTTAAACCCACTACTAGGCCGTAGCCTACCACTTGGTTATAGCGAACGTCTTTGACTCGGCTGATATCTTTTAATTTGAGGTTGGCGGCCGTGGCCAGCGGCACAACCCAACCCCCTAGCAGGCTTACGAGCAACACAGCAATAAGGGTAAGCGCAACAGGGCAACGGCGAGTGTGCAGCAGCGGCATGGTGGTTGTCTCTTTCTCTCTCTAGGTGGATGTGGCGTGGCCTATACCCCCTAGTATGGTGTAGGTGAGGGGTGAGTTGCGTCCACCTAGCGGTTGATATAGCCAAATAAATAACTTCCCGTAGACAGCATCTTCGTTGTCGCTACGATTCTCGCTCAGTCATTTAGTTCTGTCTAAACTCCTGTCGCTGCGAGTCTAAGCTCCTAGAAGCTGCTAGTCTTCGGAAAACTCTTTATTCGGCTATAAGCTAAAATCTTGTTTGCCACCCTAAGGCCAACACCAGCATAGTTTAACCTACTTTTTCAAGCATCACTTTATAGTTACCTACGCCAGCTTGTGCTATTTGTTCTGCTAGCACAAAACGTATGGCTTGCCCTGCACTAAAGCCTAGTAGTTCGGCAAGTCGCACGGCTTCTCGGATGCTGGGTAAACGCTTGCCAGTCTCGTACTGGCTAACCATTTGGGTACTCACACCCAGTTGCTTGGCAACGTTTGTTTGTGTCAAATTTTCACAAACTCGCCAAGTACGTAACAGCTTTCCAAAGGTCATGTCATTGGCAATGGCAGCCAAATCAGGCAAGTCTCTCCAGTCAAAGGTGTCATTATCGGGTGCGGTAGTCATGGGGTGTTACCTCTAGTACGGTTACGGTTAAAATGTCATCTTCTAACCGATAAATAGCTCGCCATTGTTTGTTTAAACGTATGGAACGTTGACCTTGTCGCTGGCCTTGTAAAGCCTTGTCTCGGTAGCTGCGTAGGGACTGAACAACCAACAAGCCTTGGTTTTCCACGGCATCAATCCAAGCAACCAAAGCAGATTGAATGAGGTGAGGAGCTTTGGCTAACTGTTTATGAGCTAGTTTTGAAACTTGAACAGTGGTCATGCTCTTATTTTAAACTATTCTGCTTTAATTTTCAAGCAAAACGCTTGAATGAGGTTACAGGTGAGAGGCGTGTGCTTGAGAGCTTATGGTGAAAGCAGGGTGAGCAACTCGCCCATTAAATACAACGAGCCTGCCGCTACGCCCCATGCACCCTCGCCAGCGTTAGCCTGCCAGCGTTGCCAACACCACACCCCCGAAGCCACACTGTCCGCCGCCCAAATGGGCTTGGTGGCTAGGCTGGGGCAAGCGTTGCGTAAGTGTTGGCGTAAGTGACCAGCTGGCATAAACAGTTGCTGGCTATCGCTTTGGCCTTGGCTGGGGGAAACACAGGTAAGGCTATGGGTGCGCTCTGCTAGGTGTTCTAAGGTATCTACCATAGCTTGTAGGGGTTTATTGGCCTTACTGGCCACCAGCCAGTGTAGCCCCACGTGAGGTAGGTGTTGCTCTAGGCTATGCGCCAAAGCCTGCCAGCCGTCGGCGTTGTGTGCGCCATCTAACACCACGTTGAGGGTGGTTTTGGGCAAGTAAGGCAAGCTCAACCGCTGGAATCGCCCTGGCCAGTGGGCAGACGCTAACCCCTGAGCCACGGCTGAAGGACTCACCCGTAACCCACGTTGGTTAAGCACCGCTGTGGTAGCTAGCACGGTAGCCACGTTAGGCTTTTGGTACGCCCCAGCTAAGCCTAGGGTAAGGTTCTCGTTACTCACCAAGTTGCGTAAGCCTGCCCCACACCAGCCGTCAGCATCAGGAGGGTGAGTCACCCAGTGCAGGCAGTCGCTTTGTGCTTCTAGCAGAGGAAAGGCCTGTTGGGCTTGGGCTTTGGCTCGTAACACGTCTCTGGCTTCGTCTGGCAGGTTGGGGCCTAGCACCACAGGCACGTTAGGCCGAAAGATGCCTGCTTTTTCGCCTGCAATGGCCTCTAGGGTGTCACCCAAAATGGCCATGTGGTCGTAGCCGATGCTGGTAATGACGCTCACTAAGGCGTTATCAAACACGTTGGTCGCATCTAGCCTGCCACCAAGGCCTACTTCAAACACGGCCACGTCTACCTGTTGTTGAGCAAACACGTGACAAGCCAACAGAATCACCATCTCAAAAAAGCTAGGCCATTGTGGCGAAGGAGCCTGCCCATAGGCCTTGGTCAATACCTCGCTCACCTCGGCAAAGGCGGTTGCCCATGCTTCGGGGGCAAGGGGGTGGCCGTTGAGCTGGATGCGCTCGGTGACATGGCACAGGTGAGGGCTAAGGGTATGCCCCACACGGTAGCCTTGGGCTTGCAGCACGCTCACCAACATCGCCCCAACGGAGCCTTTACCGTTGGTACCGCCAAGATGAATGACCTTAAGCCGTTGATGAGGGTTGCCTAATAGGGCTAAGGCTTGGTGGATGCGCTCCGTACCCAGAGCGTCGAGCTTGCGGTTAAGGGCGAAGAGCTGGTGTTGCCACGGTGGCGGGGGCGAGGTCTCGCCTTGCACAGGCACATAAGGGGCGTGGGGCGAGGTAAAGAGCGTCATCATAAATGGCCTTGGGACAAGTCCAACAGACGGGAGGTCCGGAGGGATGCGGTCCCTCTGGCGGGGTTTGGGGCAGCGCCCCAAGAAAAAGCAAACGGAGGAGCAGGCCAAACTAAAAACCTAAAGAGAGATAACCCTAGCGACTCATTTTTTTGTGTAACTTTTAGGGTTTCTTGATTCGTAAAACATCCTATCATTTAGGGCAACTCGTCGGTATTGGGTTCGGCTTGGGCTTCACGCTCCAAGGCAAGGGCATCAGCTTCAAGGGCCAGCTCTCCTTGCGACACTAAAAACAGTTGAATCTCCTCACGCAAAAACTGAGGGAGCCGTTCGTTTTGCCATTGGCGTAACACCCCTGGGGTACCGCTCAGCTTATAAATGGCGGAGAGTGCGGCATGAGCCACGTCCGTATTATCGTCAAACAGGCGTTCTTGTAGCATGGGTACGTGGTGTTCGTCGCCCAAGTCACCAATGGCTTCTACGGCTGATAGGCGCAAGGTAGGTGAGGCATCTCGTAAGGCGGTTTGCAGTGAGGCCAACACTTTTTGGTCGTGCGGGGTGGCTAAGTGATGAATGGCGGAGACGAGTTGCTCCATCACAAAGGCAAATTTTTGTTTTACGCCCCGCTTGGCCTCAAACAGTTCAAGCAAGGGGTCTAATGCTCTGATATCGCCCAACATGCCCAAGGCCTTTACCGCCGACTCCCTTAAATACAACGAGGGTTCTTTATCATCTCGGGCAATACTTAGTAACGAGTCAATGGCGTGGTGGTCGCCCAAGCGGCCAAGGGCTTCGGCGGCTTCTAGCCGTAAGCGGTAGTTGAGTGTGCGGTCGTTAAGCAGCGTCATTAGCGGTTGCATGGCTTGGGCGTTGCCCAACAAGCCCAATTGCCTAATGGCTTGCACTCGGCAACGGGTCAGGCGCTCGGCGTGGCTGGGCGAGGGGGCAGGTTCAACAAAGGCCGCCACCACGGCAGAGCCTATGGCGACTTCGGCAAACAGGCTATAGGCACTTTGGGCTTTAAGGTAGGCCAGTGTGGCTAAAGCCTCGTGTAAAATACTGGGGTGAGCCGTGCCTCGGGCTAGGGTGGGTAAGGTATCTACCACGCATAGCCACGCCGACCCTTCGGGGGTGTGTTTAAGTTGCTTCAGCAGGTTGAGGGCTTCCGCTTCGTTGACGGGCTGGGCTTGCAACACCTCCCTTAACTGTTGAAGTAAGGGGGCGGCCATACTGGGTTCAGGAAGCGAAGCATCGGTCATGGGGGTGCTAACACTTAACACGTTGCTAATAACAAGCCTACAGGCTTTTAGAGCGACGCTTACCAGTGTAGCAAAAAGAGTGGCATTCACCTAAAACCCACCCAAACATGCCCTTGAAACTGTTACAAACCTTGCACCTTATGGCCAATAGTGGGCTTGGGGTGTTGCCCTTACACTACTTGGCATGAAGGTTTTGGCAAATTGTCTTGGCAAAACAGCACTTTTAGGGTACACTAAAAGGGTCTTTTGTAGGTAATAAAGCTACGCCGTGTTGTTGCAAACCCCTGTGTTGTTGAGGGGCCTTGCCCTGATAATGTTGTTTGGGTGTTATTAAGTGCTTGTGTTTAGGTAGGAGACTGCCCATGAATTCAGCTTTATTGTTGGCTCCAGAGGTTGTGGACGAAGCCATTGTTCTTGGTGACAGTTGCCGTAGCGATGTTGGCCCGTATCGCCAATGGAACCCTTCGGCTATTGCGTGTTATTTGCGTAAGGCTAATTGCGAAGGGTGCTTTTATAACGGCTTTTTTGATGAAAAAGCCTATGGTTGCCACATGGCTGATGCCGTTAAGCACCTGTTGCGCCGTGTTGGCCCCCCCGAGGCTAGGCATTTAAAACGCTGTATTTAACTATCGAAGCCTCTACATGAGCGTTTATACGGGCGTTAGCTGTGTCAAAACGATAACAATGTTCGTTATTTATTACAGATAAACGCCTCACATTTTATATCGTTTTTTCTTGCTACCACCTCGTCTAACCACTCATACAGAGACTTCTATCGTACTTTAGTTAAAGGATAACTTGCGCTTGCACAAGTGTGCTTAGTTTGGTTTTGTTACAGTAGAAGCATCCTACGTCTTCCTGTTCTCACCTTATCTCACAAAGCTCGCAGGTTATGTTGACGCTACCTTCAATAAATACGTTTAAACGCTTTTTATCCCGCTTGTGGTT
>JBIKUS010000207.1:0-2622 GCA_044347425.1 Vampirovibrionales bacterium | reverse complement strand
GTAAAAACGATAGAACCTCTCCATAACGTAGTGATATAGTTGAACACTTTAACTGCGGAAGGGATCGCAATGAGCAAAGTGGTAAATACAAATACGCTACCTAGAAAAGGATTCATTCCTGTGATAAACATGTGATGTCCCCAAACGATGAACGATAAAAATCCAATGGCCAAGATCGATCCAACCATGGCTTTGTAACCGAAAATGGGTTTGCGAGAATTGGTCGCAATAATTTCGGAGGACAATCCCAAAGCTGGAAGTAAAACGATGTATACCTCAGGGTGCCCTAAAAACCAAAACAAGTGCTGAAATAAAAGCGGTGATCCGCCATGATTGGTTAACATTTCGGAACCTACCATGATGTCGGAAAGGTAGAAACTCGTACCGGCTAATCGGTCCATTATCAGCAACAGGGCCGCGGACAATAGCACAGGAAACGAAAGAACACCTAGGATAGCCGTAACAAAGAAAGCCCAAATAGTAAGGGGCATTCTCAACATTGACATACCAGCGGTTCTTAAATTCAATACTGTAACAATGTAATTAAGACTTCCTAGTAATGATCCGGCAATGAAAATCGCCATAGAGATCAACCACATGGTCATTCCAAGACCGGCTCCGCCGCCGAGCTGAGGAAGGGCAGAGAGAGGAGGATATACAGTCCACCCTGACATTGCTGGCCCGTTACCATCGGCACCTAAATCAATTCCAAAAATGCTTCCATTGAAAATAAAGAGCGAAAGGAACATGATTAAAGACGAGGCAAAAAAGAACCAAAAAGAGAGCATGTTTAGGAATCCAGATGCCATATCTCGTGCGCCTAGCTGCAATGGAATAAGCAAGTTGGAGAAAGTTCCTGATAATCCTCCGGTTAATAAAAAGAAGACCATGATTGTACCATGAATCGTTACTAAGCCCAAATACATGTCCTCTTGAAGCACACCATTCGGGGCCCAATATTCACCAAGGAAAAAGTGAAGAAATTCAGATTTTTCACCAGGCCAAGCCAATTGTATACGAAAAAGAATGGAGAGCATCATAGCCACCAAGCCCATGAATACGGCAGTCATTAAGAACTGCTTGGCAATCATTTTATGGTCTTGACTAAAAATATACTTGCTCACAAAAGTTTCTTCGTGATGATCGTGTTCATGATGAGCGTCGTGATGAGAAGCCATTTTAATTAGTTTAATCGTTTATTTATTTAACTTTCTTTTGCAGGTGTTTCAATGGGAGCAGCAGCAGTTGCTGGAATGAAGGAGTTTCTAAAGGTTTGCTTCATTTTGTTTTTCATCCACTTTTGGTATTCATTTTTATCCATTACCACCACAATCATTTTCATTCCATAATGGGCTCCACCGCAAATTTTATTGCACATTAATACGTAGTTGAAGGTGGCTAAATTTTTGATTTTTCGCATTTCCTTGGTCGTATGAATTGGCGTAAACTTCAAGCGTGTAGACAATCCTGGAACAGTATTCATTTGTTGTCGGAAATGAGGGAAATAAGCGGAGTGAATTACGTCTTTAGAACGAAAGCTGAATTCATATGCTTGATCCTTGCACAAATAAAGGGTGTCTTTTTGAATGATATCGTTCCAAGCAGCGGCATCTTCTTTCGAATTGTGCGTAGCTTTCATTTGTTGTAACAAACGAATTAGGCGTTCTTTTCGGTCTAAGCGCTCTTGCAAGCTTGTAGCTACTGAATCGGATAAAACAAGATCGTTGTCATTGAGTTTTTTCTTGATGTCTAAAATACCATCCGGTCCTTGCATCATAGCGTTAATTGACGAGTCAATAGAGGCAGAGGTAATAAGTCCTAATTCATTACTTGCGGTAATTAGCTTGTAGTCCGATCTCCCCAAGGTATTATCCATTCCTGCATACCGGGCGGTCCAGTTGAAACGTTGTGCGTACAATTCGATTTTAACCGCATCCTTTGCGGCAGGAGCTGTAATTTCATTCCATGTTTTAAGCCCAAGAATAATGATAACCGCCAATACTACAGCAGGCACAGATGTCCAAAGTAATTCGAGTTTATTGCTGTGGGAGAAATAGTAGGCTTTAACCCCCGGGCGACGTACATATTTGTACGCGAAATAGAAAAGTAAGAAGTTGGTGATAAAAAACACCAGAATTATAATGATGAAGTTCAGGTTTAATAACCAGTCAGTACTTTGACCTTCGAGTGAGGCTGAGGGGCCTCTTCCGGTCCAACCGTATTTATAGACTAAATAAAGGAAGCCTCCGAATTGAAATACGTTGAATACTAACATAAGTTTAGAATTCAAGTAGTTGTCCCTGTTGGGTATTTCATGCTCTTCTTCTTTGCGGTTTTTACGCGCTAACTCATAAAGGCGCGTAAGTTGAGCAATGGCGATAGCACCTAAAACAATAATTCCAAGAATGATTAATTTGCTTTCCATTTTAATTAAATAAGTTAAAATTCATGGTGTATACTCTCGTCAAGAAAGGGATGGTGTACTGGCAATAACGGAGCCTTTGTTAGATTTTTTAGCAAGATCATAATAAATGCACCTGCCATAAGTAAAAGCATTCCAAGTTCAAGAATTCCTAATTGAGCATTAACGCCAAGTGAACCTGCAGACACCATGATATAAAC
>JBIKUS010000005.1:0-36145 GCA_044347425.1 Vampirovibrionales bacterium | reverse complement strand
ACGGCTCGACGACGAAAAGCAACAGGATACATAACGGCGGGGTCTCTGTAACCTAACAACAACACCTTATTGTATCATACTCTCTAGAATTAGCTATATATGGTTACTTGTTGTAGCCATGTGATGTGATGCTGTTTTTAGAATAGGTATAGGATTAAGCAAAACCAAAATGTAAAAATCTCCATAAACAGGGGCGATAGCAACAGCTCTATCCTTACTAAAAGGAAACCCATCACAACATTGCTAGCGACAAGGATGCCAAACAAGTGTCATCACTTGCTAATCGCCCGCTAGAGTGGCCAGTTCTTTCATGGGTTCGCTGAGGGTTTTAGCACTCTTACACCCCAATTGCTCAAGCTTATTTAACTGGCTCACAATGCCTTGCCCACCGTGAAATGACTTTTTAGCCTCGGTAAAACTATCGTTCAGCTTATCTAACTGGCTATCTACCTTCAGCATACGCTCCGTATAAAGGTAAAGCCTGTTGTGCAGCACTTCGCCCGCTTTACGAATCTCTTCGACGTTTTCAGCCAACGAGGCCTTTTGCCAGCCCAGATGTATCATGCGTAACAACGCCAATAACGTGAGCGGACTAGCCAACAAAACATTGCTGCGGTAAGCATCTTCCCACAAGGTGGGGTGTTCGTGCAGCGCCATGCTGAGCATACTCTCAAGCGGTACAAACAGCACCACAAAGTTGCCCGTGGCAGAAAGGTCTTTAGTATACTCTTTACCCTTCAGGTCTTTAATAGCTTTTTGTAAGCTTTCAAGCTGTTTTTTACACTGCTGGGCAAAGTCCATCTCGGGTAACACCACAGCAGGCGTAGCCAAGGCAATATCGTCATCAGTAGGATGTGTGAGGACGGCTCCCGTAACGGAGGTGTGAATATCTGTACTGAGGCCAAGCGTTTTCGCATCAATGTAAATAAAGCCACGTTCGGCAAAGTGTATTTTAACGTCGGGGCGGCCTTGTGCGGTATCCTGCTTTTGATAGTCGTAGTGGATACCTTCCTTAAGCCCCGCCGCTTCAAGCAGGCGCAGCAACTGCATTTCTCCCCAGTGGCCGGCACCACGGTTGGTTTTAAGCACACTCACCAACTGCTCTTTAGCGTGAGTGAGTGCCAACACGTGTTGGTCGAGCGTTTGAAAACGAGACAGATGCGTCTTATCCAGCTCAGCCAGTTTGGTTTGATAATCGCTTAATAACTGCTTGAGCGGAGCCACCGTTTGTTCTAACCCAGCTTTAAGCGTTTGGGTGCCTTCGTTACGTTGGTAATCAGCATGGTCGGTCAGTTTTTTACGGGTAGCTTCAACTGTTTCAGTTAAAAACCGCTGAAAATCTTTGTCCCACTGAGATTTCCAGTGGCTTTCGGCTTCGGTGAGCTGCTTGTGCAAACTGTCTCTCTGCTCGGTAAGTTGAGCGATGGTTGCACTGGCTTCGGCTTGCTGAGTTTTGGCTTGGTTAAGAGCCAATGCAAGGTTCTCTTTTTCGGTCGTTAAGCTAACGAGTTGTTCTAAGCGTTCGGTAAGACGGACTTTCTCTGTAGTCGCTTCTACCAACTGAATTTGTGAGGCTTGTAAGCGTTGCTCATAGGTGTCGCACAAAGTTCTAGCCTCTGCTGCTTTTTGGGTTCGCGTCTCAAGCTCATGACGAAGCTGTTGCAGCGTGGCTTGGGTGTCTTGTTGTGCTTCAAGCAAAGCAAAGGCATGAGCTTGTTGCTGTTTAGACACTAATTGCCTAACCAATAACCATGCAGCTAAGGCAGTAAAGCCAACACCTACTAAAAACGACACCCAAAGCATCATAACGACCTACCTACAAAAAACGGAACCCTTTTCAAGGTTTAAAAAGGGATGTCATCTTCAGTCAGGAAGTCGTCTGGGCTAAGGTCGGTACTGGCGGGGGCAGAGGAAGCCACACCCACAGGTTGGCGTTGTGTAACTGGAGCAGAGTCTGTTCCTGCTGTCACAGTACCTGCAACATCGGCTAAGGGTACAGCTATACCAGGGGCTAGCATGAGTTGCGAGGCTTCAAGCTCAAACTGTTTGCGTGGCGTACCGTCAGGGGCATTAAACTGATTCATCATCAATTTACCTTCAACCAAGACGGTTTGGCCTGCTTGCAATTGGGTGGCCTGTTCAGCCAAGTTGCGCCAACAGGTCACTTTTAAAAAGAAGTGGTCATTAGCCACGCCCTTGTTAGCGTTATATTGTGGCACTGACAATACCAGCACTGTCACCGCAACATTGTTGGGCGTAAAGCGTTTTTCGGGGTCTTTATGCAACACACCCATGAGGGTACAGCGGGCAAGCGACATTGGCAAAGCATCCTATAAGCGACACAAGGGCGAGGCAACAAGCATTAAGCGCGGGCAGCCGAATCACGACGAGGGCCACGGTCACGATCGCCGTAAGCTGGGCGTTCGCCACGTGGTTCACGAGGTTGCTCATCGCCACCTTCTTCACCATCACGACGACGACCGCCTCTAAAACCACCACGGCCACCGCCAGCACCAGGGCGACGGGGTTCACGGGGTTCTTTGCCCGTGATAGGGTTGAGGTTGAAGGGTTTTTCGGGGTCAAGTTTGTCGTTACGCACAATCATAAAGCGCAACAAATCTTCGTTGAGGCGCAACATACGAGAGAGCGAACTGACTTGATCGGCAGCCATATCAAAGCCCACAACAGCCATTAAGGCTTCTTTGTGTTTACCAATTAGGTGAGCAATTTTTTTGCGTCCCATTTTGTCGCCACGTAGCATTTTAGCTTGGTGGGCATCAAGGGCTTTTTCAATAGCAACGACAAGCGTATCCATTGAATCAGCTTCAAAGTTAGTTTTAAACATCATAAGCATTTCGTAGCGAGGCACGGGAGACCCTTTCATGGTAAGCGAATCAAACTGGCGGTTGCAACAAGGCAAGCAGGCCATGGTTGCTGTATACTAGCAAGGTATCACAAACCCTACCCCAAACCAAGCCCTTAAGGCAAAGGCGTTGCGAGAAAAACCACCCCATGCCCACACAGCCCCTAAGCACCCTATTACTGCACCTTGCTTGCTGCTGCCTTGCCAGCCTGCTAGGGGCCAGCGCACTGGCCAACCCCACCAGCCACGGGCTTAACCAACTTGAATACCAGCTTTACAAACAAACTTATCCTCAGCAATCGCATACGCTACGGCTTAATAGGCTAGAAACCAGCATTTGGGGTAAACCCCACCTGCCCAATGCACCACCGAGTAGCAGGTTAGAGGCCTTACATAACCAAATGAGACAGAACACCTCGAGCGATAAACCCTTGCTACGCACCCTTGCCTACCTCGAGCAACGTATGGGATGCGTCCCCTTACCCACTGCTAGCTTGCAACAGCGAATTAGCCACCTTGAAGCTTTAGTTTTTGGGCAAGACCAAGAAACAGCACAGCAAACAACAGAGCTACCTTCAAGGTTTAGCCCCGTAAGCCTTAACACAGCAAGACTAGCTCCAACACCTATGTTAAGCCTTGAACAACGCCTAGAAAGACTCAGCCAGCAACTACCTTTAAGGGTACGCACCTTACAAGTGGTAACCCCTAGGCAGTAAACTACTTAGTAACAAGCCTTAGTAGTTAGCGTTACCACCGCCGCCATGGTATTGCCTAAAACCTAGGCTAATACGACGCTCTTCAGGGTTAAACTTTTGAATAAACACGCTAATGGTTTGGTGAGGCACAATGGGTTCGCCATGTTCGGCTTCATAGTCTTGCAACTCTTTTGAAGAGAGCAAGGCTTCTACCCCTGGGAATATCTCAACAAAGGCACCAAACTGCTTAATGCGAGTGACTTTACCATCCACTTGGTCGCCTTGCTTCATGGCCGAAGCGACAGCTTCCCAAGGGTCGGACTGTAGCGATTTAATGGAGAGGCTTACCCGTTGGCGGTCAAGGTCAACGCCAATGATTTCTACCTTCACCTTATCGCCAATGCTCAGCACATCGCTGGGGTGTTCAACCCAACGCCAAGACATTTGCGAAAGGGGCAGCAAGCCATCCACGCCACCTAAATCGACAAAGGCACCAAAGTCTGTCAGGCGAACAACGTCACCCTCAATAGTTGAGCCAATGACCAAGGTACCAAACACATCTCGTTTTTGTTCAGCCACTTGGTCAGCCATCACCTTACGGTGCGAGAGAATAATGTTGTTGCGGTTTTGGTCGATGGTTAAAATCTTAAAGGGAAGGGTTTGGCCAATGAGTTCTTCAATATTAGAACGCATTTTAAGATGAGACGAGGGGACAAAGCCACGCAAGCCTTTAACATCTACCAGCAAACCACCTTTAACTTGCGACATCACTTCGCACTCAATTTGGCCATCATCAGCCATGAGCTGCTTCAGGGTGTTCCACATGTGGGCTTGTGCTACACGACGTTGCGACAGCGTAAAACGACCTTCGTCGTCTTCGTCACGCAAGACGTAAAACTCGTAGGTCTTACCTTCTTCCAGCTTATCAGGGCTATCAGCTTCATCTTTACGGTAGTTAAGCTCTTTAACAGGAAGTACGGCTGTGGTTTTTGCGCCAATATCCACCGTAATTACGTTAGAATCGATGTGGGTGATACGACCCTTGACCAAATCGCCACGTTTAATAGCGTAGTCATAAGTAGAGTTAAGCAGCTGTTCAAACTGAGCCATGGCGGCTTCGTCAACAGCAAAGGTTTGCGTAAAAAAGGTTGGATGATGAGGGGCCATAACGGTGTGCCGTCTCCAAGACAGGCCTAGTAACTGGTAAACAGGGTGCGAGCGTAGCGAGTGAGTTATACAGTCTCTGTTTTTTAAAGCGAAGATGCTAACAAGCTGTTTTATCATAACACACACTTAGCTAACGTGGGGCAAAGTTTTGGCGTACACCTGTTTTAAGGTTTAAGTTAAAACAACTATCAGCATAAAATTACCTTGCTTGTACATTACTATAACGCAATCATTAAAGAAAAGTCTAGCAAAGGATTGAAATACACCGTATAGCTTACACCAAAGTGACGGCAAACAGCCTAAGCAACCGCTCATCAGGCCTCAACCCATCACTCAAATAAGACGAGAGACAGGGCGAGACAAGCACCTACATGTAGGCTCTAAATGCCTTATTAGTTAAGCACTTGCAAGTGTATACGTGCCACGCCCGACGACAACATGCCCAAGGTAGCCGCTGCCGCCTTAGAGACATCCAACACACGGCCAGCGATAAAAGGCCCTCTGTCAGTAATGCGTACCACACACGAGCGACCATTGTTGACGTTGGTCACCTTGACTTTGGTACCAAAGGGCAAGGTTTTGTGCGCTGCCGTCATGGCATGTTGGTTATATACAGAGCCATCAGCAGCGTGGCGACCATGAAACCCAGGGCCATACCAAGAAGCCATACCCTGAGCCACCAAGGGCTTAACCCATTGCTTGTTGACGGTGCTTGCCCACTGGGCGGTTAAATCTTGGGGTTCGCCAAGGGCAGAACGCAACTGCTTACACCATATTTTGGCTAATTGTTGAGCAGGCAACCCTGCTGCTTTGGCCGTGTCAGCATCTACTGTCAATAGCACGGCTTCGCCTAGCTGGATAATGGGCTGCTTGGCAGCATTGCTACCTACGGTTAAACCGTGATACGTACCATCGTTTTTAAGGTAAGCTTCAAGCCGATTAAGCACCCGTTTGGCACGCACATGTGGCGAATACGCCTCGAGTTGCGAGCGGAAGCGCACCACTTCGTGGTCGTTAATAAATACACTGGCAGCTTTGCCGTCTTCAGAGGCTTGGCTTCGCAGCTGTACTTGGCCTACCGCATCGGTCACCAGCATCACCACGTCGGGGAAGTGAGCTGCACGTTCTTCAACAGTTGAGGGTGCTTCAGCTTTATCGTCAACTGGGGTAGCCGCTTGGGGTAAATTTGCCTTTGCTTTATCTTTATAGGTAGGAGTGGTGGTTAAGCTAGCCGTATTCAACACCGAAGCGGGCGATTTTGACTGTTCCTGCATGGGGGATGCTGGCGGTTTAGCAACGGCCAAGCCTTCGTTAACATCCTTAGCAAATTGGGCAGAGCGCAGGGCATCGTCAGCAGGTGCGTTGGCAACGACGCTAGTGGTTACTTTCAGCACTCGTGTCGAAAGGGGCGAAGACATTGCAGCGGAGCCTTCAGGACGTTCAAGCGTTACGGCCTCAAAGGTAGAAGCGGTTTGTGCCAATGCAAGGGGTAGAGGCAAGGCCAACAAGGCAAGGCAGCCCAATAACAAAGGCAAGGGATGGATTCTATTCTCTAAAAGCAACATGGTTAAGTTACTCCTTATCGTTCAATGCCGACAGGTGGCAAAGCTAACAACACACTCACGTGAGGGTTGTGGTTTGAGGTGGTAGCTCCCCGTTTGGCAGGGGGTCAGGGTTCCTCATCGTTGTGCGGGTTAGGTGTTGGGCGCACAAACAGGGAGCTACGATACTATTTAAGACTCCGAAAGTGTACCATATCCACACAGATGTCAACCCCTTTTGTTACAAAGTGGGTTGGCATCAGCGTAGGCAAAGGTGTTTTAGGGCATATGAATAGGTTTATCGGCCAATGTTATACGGGCAACAGGGGGCTAGTGTAGATGATGGAGAAACTAGCAGGACACCAAGAACTAAGACCAGGGCTTAGCCTAGGTACGTTAGGGTTGTTGGGGCTTTGTGATAACGCTAGGGTTGTTGTATACTATGCCCACTTTACCACCCTTACCTCTCTGCCAGCAGGAGCTACACGTTTTATGCAACTCGCCCTCAACACCACCAACGTCACCACACAAGCCCTAGGCCAAGCACAAGGGTTAGATTTGCCTGCCCTGCTTAACACCCACCGCGAGGCCGTGCATAACGCCGTTACCACCTTGCAAGTAGCCCGCAACCAAGAAGGCCAGTGGAGCAAATGGCTCAACAGTGGCCACGACACCGACATGGCCTACGCCGTAATGGCCTACGCCCAAGCCCAAAAAGAAGCGATTGATGACGTAGTGGTGCTAGGTATTGGTGGCTCGTCGCTAGGGGGCATTGCGTTAACCAAAGCCTTGTTGCACCCCCAATGGAACCTGCTCAGCCGTGAGCAACGCCAAGGCTGGCCACGCATCCACTTTGTCGATAACGTAGATGCCGACGTGATAGCCTCGTTGATGGATGTGCTGGATATGAAGCGCACCCTCGTCAACGTCATCTCAAAAAGTGGCACCACCGCCGAGACGATGGCCGCCTTTATGCTGTTTAAAGCCAAACTTAACGACACTTTTGCAGGCGACGCTCAGCAAATTGGCCAACGCCTGGTGTTTACCACCGACCCCGCCAAAGGCATCCTTCGCCAATTGGCCAACGAGCTTAACGTGACGTGCTTTGAAGTGCCAGACGATGTCGGCGGACGCTTCTCGGTGTTTTCGGCTGTGGGCATGTTGCCCGCCGCCTTGGTTGGGTTAGATGTTCACGCCTTTCAACAAGGGCTGAACGACGCCGAAAGTACCTTCCTCAATCCCAACGTGGACGAAAACCCCGCTGCCCTTAACGCCGTGATTCAACTGGCCTACTACCGTCAAGGCAAGCCGCTGTCGGTGTTGATGCCGTATTCTACCCGTTTGGCCTTTGTGGCTGATTGGTATGTGCAGCTTTGGGCAGAATCGTTGGGTAAAGCGGTCAACAAAACGGGTCAACGTGTCAACGAAGGGCCTACCCCCCTTAAAGCCGTGGGAGCCACCGACCAACACAGTCAGATTCAACTGTACAACGAGGGGCCTAACGATAAAGTCGTCACCTTTATACAAGTGCAAAAGCCTGATAACAACACGGTTATCCCCAACGCCCTGCCCAACGTGGATGCCTTGGGTTATTTAGCTAACCAGTCCTTTCACACGCTACTAACGGCCGAATTTGAAGCCACAAGGGCGAGCTTAACCCGCAACCAACGCCCCAACGTAACGCTGACCTTACCTAGCATTACCCCTTACAGCTTTGCTCAGTTGTTGTTGATGTTTGAAGTGCAAACCGCCATTGCTGGCTATTTGCTTAACATTGACCCGTTTGATCAACCTGGTGTGGAATTGGCCAAGCAGTATACCTATGCCCTCATGGGACGCAAGGGCTTTGAACACCTCATTGCCGAAGCTAAAGGCGAAGCCCCGTTGGCGGTGTAGCTATGAGCAACTCACCCCAAACACTTTTTCTCCTGATGGCGCATGGTAGCCGAGACCCTCGTTGGCGAGAGCCGTTCGACCGACTCATGGCCGAACTGGCTCCTACGCCTAACGCTACCGTAGAGCTGTGCTTTATGGAGATGGCCGAACCCACCATGCAACAGGTGCTGGCACGCTACCCGCACCTGACCCGCTTAGTGGTATGGCCTATTTTTTGGGCAGCAGGGGCGCACGTCGCTACCGATATCCCCCAACAAGTGGCCGAACTGCAAGCCCAACGCCCCACTCTAGCCATTGACGTGTGGCCCCCTGTGGGCGAACACCCTGCCATACAAGCCACGTTGAAACAACTGATTACAGAGGCTTTGCAAGGCTAACAACTTAGTGTATACTTACCGTAGTAAGTACTAACTGTTCTGTTCTTTGCCTCGTAAAAAAAACTGCCCCACAAGGGGGCAGATACATTCAGCGGTTCAACCTGAAAAAAGTCGAAAAATTTAAACAACACAAACAACTGTTAAGCCTTGGCGTAGCACTTACATGGCTTACATCAAGGTTTAACCCTATGACTTTACTGTAACAACCTTGTGTGACAGTACGATGACAACAACCCTTTAGCTTTAAGGGTTTACAAATAAGCAGCCAGCAGGTGGCGTTGCGGGATGCCTGAAGCAGCTATGGCCGTGTCGGCAGGTGTCTCTGTGCTGAGCTGACCAAGGTGCAGACTGGCCAGTTGCCCACCCATTAAGCCAGCCGTGCTAAACACATCCATCGCCAAAGCAACACGCAGGGCATTGTCGGTTACGCCGTATGCGTGGGTTGCGTCGGGGGCGGGATGCTCTAGTAGAACACGGCGTTGGCTGCCCACAAAGCGGCGGTAAAAAGCCGTTTGCTTTTGGTTAGAGAGCGCTATCAGCCTTCCTGCCCGCTCCTTACGGAGCCGTTCAGGTACTTGGGGTTTAAGGCTGGCGGCGGGTGTGCCTTGCCGTGGCGAAAACCGAAACACGTGTAACGAATGCAACGGATACCCCGCCAACACGGCCAAGCTACGTTCAAACGCCGCCTCCGTCTCGGTGGGGAAGCCTGCAATCACATCGCCCGTCAGGGCAATGGCGGGCATGGCCGTCGTCGCCATTGCTACCACGGCATCCAAATCGGCCACGTGATGTCTTCGAGCCATTGCTTTCAGTACGCCGTCCTCAGCACTTTGGGTAGAGAGGTGCAAGTGTGGGGCAATGCGTTGCGGGTGAGAGGCCATGACGTCAATCAGTTGCGGCGTCACCTCCAGTGGGTCCAGCGAGGTAAGACGCAGGCGATACTGTGCCGATGCGGGCAAACTGACCAAGGCTTGCAACAACTCGGGCAATTCGGCTACATTGCCCGTTGCCTCATCGACAAAACGGTATTGGCCAATGTTGATGCCTGTAAGCGTTATCTCTTGGTGGCCATCGTCCACCAGTCGCCACAGAGCATCTCGGGCTTGGGCTAGGGGCAGGCTACGGCTGGGGCCTCGGCCTTGCCATATAATGCAGTAGGTGCATTTATAGTCGCACCCATCTTGTATTTTAAGGGCGGCACGGCTACGTTCAAAGCCAGCCAGTGCGCCAGTGGCGTGGGCTAGGGTGCGGCTTTTGTCAAACTCATCCACCCAAACAGGTGTGGTAGCCCCCAACTTCTCAAACCGAGTGGTGGCGTTGGGGTAAGTAAGGTAGTCGTGCAACAGTTGTGGCAACTGGTCTTTGTGCGAGTTACCAATCACAAAATCAACGTCAGGCATGGCGGCCAATACCGCAGGGGCTACTTGGGCATAACAGCCTGTGGTAGCCACTTTAGCCTGTGGTGCCTTAAGCTTTAGTTGACGTATCAACCGCCTAGCCTCGGCATCGGCACGTTGCGTAACGGTGCAGGTGTTAATAACGTAAAGGCTGGCGGGCTGGTGTTGGGGCACTAATTGCCAGCCTAACTCGCTAAACTGATGCGCCAAAGCGCTGCTTTCCATCAGGTTGGTTTTGCACCCTTGGGTCACAAAGGCCACCGTGCGGGGCTGCGTTGGCGCATCAGGTAAAGCGGTCATTTAACGTTAAAAGCCTTCAAAATGAGGGGGTGGTTATTTCACCAAAAACTCAATGTTCAGGATTTCAAAACTCACGGGGTGAAATTGCACTTGGTGAGCAATGGCAGTCACGTTGTCTGCACCAGCAAGGGTAAAGCGACGCACGCCACGTTTGTAGGCCAAGGCAAACTGGTGGGCTTCAATTTGTACGTTGCGACTGGCTACCTTGTTACCGTACACGGTACCTGGGGTTTGGCCAGCAGAGCGCAATTGGCGGGGGTTAAGGCTACCATCACGCCATTGGGCGGTTAGGGTAACCACTTCATCAGAAATTTCGAGGGGGGCTAGGGATGTCGTCATGGGTGACTATCTCTCCGAGGTTAAGTATAGAGTAAGCAACGGGTTAAAAACCATGGCTAGCATCATGCAAACACGCCCCACACGCAAGAGAACGTAACAGTTTAGCGTCTAGCCTTTCTAAACAGTTGCCCAGTTGAAAACTCTCCTTGATGCGTCATACTACACACTTACCATGCTTAGCGTGGCTCATTACAATTGAATAGCTCAGGAACCCAACCACCATGATTAAAGTAGGCTCTGCCCTTATTGAATACGCCGAACAGCTTGAGAGAGAGCGTGGCATCTCAAAAGAACTCATTCTCGATTCGCTGAAAGAGGCCATGGTGGCTGCCTACAAAAAATATGCCAAACTGCCCGATATTCGTGGCCTGAGCTGTCGTTTGATTGAGAAATCTGGCGAAATTGGCATTTACGAACACAAGTTGGTGGTTTCTGAACTGGTGGAACCGCCCGAAGCTGAAGCAACCGACGACGAACTAGCCGTTGACACGGCAACCGAGGGTGTTGCCAACACTGAAGAGGTGGCCAAAGCAGCCGACGAAGCAGAAGGCGACACTACCGAAGCCGACGTTGAGGAAGAGGAAGCCCCTCTACCCCTGCGCTTGCAAATACTCTTGGCTGATGCCCGTAAAGTGAAGCCCGACGTGCAGCTTGGCCAAGACCTTGAAATTGAAGTGACCCCCAGCGGGTTTGACCGCTTTGCGGCTCAAATTGCAAAACAAGTGATTATGCAGCGCATTCGCGAAGCCGAAAAAGACTTGATTATTCAGGAATTTGAAGCCAAAAAGCACACCATGGTACCAGGTATGGTACAACGGCTTGATGGCCAAAACGTCATTGTTAACATTGGCCGTAGCGACGCTTTGATGCCCAAACGTGAGCAACTACCAGGCGAGTACTACCGTGTAGGTAACCGCTTACGGGTGTATGTGCTGGATGTCAAAGACACGGGACGAGTGCCTCAAATTATTGTGTCGCAAGCGCACCCCGCCTTGGTTAAAGAAGTGTTTGAGCTTGAAGTCCCCGAGATTGAGGACGGTATCGTTGAGATTAAATCCATTGCTCGTGAAGCTGGCCACCGTACTAAGGTAGCCGTGCATTCAACCGACCCTAACGTCGACCCACAAGGGGCGTGTATTGGTACCCGTGGTAGCCGTATTCAATCTATCGTTAACGAGATGCAAAACGAAAAAATTGACATTATTCGTTGGTCTGACCACCCTGCCGATTTTATCGTAAATGCCTTGGCTCCTGCCCGTATTAACGACATTAGGCTTGACCCTAAACCTGATAGCCGTCGTGCTTTGGTAGTGGTGCCAGACGACCAGCTGAGCCTAGCCATTGGCCGAGAAGGGCAAAACGTACGCTTGGCTGCCAAGTTAACAGGCTACAAGCTAGATATTAAAAGCACCAGCCAGTTTGAACGCTTACGTGAGCGATTGATTGAAGCCCAGCAAGCCAAGGCTGCCGCTCAAGCGTCAGCAGAAGCCCCCGCTACTGGTGACGCCTTTGACGAAACAGCTGCACTACACGAGCTTGCCCATGCCGATGAGGCCGAAACCGTATCGCAACCTTAGTCAATGCTTCAGGCTTGCAGGAGGCACCTACCGACAGGCCTCCTGCAAAACTGCCAGCTCACTTAAAAAAAGGCTTAAGGCGATGTTGCCTCTGTGGTGGATTTTTTGAAAAACTCACCCTTATGCGTGTTGTACATTGCAAAACGAGTGTTGAGCTACGTTCAGCAACCGAGGCCTTACCCCATGGCCACCATGGTCGCTCGGCCTATTGTTGTGCAGGTTTAACGTGTTTACTGCCCACGTTGCAAGCCAAACAGCCCCGCCGTAACCTAACCACCAACCCACTAGACGAAGCAGCCCAGCTCAAAGCTCTAACCCGCTTTATAAGTAAAGCGTTGAAACACCCTGTTGACGGTGTTATAGTTAAACCATTGCTTACCAACAAACCCAAGGATTCCCCCGACTGTGGCCCCCACTAAAATTAGAGTTTACGACCTCTCCAAAGCCCTTAACGTCTCCAATAAACAAGTGCTAGATACCTTGGCCGCCAAGTTTGATGTCCACTTAAAAAGCCATTCTTCTACGGTTGAAGATGCCGTGGCGGCACAGCTTAAAGCTATGTTTATTCAAGCAGCCAAGCCTGTTGTATCGGTAAAACCCGCCGTTACCACGCCAGCACCTGCACCTACTACCACGACAGTTAACCCGCCTGCCCCAAGTGCCGTGGTGTCACCGCCTGCACAGCGTCCACAGCAGGCACCTGCCCCATCAACGGCAGCGACGCAACCATCACGCTCGCAAAGCGCAACACCTACCCAGTCTCAACGCCAACCCCAAACACCACCACGCCAAGGGCAAGCCCCTCAGCAACAAGGTGGAGCTTACGTACCACGTGGGTCGCAACCTTCTGGTGGCCAGCAACAACGCCCCGCCAACCCCAACCCACAAGGGCAAAACGCTGGCAACCGTAACCAACCCAATCGCCAGCAAACTCAACGAGCCAATGCTGCCCGTCAGCAAAACCAACCCGCTCCCGCTCGCCAGCAACACCAGCCTACCCCTGCCGTGGCGCAACAAGTCAAAATCGCCCCTCCCCCCATTGAGGTTGTGGAAGCTATCCCCGCTGAACCCATTATTCTTAAAAACGCCATGACACTAAGAGAGTTTTCTACCCTGATTGGGCAGAAAGAATCCTTGGTCATTAAAACGCTATTTATGCGTGGTGTGCCTGTTACCGTCAACCAAAACCTCAACATTGACTTGATGCTCTCTGTGGCGACGGAGCTTGAAATACCAGCCGAAGCCGAGAAAAAAGCAGACCTCTCGCTGGTAGAAGTGGCCGATGTACTAGGCGACACCACCGACGATGTACGCCATAAAGCCTCGTCAACCCTAGTGAGCCGTGCGCCTGTCGTCTCTATTATGGGCCACGTTGACCACGGTAAAACCACATTGTTGGATGCCATTCGTGAAGCTCGCCACAACATTGTGGATAGCGAAGCGGGGGGTATTACCCAAAGTATTGGTGCATACACCGCTGTTAAAGAAGGTAAGCGCATCGTCTTTTTAGATACCCCTGGCCACGAAGCCTTCACCTCTATGCGGATGCGTGGAGCCATGGCGACGGATATCGCCATTTTGGTGGTCGCCGCTGATGACGGCGTGATGCCTCAAACCATTGAAGCCCTTAACCATGCTAAGGCCGCAAAAATACCCATTATTGTAGCCATCAATAAAATTGACAAAGCCTCTGCTGACCCGCTACGGGTACAAACCGAACTGATGAACCACGGCCTCATGACCGAACAAATGGGTGGCGATACGCTCGCTGTTGAAGTTTCGGCCCTGCAAAAATTAGGCATTGATGATGTACTAGAGACGGTACTTTTAGTGGCCGAACTGAAAGACATGAAGGCTGACCCAGCTGCTCAGCCCGAAGGTGTCATTATTGAAGCTCAGCAAGACAAACGCAAAGGACCTATTGCCACCGTATTGGTGCAAAACGGTACGTTGCGTGTAGGCGATAACCTGCTGGCAGGCTCGGTGGGTGGACGTGTACGTGCGCTGATTAACGACTACGGCCAACGGGTTGATGAAGCTGGCCCTGCTACGCCCGTTGAAGTGTTAGGCTTAAAAGAAGTGCCCCAAGCAGGCGACCGCTTTAAGGTCATCGCTAATGAAAAAACCTTTAAAGCACAGCTCAACGTAGAGCAAACAAAACAGCGTGACGAACGCCTCAGCCAACGTACCCGTATGGCTGGCGGTTTGACCCTCTCGTTGGCGGATGATAACAAGAAAGAATTGCGTATTATTCTGAAGGCGGACACACAAGGGTCGCTTGAAGCGGTACAACAAGCCCTGCAAAAACTTGCCACTGAAGAAGTGGGTGTGAATATCCTCCACACTGCCACAGGTGATATGACCGAAACCGATGCCATGTTGGCCTCTGCCAGCCAAGCCGTGATGCTAGGCTTTAACGTAAAACCCGACGGTAATGCCGAGCGCATCGCCGAACAACAAGGGTTGATTTTACACACCTACGATATTATCTACCATATGGTAGAAAAAGTTGAAGACATGATGCTAGGCCAATTAGATGCTGAAGTACATGTCATTAGAACAGGTATGGCAGAAGTGCGCCAATTGTTTACCGTAGGTAAAAATTTGGTAGCAGGCTGTATGGTGGTAGACGGTAAAATTGTACGCATCGGTAAAATCAAAGTAGAACGCCAAGGTAAAGTCATTCACGAAGGTGGTTTAGACACCCTTAAACGCTTTAAAGACGATGCCAAAGAAGTGGCTCAAGGCTACGAATGTGGTATCTCGCTGGTTAAGTTTAACGACTTGCAAGTGGGCGACACGTTGACCTGTACCATTGAAGAAAAACGCAAGCGTACCTCGTTGTAAACACTCAAGGGTGGGGTCACTCATGTCCACTCGCACACCCGTGTTGAGCCAAAACCCTTGGTGGGGTGCGCTAATGGTAGCTCCTGTTGTGCTGGGCTTGCTGGCTTTAACGTATGCTCCCTCAGTGGTAAGCTTTGGCCTTAGCTTTACCCAATGGGATTTACTCTCAGCTGTACAACCTGTGGGGCTAGGTAATTACACCAACCTCCTTACCACCCCCGACTTTTGGCGAGTGCTTGGCACGACAACTGTGTTTGTCGTTTCTACCACGGGCTTACAGTTAGTGTTGGGGTCGTTGCTTGCATGGTGGTTGTACCAATTGGCAGGGCAAAGCCCCAAAGCCAAAACCTTAGCGGGTGCCTTGCAAACCCTCTACTTTATGCCTTACGTTACCCCCATGGTAGCAGTAGCTTTGGTTTTTGGGTGGTTGTTTGAAGGTGAACAAGGCCTCGCTAACCAGCTTGCCCTTTGGCTAGGCTTAGTGCAAACGCCCCAAGCATGGTTACACCAAGCACCCACGGCCTTGGCTGGTGTCATCACCCTAGACGTATGGAAAACCTTGGGCTACACCCTACTTTTAGTCTTAGCAGGTCTGCAAGCCCTCTCACCCGCTGTACTTGAAGCCGCCGAACTGGACGGTGCAACAGGCTGGCGGCAATTACGACTGATTGTGTTGCCCTTGCTGGCACCCACGCTATGGGTAGTGGGGCTACTGACCATCATACATGCGATGCTGGCTTTTGATGCGATTTATCTGCTAACCCAAGGGGGACCCAACAAAGCGACGACAGTGCTGGTGTTTTGGTTATTTCAACAGGCCTTTTTATGGTATTCGGCGGGTAAAGCCAGTGCCATTGCCTACCTGTTAGCCGTGTTACTGGTAGGGCTTACCCTGGTGCAATGGCGCATCAAGGCACATCAAACGCAAGGCGACCCAGCATGAACAAGCAACGCTTAGCTGGTAGTGGTTTGTTACTAGGTGCAATAGCGATGGCTTTACCGTTCTGGGTAATGGTCTCGTTATCGCTCCAGCCAGCGGCTGACGTGCTTGCTGGCAAAGCTGTATGGTGGTGGCCACTCCATCCAACACTGGCCAACTACCAAGCCGTGTTTGACTTAGTCCCCATGGCTCGTTATGCGGCCAATAGCGTTTTGGTGGCAGTCGTCACCACAGCAGGGCATGTACTACTTGCGGCCATGGCAGGGTTTGCTTTGGCACGGTGCCACTTGCCTGCTAAAAAACTATGGTATGGCCTCATCCTACTTACCTTAATGATACCGCCACAGGTGAACGTCGTACCCTTATTTTTGTTGATGAGCCGCCTTGGCTTGGCCGATAGTTATGCTGCCCTAATTGTGCCAGGCTTGTTTGGTGCCTTTGCCGTCTTGCTCTATCGCCAATGGTTTGCCCAACTACCCCACGAGTTAGAGGAGGCCGCCTGCCTCGATGGTTGTTCTGTGTGGCATTATTGGTGGCGCATTGCCTTGCCCCTAGCCCAACCCATGACGGTAACGGTGGCTCTGTTTGTGTTTATTGGCAGCTGGAACAGTTTTATGTGGCCGCTGATTATTACCTTTAGCGACGAGATGCAAACCTTACCTCTTGCCCTAGCTGCCTTAAAAGGTAGCTTTAGAGAAACAACCAACTGGGCAGTTTTAATGGCAGGAGCAACCTTAGCAACGCTACCTGTGGTACTACTCTGCGCCCTAGGGCAACGAGGCCTGATGCAAAGCCTCAGTGCTGGTATCGGCAAAGAATAACCCCACCGAGTCAAATAAACAACACACACGCAAGCTGCCTATGGGTTAATGGCCTTAATGCCAAAGTATTCAGCCCCAAGGGTGGTATCAACTGTTGTTGAAAAACCACTCATCTTCTCGAGCAAACTAAGCCACTTTGCAGGTGATCGCCACATCGTGTCTTTCTCGCCTTGTGGTTGTTGCGTGCCTACAATAATTAACTCCCCGCCTGGCTTGAGGAGCCTTGAAACCTGCCAAAGTAGCTGTTGCCGTTCAATGTTATTCTCTGGCGCAGTGCGTGTCATAATTACTTTGTCAAGGCTATTGGCGGCTAGTGGGATACCCTGACGCTGACCCGTTTGCCGTGGTGGCGTACTCACATCAGGGGGGGGGATAAGCCCCATCCAACGCCCCAAACGCCTAAACAGTTGTTGTACCTTCATGACAGCATCAAAACAATACTGAAGGATAGCAGGAAGAGAAGTGGTCATATCAGCCTGAACAGCATGAAGGTTAGGTAACCCCTCATGCTCCTCAATAAGTTGTTCAACAATCTTAGGATTATCGTCTAAAGCAATCACTTTAACCCTAGGGTTATCCTTGGCTAACTTAGGTGCCAAACCACTAAGGCCAGCCCCTAAATCAAGCACCTTCTCGCCTTCAGCCAAAGGGCCGATAAAGTCAGTCAGTTTTTTTAATTCATTTGGAGTAAAAGGCAAAGGGTCTGCCAGTTTACTTAGAATACCTAACCCTTGTGACTGATTAACCCCGAAATTGGGGGCAGCCGTTGACAACACACGATGACCACTGGCACTGGCAGAAACCATTGGATAAGAAGCAGATAGGGTGAGCATAAGCGACCTTAAGGATAAGTACCAACAGGGCAAGTAACAGCAACGTATAAGGATGACTACTAGCTATAACAACCAAGGGAGAGCAAAGTTGCTCTCCCTTGGTGAATAAACTATAAAACGTGGTGGCTTATACTACAAACTCAGCCATGGCTTCGCTAAGGTCAGTTGTCGCTCGGCCTTGCTCATCATGATAGACAGCAGCAAAAGGCGAGCTACCTTTAAGCACAGGCAGGTTATCACCCAAGCGATCTTCGTAAGTAGGCAAGTCAATTTGGTAGTACACACCCAAGGGGATACGATCTTCAATCTCGTAAGCCCGTTGAATAGCCTCTACTTTTTTGGCATTCACTTCGTGAGCATCGTTAGGGTTCTGCACACGGCCATCGTAGTCGGTATCATCAAGGTAGTATACCCGTGGCAACTCGGCACCGTTCTCAATCACCTTCTCCATGTAGTATTCTTTGGGGTGAAGGTCGTTGTAGGTGGGGCAGGGTTGGTACACGTCAACAATAGAAACACCACGGTGTTGGATAGCCTTCATGATGGTTTCACGAAGATGTTTAGCATCAAACGAATAGCTACGTGCTACAAAGGTGTAACCACTACCAATGGCCAACGCTAGCGGGTTAATACCTTGGCTAATGTTAGGCGCAGGCAATGATTTTGGCTGTAAACCTACCTGCAACGTAGGAGCAGCTTGCCCTTTGGTCAAACCGTACACTTCGTTGTTGAACACAATGTAGGTAATATCCACGTTACGACGACCAGCGTGCATAAAGTGGTTACCGCCAATACCGTAGCCGTCACCGTCGCCACCAGCGGCAATAACGGTAAGGGCTGGGTTGGCCATTTTGGCACCCAAGGCATAAGGCAACACACGGCCGTGTAGGGTGTGGATACCATACACTTGTGCGTACTGCGACGATTTACCCGAACAACCTACGCCTGAGAAGAACGTAACGTTCCAAGGCTCAAGTTGCAGTTCGGCAATGGCTTGTTGTACCGCATTCACGATACCAAAGTCGCCACAACCAGGACACCAATCGGGGGTTTTGTCTGATTTAAGCTGGAAGGCTTTGAGTTTTACGGGGAGGGTAGCATTAGTGGCCACAGGTTAGTACCACCTTTCTTGACTGTTGGGCTACGATTTGGCGCACGGTATCCACCACTTCGGTCTCGGAGACGGGGCGACCCGTGTACTTTAACACTTGGTGATCAAAGGCAAAGCCCGTACGCATTTGAATCAACTGGGCTAACTGGCCAGAGAAGTTGGCTTCTAGGCAAGTGGCCAGTTTGGCTTTATCTAAAAAGCGTTTAACGGCCTCGGTGGGAAAGGGCGAGAGCATACGCAACTGTAAGAAGTTGACTTTAATGCCTTCGGCTTCAAGCACCTTCATCGCATCGAGTATGGTGCCTTTGGTCGAACCAAAGCCCACCAACGAGAGGTCAGCCTCTTCGGGGCCAAAGATGTTGTACTGAAACTCGGCGGGGATTTCGGCGGCGGCTTTGTCTAACTTGGCTTGGCGTTTATCCATCATGGCGATGCGGGTGGCGGGGTCTTCGGTAATGTAGCCGATTTCCGTATGCTCGTCGCCTGTCAACCAGTGGATGCGGCCAGGCGTACCAGGCAACGCACGGGGCGAAATACCGTCTTCGGTCAATTCAAACCGTTTGTACTTGGTGAGGCCAGTGGCAGGGTCGGCAGGGTCAAACGACTCAGGTGTGCCAGCCAACAGCCCACGGTTGATGTAAAGGTTAGCGTCATCAAACTTGGGTATGGTGTGCGTAGCGTTGGCCAAGGCCTTGTCTACCAACACAATAACAGGGGTTTGGTACTGTTCGGCAAAGTTGAAGGAGTTGAAGCCATCTTCAAAACATTCGTGGTTGTCGCCAGGTGCCATCACAATTTTAGGAAAGTCGCCGTGGCCAATAAACAGGGCAAACAACAGGTCGCCTTGTTCGTTACGGGTGGGAAGACCTGTGGAAGGCCCCCCACGCATGTAGTTGAAGATAACGCTAGGCACTTCGTTCATGCCTGCCCAGCCAATCCCTTCGGCCATCAGCGAGAAGCCCGGCCCTGAGGTGGCGGTGGCCACACGTGCGCCCGTGTAGGCGGCACCGTTGGTCATGTTAATGGCACACAGCTCATCTTCGGCTTGAAACACGATAATGCCGTATTCGGGGTGATTTTCTAGGTAGATGCACTCGTCCACGGCGGGGGTGATGGAGTAGTAGGTTTGGAAGCGACAACCCGCCTTCAGTTTACCCATACCGCAAGCAGCGGCACCGTTCATCAGTAAGCGTGAGCCAGCCTCGGGGCGATCCACCACAGGTTCTAGGCGGTAGGCAAAACTGTCCCAACCGTCAATTTTGGCAACGGCTTCGTAGGCCAATTCGGCAGCCCGAACGTTCATGGGGACGAGCTTGGCACGTTTGCCTGTAAAGAGGCCTTCAATGGCGGTTTTAACATCAGCAATGTCCACACCGTACAACGCAGCCGAGGCGGCGATGGTCATGGTGTTTTTCATGATGGTGAGCTTGGCAGCGGGCTTACCCGATTCTTCGGCCATGACCGAAAGCAACGCATCGTAGTCAATGGGGAACAACTTAACGGAGGCATCCATCTCGAGGTGTTCGGGCTTGGTGATGCTGGGGTCGTAGATGAGTGCGCCGTTGGGGACGATTTCGTGGCTGTGGATGGTGGCCGTGGTGTCTTCAAAGCTGGCCAGTAGGTGTACAGGGTCCACAAACGAGTTGACGGGCGTGGTTTTAACCCGCAAGTGAAAGTAGCTATGCTTCCCTTTAATATTGGAGTGGTATTCACGTTTGCCGTAAATCCAGTAGCCAGCAACGGCCATGGCGCGGGCAAATAATGTTGACGATGAGTCGACACCGCTACCTTGCGGGCCGCCAATCATCCAGCTTGTATCACATACGGTGCTCATCATGCACATCGTTCCTTTGGGTTTAGCCCCATGTTACACAACACAACCAAGGTGAGGCACACCTCATTACTAAACTATCAGTTCACCATAAAAACACAGGTTTGTACAGAGACGCCTAGGACATTTTTACCCAAGCGTTAAGCTAACACGCTCTGCTGAAGCAATTGGCTCATTAGCGCAACGCCTTGAGGGGTTAGGCTGTAATCAGTCGCCTCAGCAGTACCTGTTAAATCGGGTTTTACCTCAAGCAAGGCTTCATCTAGCAAGGCAGCAAGGGTGGCATGTTTCGCTCGGGGCAAGCCTACCTCATTGAGTAAGCCATTAAGGCCTTGCAAGGTAAAGGCTCCGCTTTGTTCAACCTGTTGCAGATAATAAGCCGCCCATAGCAGGTGGTCGCGCGGGGCTTCGGGTGGGCAGGCTTCTATCATCGCCTCAAAACTAGCAAACGTGGTGTGTAGCTGGTTCTCTCGGGCGACTTCTTGGGGCATGGGATCCGTGTCATCATAAGGTTCGTCGAGCGAGTTATCATCAAGGTGAGCCAAGGCGTTGAGGATATCATCGTCAGCGTCGTCGACATCTTCGTTAGCGATTGGCAGCGTACTTTGCGCCAAGTCACCTTTGGGTTGCACCACAGTAGGGGTTGGCAGCATCTGGGGTTGAGCCTTAGGAGAAACGGCTGGGACATCAAACAAAGCATCCAACCCTTCCGCACGCTGAGTCTTGGCCTGCACATCAGCCACTACAGGCAGGGGCAAGGCTTCAGCAACGGGTAACTGAGCAGGGGGAGAGGTCTCATTGATCGTCTCTTGGCTTAAGTCAGCTTCAAGGGCTTGTAAGGCTGCCTCAAGGCTGTCGTCGTCGTTTTCGGCTTCTGGCTCAACAGGCTCAGGCACAGAGAGGGTGACAGGTGCCGAGGGTTCGGGAGGCAGGGGTGTGGAGGGTGGTGGCAAGGTGACCTCAATCACCACAGCTTCATCCTCCATAACAGCTGCAAGGTGCTGAGGTTTTGGCTCAGGTGCGCTAGCCACAACAGGGGCAACAGGCGGCGGCAGAGCAATCTCCTCTTGTGGCAAAGCTTTAGCAGGAGGTTGTAATGCTTCTTGAACCACGGGTGAGGGGACTTTAGGTTGAGGGGGTGCGGTTGCCACTGGCGGCAAAGAGGGCGCACCCAGCCATGCCATAAAGTGCTGTTGGTACACCTCGGCCAGTTGGCGTTGAATGAGAGCAACGTCGTCGCAAGCTAATTCAAGTTCAAGCAAGCCTTGGCGTAACACAAAACGGTAAAGGGGCTGGGTGGGCATGGCAACACTCTTTCACAACTTAAAGCAACGGTGGGGCATGTAGGTTAACCCTTGGTAGCTTCGCCAGCGGATGCTTGTTGTGGTGGG
Organism: Vampirovibrionales bacterium; assembly: GCA_044347425.1. Lineage (GTDB taxonomy): Bacteria > Cyanobacteriota > Vampirovibrionia > Vampirovibrionales > JAJTHC01 > JBIKUS01. The sequence goes on along the minus strand of JBIKUS010000005.1, from coordinate 14,219 downwards.
GCAGATTTGTCGTTAAGCAGGGCGTTGCGCCATGTGGTGAGTTGAGCCTCAATAAAAGTAGCTTCGGTGCTGCTTACTTCTAACTCGAGGTCACCTTTACGTAGTTTAAAACTGAAATCAGACATGAGAAACACCTTTGTCGCAAACAAACACTCGGGAAACGTTATCAAAGACTCCCATGGTTAGTATACGCTACGGGTGCTGGGTTTGGTCAAGGGTTTAGCGCAATCCAGGGGCTGGTTCGTTTTTAGTATGGCATACTTCAACACAATTCAACTATCCTTTATTTTTGAAAGACTTGCCACTCGTATGCTAACAACACGTATTACCCCAACAGCCCAACAACGCACAACTTTTGGCAATGGTGTAGAACCCCTTTACGAACATTTACGCCCCCTAATTCACAAAAGACTTGAAACTGGCCTGCCAGTTGTGTACACGGGCTTTGATGTGGATGGCACCATGCTGACAGAAGGGCTAGCAGCTTCGGCAAAAAGCTTAGTAAAAACCCTGAGAGAAGATGGCATCCCTCTCCATTATATTACCAACAACATCGCCGAAAATATTGACCAGTCTATTCAGCAGGATGCATTGCCCATGCCTGATGTGTTGACATCGTTGGGGGGTATACGCAGACAAATAGCAACCCCTGACGGCTTGGTTGAAGACGAACTTTTCAACCAAGGTTTGGCCAACCGCATCCCTTACGTAAAACAAACTATTCTTGATGAGCTTGATGCGAAGAGAGAAGTCATCTTCCCAGCTACCGAGGTTGTAAAACATCACGTATTAAATGGTACGTACTTGCTTGCCAACCAACCCACATAGTGTGCATGGTGTGGTGGTATTAAAGGGGTTGAGTGACACTCATCACGAACAACACCAAGCGATATTAAAAGGTTTAACAACCCGCTTAGCAGAAAGTTATCCAGCTTCTTACGGTGACATTGTAACCAACACGTTTCAAACCCAAAATTATGTTACCCAAACTGGCGAAGCCCTTAACCCTGAGGGTAGGAATACTTTATATTCTTATAATTTAGTCCCCTTTAACAAAGCTTATTCGCTTGAGCAACTACCCACCACGCTAGCCAACATCACGGGCAAGGCACCTGTTATTACCTTTACCGCAGGCGATACCATGGGCGATATTGATTTGCTCAAAGGCAGTAAAGGCACCCACTACCCTAGCTTATTTACTGCCGTTGGCAATGCAGACAAAGCCCTAAGAGACCACTTGGCCACCTACCCCGAAGTGACCCTACCCAACGTTGAGCTTGACGGTGGCACCCTAAGGCAAGTGAGCCAGTCACCCCCACGCTACGCCTACCAAGCTCCTAATGATAAGCAAGGGTCAGAAGGTATTATGGCAGGCTACAACGTGCTTAAGCAGTTATTTACGGAACTTACTGCACAGCAAGTAAATCCTGAAGCTACAGCCAAATTCTCAGCTATAGCCTAACCCTTTACCAGCGAGGGAAACCACCGAGACAGGAGCGAAGCCTCCGCTCTACTGGGTTGTGGCAACATGGGTGGTAACGAAGTAGCAGGTAACACGCCCGCTAAGCGTTGTGCCATGGTCATAAACTGTCCCCAAAGCTCACAGCTTTCGTCTAACTGGGGTAACACAATGCCACGGTTAATGCTTTTAATCACGCTAAAATAATCGTTGGCCAAGGTAGCATACACACCACGGCCTAGGGCTTGTTCTACATCCGCCAGGGTCAATTCATCGCTGGCAACGTGGCGGTTAATCAGCAGTTTAATTTTATCGTCGGGGTAAGCAAGGCGTTCAAACAAGGCCATCACCCGTTGCGTACTACGTATACACGGCAAGTTGACGATGCTGGTCAGCAAAATATCGTCGGCCATATCCAACGAGACAACACTACGGGCATCAATGGTGTTGGGGGCATCTACCACCACAAAGGGGAAGGTAGCCTTAAGTAAGGTGAGTACCGAGTTAATTTGCGTGGAGGTGATATCGTCGGCATCTTCAACATCGGCGGGGTCGGCCAGTACGTACAAGTGGCTATGGGGTGTGGGGCGCAAACTGTGTAAGGAGTTACGCAGATACGTCTCATCGGCACGGTTAAGGTTACGGGCAATATCCACAATGGTTTGCTTGGGGCTAATATCCAAAAACGTGGTAACATCGCCTAATTGCAGGTTAAGGTCAACCAAGGCCACGGGTTGCTGCAACACGGTTGACAGTGCCGTAGCGACATGGATAGCAATGGTGGTTTTACCCAACCCCCCCTTGTTACTGTACACCGTTACCAATCGCCCCGCCGAATCGTCGGTGGGTTGAAGGTTGGGGTTAAGGCTAGCCCGCTGCCGTGCCAGCAGTTGGGCTAACTGGTCTGGGGCAAGCGGTAGGGTTAAATAGTCTCGCACACCAGCGGCCATACACTCGCGTAATAAGCCATCACTGGGTGGGGGGCCAATAATCACCACTAACGTCTGTTTAACGTAGGTGGTAATACGGCGCACCAACTCAAGTGTGGCAGCAACATCATGCCGCAATTCTACAAAGGCTATTGCGGGTAGGTTACGCCTAATTAAATCGTAGCCATAAATGGGGTTACCCGTGTCTCCAATCAGTTTAACATCGCCCGTGGTGGCTAAAGCAGCCACCATCAGGTTACGTTGGGCAACTTCTTCGTAAATGAGGACGGCAGTGGGTAAGTTATTGTCGGGATGGGTCATGGTGTGGTTGGCTCCCCTAAGGGTAAAGGCGAAACATAGGGGGACGCAGTAGGTAAGCCCATGGTGGCATTGGTAGCTTGTATAGCCTGCCCGTAAGCGGGCAATACCCACAACGGCTTAGGGCTTGCAACAGGTAAAGCTGAGCTTGTCGCAGGGCTAAGCGTAGGGCTAGGCTGTACCCAACGCTCTTGCAGTGGCGGCAATGGCATAATGGCTTTAGCAGGTGATACGGGGGGCAAGTTAAGCGAGGGCAACACGGTAAAGTTATCTGCAGTAGCCTTAGGTAACGCCAAGGACTGAGGTGGAGGCAATGGGGTAGGGTAACTACCTTGGAAGGTGGGAGTTGTAGGCATGATAGGCATGGCTGTAGGGTTGGCAGCAGGAGGCAAACCCAAACTAAGCGGTGGTGAGGACTTGGGTTGTACCACGGTGGGCGTTACCACAATTAACAGCTCTCGGTCGAGGCGATCTCGGCTAGAGTTGCGGAACAAGCTCCCCAAGATGGGTAAGTCGCCTATCCAAGGTACTTTTTGCAGGCTGTCTCGCTCATCTCGGGTGAGCAGACCTGCCATCATAAAGGTTTCGCCGTTGCCCAACTCAAGGGTGGTATCACTTTTACGGGTAGCTAAGCCCACAATACTCTGGCCTGTAGGTGTGCTTTGCGAGAATGACGGGTCAATACTAGAGACTTCTGGCTCAATGCGTAGCTCAATACGGCCTGTTTTAGGCGATATTTTGGGCGTAAACTTCAGCCTAATGCCAAACTCCTTAAACGAGATGACAGGCGTGCCGTTTTGGTTCACCGCCGTTACAATGGGGAACTCTCCCCCTGCTAAAAAGCTGGCTTCGTGGCCGTGGGTGGCCACAAGGGTAGGTTCGGCCAGTAGTTTGACTTTGCCCTCACGCTCCCATAGCTCAAAGCGAGCCTCTAAGGTAAGCCCATTGGCTATTTGCGCCCCTACGGCAGTAAACAAGCCGCCTGTTTTATCAAACCCACCTAGAGGTAATTTACCTAACTGTACCAAACGCTCTTGTGGTGAAATAGAATCTAACTTAGTGATAAACACATTATTGTCACCCGTGATGCCGAAGCCCGTTTTGATCTCTCGTAGCACGCTACGGTTAGCCTCTACCACCTTCACGGCCAAGGCTACTTGGGGCATGAGACTTTGAGTCAGGTCAATGTAGCGTTCGTTACGGTAGCCATAGGCGGCGGCCACTTGTTGCAACTCCTTAGCCACAAGGGCATTGCTCAATTGGCCACTCACGATAAGGGCATCAGGGGTGAGGCGCACGGCCAGCTCAGGCTCGTTGGGGGTGAGGAGGGTAATGGCCTCTAACAGGGTGCTGGCATCAAGGGTAATACTCAGGGTGAGGTGCGCCCGTTGGCCTTGATCGTCTTGAAGCGTCAGCGAGGTATTGCCTGGCATTTTACCCAGTAGCATCACCTCAGTGGGGCTTAGGGGTACCACATCTGCCACAGAAGGGTTGGCCAATAGCACTCGTTTAATGGGGTGCTTTACTTGCACCACGGTGGCTCGGCCTTGGGTAAGCGCAACATTTTGGCTGGCTGGCAACGTCAGGCTTAGATGGGGGGCATCGGCCTCTGCTTGGGCAGGAGCCGACCGCATGGCAAAAGGGTCGGGGGTAGGTTGTGCCACAGCCACCTGCCCCATACAAGCAAGCATCTGCACGCTTAAGCAACACACCAACCACAGCTGGAGGCTAATTGCTGGCCTTATGTACTGTGGGCAAACTGACCAAATCACGTTGAATTCCTTTAATAACTTCCATGATGTAAGGGGGGTTGCTTGGCGCACTGGTAACAGTGGGTGCAGCTACGCTTACCTTGCGAGTACTAGCCTTACCCATCAGCGGGTTGTTGGCCACCATGGCCGCCCCAGCGTTGTTGCTCCGCTCCTTGGCACCTACCAGCATGGGGAATTGGCTACCAGGGAGGACGGCGATCATCGTATCGGTAGGTGAACGTAAACTGAGGTGAAATACGCCCAATTGTTGGCTTAAGGCAAGCTTTTCGGCTTCTTCTGGCCGTACGGCTAAGGTCACCACAAGGCTTGCCTTGCCTTGCCTTGCGGCATCAGCAGGTTGGCTTGTAGGGTTGTTAATGCCTAACACTTTAGCCCGTTGTAACAGCGTTTTAACCGTAGGCAAAGCGTTTTGCTGTTGAGTCACTGAGACCAATACATCCACAAAAGCCCCAGGTACAATATCACCGCCAAGGCCGCCTACGGGGTCCAGCGCAATGGCAATGGCTCGGTAACCCAAGGGCAACTGTGCCGATAACACCCCCGCACTGGCCATATGGCTGGTGAGCAGTGGTTCACCTGCCGCAAGGGGCGTGGTTAATACTTTGCCTACAGCTGCATTCACACTACTTAAGCCCGCCGCACTAGCTTGGGCTTTGGGCAGGTTGGCAAGGGTGACATCATCAGGTTGTAGTAGGCTACCTGCCGCAAGGGCGGTGGTGGTTACCACTTGTGGCACGGTGGCGGTTTGTTCGGCCTCGCTGGTGGCTTTAAGCTCGTCTAGTTGCTCTTTAAGCAGTAGGGCTTCTTCTTGCGCTTCGCTCACCATGCCTTCGCTTTGCTTGCTCACATTCATCAGTAGCATCACCACCGCCCCTACCGTCACTACGGCGCAAACAATGGCGATGGCAATGGCTAAGCCTAGTTGTAGCATGGCTCGTTTATTGCGTTGGGGTTTGGGGCTAAGGCTAGGCGATGACATGGGCGGGCAAAGGCTCTTAGTAAACGGTACACTTTATTAGGACTTACGCAGAAGGCACTAGATTGAGTCAATAATGAGAAAAGATGATATAAGATGTGAGGATTTTATACGTAATAAATGACAAACATCGTTATCATCTTGACAAAATTAGTGGCCAAGATAGTGCCTTTTGCGTAAGTCCTATTATCAGCATACCGCTTTTACGCTTAACCAACGCAAAGTTTGCCCTGTTTTCACCTGTGTAAGGGAGAGTCACCCATCAACCCATCACCCAAGCGGCCTATAGCTAAAAAATGAGCGACACCTGCCCAGTTGCTTACCTCCCCCAACTGTGCGTTAGTATTGAGCCATGAACACCTCGCCCCGATCCCTTCCCTTAGTCTCTCGTTGGCATATGGCATTATTGCTTGCTAGCCTCCTCACTATGGCCCTCTACTTTATACTGAGTAAGATGGGGTTGCCTTCAGTTTTAACCATTGAAGCCAAAAATAGTCCGTTTGTGGTGCTGCTGCTACTAGGTGGCACACCCCTGTTGGTTGAGATTACCCGAGACTTGTTGAAAGGTAACGTGGGGGCAGATTTTTTAGGCATCCTCTCGTTGGTGGCGGCTACCCTGTTGGGGCAGTATTTTGCTGCTGTGCTGATTTTAATGATGCTCACTGGCGGACAGGCTCTTGAGCTGTATGCCATGCGTAGGGCATCTTCGGTATTGCAAGCTTTGTCTCAACGGCTACCTGCTGTGGCGCATCGCAAACAAGGCAGCAAAGTAGAAGATATCCCCCTTGAGGCGATTGCCCTTGGCGACGAGATACTGGTGTATCCGCACGAAACCGCCCCCGTGGATGGCGTTGTACTAGCAGGGCAAGGCAGTATGGATGAAGCCTACCTCACGGGCGAGCCGTATCAGGTGGCCAAAGCCCCTGGCTCCGCTGTTTTGTCGGGGGCTATTAACGGCGACACCCTCCTTAGCGTCCGAGCCGAAAAACTCGCACAAGACTCTCGGTTTGCGCAAATTATGGGCGTTATGCAAGATGCTGAACAAAAACGCCCCCAGTTGCGCCGTTTGGCCGACCAACTGGGCGGTTGGTTTGGCCTTTTTGCACTGGTTATTTCGGGGCTGGTTTGGTTTTACACGGGCGATTCGCTTCGCTTCCTCTCGGTATTGATGATAGCGACACCCTGCCCCTTACTTATTGCCATACCTGTAACCCTTATTGGGGCAATCTCGTTGGCGGCACGTTGCGGCATTATTATAAAAGACCCCACCGTGTTGGAACGGTTGCCCACTTGCCGTACCGCCATTTTTGACAAAACAGGCACACTCACCTATGGCAAACCCGAATTAACCGAACTACTCCCCGCAGAGGGCTTTACCGCTATGGGTATTTTACAAGCCGCTGCCAGTTTAGAGCGTTATTCTAAACACCCACTGGCCAGTGCTATTTTACAGGCGGCTAAGGCTCAAAACCTACCCTTGCTGGATGCGGTTGACTTGGCTGAACAAGCGGGTAAAGGCTTAAGCGGCACGGTGGGCATCCACCACGTACAGGTAACCCACCGTAAGGCACTGTTGCAAAGCCAGCCACAGTTAGCCGCCGCATTACCGCCAACAGAGGCAGGGCTTGAGTGTACCCTTTTGATGGATGGCCAGTACGCTGCCACCCTTCGTTTTCGTGATGCTCCCCGCCCAGAGGGTCACTCCTTTATCAACCATCTCTCGCCCTCGCACCAGTTTAACAAAATTATGCTGGTCTCGGGCGATCGTGAATCAGAGGTGGCCTACCTTGCCAAGCTACTGGGTATTACAGAGACGCTAGCCTCGCAAAGCCCCGAACAAAAAGTGGCCATTGTGCGCGCCGAAACGCAACAAGCCCCCACCCTGTTTATGGGCGATGGTATTAACGATGCGCCTGCCCTTGCCTCTGCCACGGTGGGTATTGCCTTTGGCCAGCACAGCTCTGTTACCGCCGAGGCGGCGGGAGCCGTGATTTTGGAAAGCTCGTTGGCTAAGGTAGACGAGTTACTACACATCAGCGATCGGCTTCGTAGCATTGCGCTGCAAAGTGCCGTTGGCGGCATGGTGTTATCGTTGGTGGGTATGGGCTTTGCTATGGCTGGCTACATCACACCTGTACAGGCCGCTCTGTTGCAAGAGGCGATTGATCTCTTGGCCATTGCCAACGCACTGCGTTTAAGTTGGGGGCAAGGCATCCCCACAGACTTTGAGGCTTAAGGCCTCCTACTTTGTCGTGGCTTGGTGGGGTCACAAAACACCTAATACCCTTCATCTTTTAAAATAGCGGAGGCTTGGTCGGTTAATGGTGGTGGTTTTTCAAGTTTTTAGCTCTTGAGACGTTCCGTTTGTTGGCGATTTTTTCTTTTTTAGGTGTTTTTAGCCCCCACCTTACCGCTCTTCGGCTTGGTTTTTAAGAATACTTTTGGCTATTAACCCTTGCAAAGCAAGGCGTTAGGACGAAACACGCCTAAGAGAGCCAAGCCCAACAACGGTAGACCCATCACCAACAACATGGGCAACACGCCCCAATGTTCGCTGCCCCAACCCGCCAGTAAGGCAGGTAAGGTAGAAGCGGTACTTAACGCTGTAAACTGCACACCCAACACCTTACCCCGCTTGTCGGTGGGTAGCTCCGTATGGATTTGCGCCTGTAAGGGTACGGCCACCATACACACGCCTATCCCAAACAAGCCTGCCCCTGCATAAGTGTAAGCCATGCGTTGGGTCAGCTCAAAAGCGGCTACGGTGATGCCTGCCACGTTAAACGCCCCTGTCGCAATTAACGGTGCGGCTAGGTTAGGTATCGCAACGGCCACTAAGGCCATAGCCACCAACGCAAAGCCCATTAACCCTAGGCCTAAAGGCACGAAGCGTTCGGCTGGCCAGTGGTGTAAGGGTTTTGCGGTAAGATACGCCCCTAAGGCCATGCCCAACCCACTCACCGCAATTAAATACGAGAACTTACTGGCGGCCAGTGTCGCATCCACGTAAAGTACCTGTTTGGCCAAGCCAATGGCCACAATACTTAAGGCCACCACGGTAGAAAACAACAAAGCAAGCAAGGCGATAGGCTTATACACCCGTGGGGTTTGGCGTAAGTAGGCCAAGCCTTCACCCATATCATGCCATACCGTACCCAAGCCCTGAGCTGAGGAAGTAGACACATGGGCGGGTTCATCCAACTGAGGAGCCTGTATGCGGCTAGCCAACCACGCCGCCAGCAAAAACAAACCCAAGATACCCCAATGCACGTGAGCAAGGCTCATCAGGTTAATGAGTGGGTCGCCCAAGGCAAACCCCACAATCACAGAAGCCATCATGGTGGTGGTAAACATAGAATTGGCCTTCACCAACTGCTCTTGTTTCACCAAGGTAGGTATGGTGGCCGCTTCGGCAGGTACAAAAAACTGTGTGGCCGTAGAAAGCAAAAACGCCATAGCGTACAAGCTGGTTAGCCCATGCGACACACCCCAAGGCACCAACGCCATCAGGGCGGCACGGGCAAGGTTGGTCACCACCAGCGTGGTGCGCCTCGGCCAACGGTCGGCAAACACGCCAGCCACGGCCGTAAGTGCTATGGCGGGTATGGTAAACGCCACGTAGAGGTAGCTGGTGTAACTTTCATTATTACCGTAGTTTTGGGCAATAAGAGCCACAAACACGACAAAAATAATGCGGTCGGCCAGTTGCGAGGCTATTTGCGCCCACCATAACAACATAAACGCCTTGTTGTGGCGTAGGCTAGGCACAGGGGCAGGCACTGTAAGGGGTGGGGCAGGCAACGGAGGCGAAACACTCATCATACCGTGTAGTGTAGCCTAGCCAGTGGGCTAAGGCAATGCGCCACTTACACCCTCTCCCTCTGGGAGAGGGCAGGGTGAGGGTCATCTTTTTTGCTGATTCTTATGACCCTCACCCGCTGCTTTCGCAGCACCTTCTCCCGAGGGGAGAGGGTAAAACGGTGTTAATGCCCAGGGAAGTGCGAGACGTTACCGCCACTCATCACACACACCACCAGCCTGCTAGCCGTGGGAGCCAAGTCGTCTCGGTGTTGCGCCCATGCCCATGTGGCGGCGCAGGGGCCTTCTACTTTCTCGTGCAAATCATAATAAACGCCCAGCATACCGTGCGCCATTTGCTCGTCGCTCATTTTAAGACGTTCAACGGCAAGGGCATCCATCGTGGCTTCGTTGGCAGGAGCGATGTATTTCACTCGCACGGCATCGCCGTATTTGGTGCTTTGGTTTTGCAGGCGCAAGCCCACATAGCGTAGCTTAATGTTGGCAAAGCGAGCATCATACGCCGAAGCTAACGACAAGCCCGTGGCCGTGCCTGCCAGTAGCCCTCCCCCGCCAATGGGGCAGATTAACACCAGCTCGCTCACCTCGGGGCGATCGGCCAGTAGGGGCAACAGTTGGCGGTAAAGCTCTAGCCCGATGGTGCCTTGCCCCGCCACCGTCCACGGGTGGTTGTAGGGGTCGACGTAGGTGCCATCGCCCGTGAGTTGTTGCTCTAACGCCCAATTGCGGGCTTCGTCAAAGGTATCGCCAAGGCTGATGATGCTGGCCTCGACCCCTTTGTGACGCAAACCAAGGATTTTACTGTTGATTTGCCGTAGTTTCACTTCGCTGGCGTTGGTAGGCACGACGATTTGAACCGTCTGCGGGCGCAACAATTCGGCGGCTTTAAGCATGCCCAAGGCGTGGTTGCCTGTAGATACGGCTAAAAAACGAGTTTCGCCGAGGGTTTCCATGGCTCGCTTCATGCCTGTAAAGGCACCACGCACTTTGTAGGCTCGAATGATGGTTTGGTCTTCGCGCTTGTAAAACAGGTTGTTGCGCTTGGTAGAGGGGGTGAGGGGCGTAATGGCTCGGCGTTCGGTGCCGGGGTGCGCCTTAGGTTGCAGTGCCAACACCGTGCGGAAGGGTTGCATCAGGCGGTCGGCTTCTTGAATGAGAGCAAACTGCTGCAACAGCCCCACTTGTTGGCTAAGGGTGAGCTGGCGCAACAGCGGGGCTTGCGAAACGTCAAACATGGTAGGGGCGGTGTCGGCGGGGGGGGCTAAGGTGGGCATGGGTGCGTTAGGGCGTGGCCACGGCTGGGGAGTGTGAAGGGTGCGTGCCTAGTGTAGCACAAACCCACCCCCACAGGGGTGGGCTTTGCTTGGCTTGAGGGGCAGGCTTTATAGTTAATCCTTGGGTTGACGTAACCTTTCAATTAAGGGCTTTTCGGGTTGTTGCCCCATTTGTTCAATGGCTCGCATCAACCAATTGTTCCTTTGGGGTTTACTCGCTGGGGTTGGACTGGGGATGGTGTTGAGATCTACAGAAGTATGAGCTTGAATAATATCTTGAGATGTTGTAGCGGGTACTGGTACCGTCGCCTTAGGTACACTGATTTCAAGACCATAATAACGAGCTAATTTAGCAGTATCTAGACCAAGACCTTCTAGGGCAGCAAGTATTGATTTAGCATCACGGTTAAGTTGCGTGACAGAAGTCCCTTGTTCTGCCATGCCTATTAAAGCTGGGAAGCTGTAGCCTTTATCTTTAAAATAGCCTAGGGCAAGGTTGGTTAATTTAGCCTGTTTTTCGAGCGGAAGGTTCTGTACAGCCTGTTTGATACCTGAGACTGGGGCGGTGTCAAAGAAGGCAATATCAACACCACCTATACCGCCTATACCTTTGCTAACATGGTGGCGTAATGCTTGTAAGGATTGCTTATCCCATGAAAGTGGTGGTTTTTTAAAGGGATTGTCGGCATCGGTTTTAAGAATACTGGCCGTTAATTGGCCTAGAGGCGTGCTAGGATCAGTTGCAGCCGTAATCTCATCCTTGAGGTTAGATAAAGCAGTTTCGCCTAATTTCACTTTTTGTACCCCTGCTTCTACCCCTTCAAGGGCTTTGGCGTTAGGTAGCTCAACAGGCTTAGGGGCATCACCCAAGGCTTCATTCTGAGCTTTTATCCTTTTGTTTCTAAGCCTTTTTATAAGGGCTTCTGCGGGAGAGTCATTATTATTTGCTTTAAGTTCAGGTTGTTTGATGCCCGTAGTGTCTTTCACCCACCGTACGGTGCCATCGCCCAATTCTGGCCTTAGCGTTGGGTCGGCAGCCAGTTTTGCTACCATGTCATCAATTTGTTGTGACGTTAAATATTCAAAGCCTGGCTTGTCTGCATACTCTTTTATCAATGTTCTTAGGGCTTGTTGTTTACTGGTATCGCCACTTAACGCAACATCGGTTAGTTGATTTCTCAAATAACCAGCATTGGCTACTTTTTTAGAGGAGAGTCCACCAAAATAATTCTCTGGCAGAGGCAACTGCATGGCCGCTTTCAGGGCTTCTTCTCGGGCTGCTTTACGGCGTGCTACCCGCTTTGCAAAGCTACTGCCATCAATAAAGTTTTTACCAATAGCTGATTCTGCTAAAAAGTCTTCGGCACCTTCTTGTAACCGTTGAGTAAACAGTTTGGCCTCTTTATCAATAACCAGTTGCCTTGCATTAGCTTCTTTAAAGGCCTTGGCAGATGCTTGAGCTACAGCCTCATAAGTGACTAAATCGTCTGGTAGGGTCTCTACCAATTGGGCAAAGGGTTCGGTTAACGGTTTAAGCCTGTTAAGTGCAAAGTCATCAGTAATTAAATTGTCTGTTTGGCCTAGCGTCTCAAGTAATGAATCCAACTTTTGTTGAGACGTTGGCTTACCCGTTGCGTTGTAAGGTGGAGCCTGCAATTTAAGCTGATGTAGCTCTGCCAATTCGGGGTATTGTGTTTTTAGGGTGTATTCAACGTCTCGTACCAACTGCTCCAAACCTGCTTGCTTATTTTCTGGAGTGCCTGTGGTAAGGAGAGAAGCCTGTCTGTCTCGTATGCTTTGGTTTAATACAGAGGCTTGGGTTTTAAGCTCATTTTTTACAAAAGCAATATCTTCTGGCGTATCAGGTTTCAATTTTTTTAACGTAGCCACCGCATTGTCTGGGGCTAGCTCAAACCACCTAGCTAGGGCGTTTGCGTCTAGCGGGTCGGTAGCGTTGGGGAGTATTTGCTTTTGCAGGGCTTCTGGTAAGGCAGCAACAGCCTCACGAATGCCTTTATCCACACTGGGTAAAGGTGCTAGGTTGGTAGCGGTTTCGAAGGCCTGCCGCTTTAACTGAGCCATGAGGGGCAAGTGGCCGTTGCTGGCTACATCGGCGGCGGCGGTAGCAAAACTTTGCTGAAATTTTTTGCTTAAACCAAGCTCAGCGGTATTAGCTAACCAATGGTTAGCCTGCCTGTGCCATTTGCTTAGTAAAGGAATGTTCCCCACAGGAAGATCGTCAGCAATAAACCTAAAAGTATTACCAACACCCTGAGGCAAGTGTTTCGCTAAATTTTCTCGGGCAATTTGTGTTGTAGGGCCAGTCAATACATAACCAGCTGCACCAGCCCCTAAAATGGTAAGTGCAGAAGCCGTACCATACACAGGGTTGTGTAGTAAAATGGAGGGGTCAACAGCATTGAGTACAGCTTTCACGGGTAGAGCCAAATCGGGGATATGGCCACCCACGATACCCAAGGCGCCATTGCTCACATGGCCTACCGTATCAATCGCACCACTAGCCACATGCGCCATACGAGAAATGGCTTGTGGGGTATGGGCTAAATGATGCCCCGCACCACCCGCTAATACCGAAGCGCTAATGCGTGGGTTAAGCAGTACAGCTCCCGTTACACTATAGGTTTTTGCTTGCGATAGCATATGTTGTGCTTGTTGCTTAACTGCATTCCCACCGTGGCTCATGACATAATTGCTTGCTTGTGTACCACCGTGGTCAGCAACCCAACCACTCGCATTTTTAGCCGCAGGTAAAAGGGTATCGGTAATTAAACTTCTTGTTGCCCCAAATCCAGGAATCATAAAGCCATAGCCCCCTAAAGGTGTGTGTCGTATAAAAGTTAAGCCTAGTAATGCTTGCATAAAAACAAGCAACAAATAGTTTGTGCTAAAACCCAGAACTAGCCCTTGGCCCATTGGCGTAGCAGCTTAACCCCAGCCAAGGCTTCGGGGTATTGTGGCCTAGCACACTCTCTACAAAACACCTCAAGGGCTGTAAGTGCGTCGTCGGTAGCGGGCAGCCCCTGCAACCAAGTAATGCACGCCGTGCGCCACGCTTTAAACGCCTCAATCTCTACCACGGCGTACACGGTTTCAACACTCTGCCAATCGCCAATCATGCGGCCTTTGCCTGCTTGCTTGGTGGCCAGCACCGCCTCGCCTTGCGTTATCAGCTCTTGCAATGTCGCCCTGTCTGCCTCGCCCAAAGCGGGTAAGGGCGGAGCAATCACCTGTTGCCAACCGCTACTCATACGCTTACTGCCACGGGTTTCGCCTCCACCACCAGCGGAGCAAACCGTTCAAACATCGCCTCCACATGGGTGAGGTAGGCTTGGGGGTTAAAGCAGTCCGCCAGAGTAGCCTCGCTAGCCCAAGGGCGCAGCCCCTCATCCCCCAGCAGAGCCGCTTTAAAGTCGCCCGTCGGGTTATTCCAAGCGGTATGGGCGTGGGCTTGCACCACTCGGTAGGCTTCATCCCTTGGCATCCCAGCCTCAACCAAGGTGAGCAGTACCCGCTGGGTAAAAATCACCCCACCGTACACGTTGAGGTTACGGGTCATGTTAGCCTCATACACCAACAAGTTGGCCACCACGCCGTTAAGGCGATGCACCATATAATCTAACGCAATAAACGCATCAGGGAAGATGACCCGCT
>JBIKUS010000187.1:0-3113 GCA_044347425.1 Vampirovibrionales bacterium | reverse complement strand
TTTCACAAAAGCCCAAGGCTAAAGGTATTGTTTGAGGAAGCAGGCATTGGTCTTCTGTTTTTGCCCCCTTATAGCCCCGACTACAACCCTATTGAACAGTCTTGGTCATGGTTAAAATCACGAATTAGGGCATTGAATGAACCCTTACTTCACATCTCACAAGCACTTACAAAAGTGTTTCAAACTCTTTAAGGTTAGCTATATTTTCCAAAACAATATCATCACGGCTATTAACAAAGTTGACTAAAACTTGATAGTTGTCTTTGAACTGTCGTTCATTTAAACCATTAACGTAACTCATCTCTAACTCCTTTATTAAAAAAGATAAACTCATTATCAAAATGTACATTGTAATAAAAAACAAGTTTTTTATTCTTGCTAAAGTGTTACATTGTTTAAAAACATAGCTACTAGACACATACCCAAAGGTACCACTAGCACGTGGTACCAGGGCAAATCATGCGCTCAAGGGTCAGGCGGGTTTGCGTTTCAATCAAGCGTTGCCACACCGCCACTACGGGGTGTTCTGGCGTAATGGCAGCCAAGGCATAGCCCCCAAACAGGGCTTGCCGAGCTTGGTCTGGGCGTAACCCACGGCTACGTAGGTAAAAAACCTCGTCAGCGTTAAGCTGGCCGACCGTAGCACCATGGGCGCACTTCACATCGTCGGCATCAATCTGCAACCACGGGCGAGCAAAGGCCTTGGCCTTTTGGCTGAGCAAAATGTTGTTGCTAAGCTGTTTGGCATCGGTACCATCGGCACCTGTTTTAACAATGAGCGTGCCGTCAAACTCGCTGATGGCTTCGTTGGCCACAAGGGCTTTAAAGTGTTGCTCTGTGGTGGTGTTAGGGGCATGGTGCGCCACCGCCATATGGTGATGCACCCGCTGTTTGTGGTGTAGCAGCGTCAACCCTGTAGAATGAGCATGAGAACCCTCGCCTTGTTTCACAAGTTGTTCTACATGGCGATACTGGGCAATTTCGTCAAACACCGCTAACGAAAGGGCATGGTATTGGGCATTTTCGGCTAGGCGAGCAGCCACGTGCAGGTTAGCATCGTGTGTGCGGGGTAACTTAAGTAGGCTTAGCTCCGAGGCTTCGGCTTGGTTGACCAAGACCAACGGCGACACCAACAAGGGTTGCACCTCACCCGCCTCTACCGAGGTGGGAGCTTGCACAGGAGGGAGGCTGACCACATCCACGGCCACATTGGCTTGTACGTGCGGGGCAAGCGTAACGGCCAACACAGGTACACACCAAGCAGCAGAGGGCAAGGGTTGCTCGGCAGAGGCGGCACAAACGGCAAACACCACACGCACAGGGCGATTGAGCGAGGCTTCAAGTTTTAGTTCCCATGGTTGGGGGCAACTGGCCAAGGGTGCCAAAGCCATGGCATCGGCCAGAAGGCTGGCGGGGTTATCGTCGCTAACGGCTTGTACCCAAGGGGTTAGGGTCGCATCGGTAGCGGGGTGCAGGCACGCCAGCACGGCGGGGTCGCTTAACTGGGGGACAGGTTGACCATTGGCGATCACCAGTAAGGCCGTGTCGGCAGGGCTGTCTTGGCTGATGCGATCAGAAGCGAGCCAGTCGCCAAGGGCATCTACTTGCTTGGGGGCAAGGGTGTTGTGCCACAACTGCCAAGCGGGAGCCAACCAGCGTTTGCGGTCTTCGTACTTCCACGCTTCATAGTCGGCACTGGGTAGGCCAACGACTCGGGCTTGTTGCCAAGCCAGTTGTCGCCACGTGGGCATGGGTACCACGGCAGCTTGTTGGTGCAGATGAGCAAGGGTGGTGGCCAAACCCGCTTGGGGCGAGGCACTCAATAAAGTGGCGGTGTTGAGCATGGTGGTGGGCATCCTTACACGTTGGCCATGCGGTCGGCGGCTTGCGATTCTGGCGTGATGCCACATTCTTCAAGCAACCAGTCGTAACCACGTTCTTCAAGCTCAAGGGCGAGTTGTTTGTCGCCACTACGCAAAATACGGCCAGCGGCCAGCACGTGTACCACATCTGGCACAATGTAATTCAGCAGGCGTTGGTAGTGCGTTACCATCACCACGGCACGCTCTGGGTGACGCAACAGGTTGACACCGTTGGCCACGATGCGGAGGGCATCAATGTCTAGGCCGCTGTCGGTTTCGTCTAAAAAGGCCACGGTGGGTTCAAGCACGGCCATTTGGAGGATTTCATTCCGCTTTTTTTCGCCACCGCTAAAGCCTGTGTTCACGTGCCGAGGCATGTAGTCCTCTCGCATCTCCACCATCGGCAACTTGGTGGCCAAGTAGGCTTTAAACGCCGTTTCATCTAGGGGAGGTTCGCCCAAGCCTTCAAGCTTGGCGTTGTAGGCAAGGCGTAAAAAAGCCTCGTTGCTGACACCAGGTACTTCGGTGGGGTATTGAAAGGCTAAAAACAGACCACGCCTTGCCCGTTCGTCGGCTTCCCATTCAAGGATGCTCTCGCCGTTGTAGGCGATATCGCCTTGGGTCACTTCAAAACTGGGGTGGCCAGCAATGAGCTTGGCCAGCGTGCTTTTGCCACTACCGTTGGGTCCCATAATGGCATGCACTTCGCCAGAGTTGATGGTGAGGTTAATGCCGTGCAGGATGGGCGTGTTAGGTTCGGCGGTGAGGCGGGCGTGGAGGTTGGTAATGGTGAGCAGAGACATGGCAAAGGGGGGTTCCGTAGGGCAGGGGGGCGATACCCTGTAACATTAGCCCAAGCACAGGCCTAACTCAACCCTTACGTTAAGGTTAGGGTTTCTTTTTCTATCCTCCCCCGCAAAGACCACTCCAGATAATAAGCTTACCTTTTAACCTCATTCCCATATATCGCTCCATAATGTATAAGCGACTGCGTTTCTAGGACAAAGATAACGTCTTGAACTACCTGTCCCACTGCAAAAATGTCCTGGACCTTCTGCTCGATTAAAGCGAGGGGCATGAATGAGTAAAACATCTTGGCCAAAAATATTTGGGGATGATTTTCCATTATAGCTAACCTTAAAGAGTTTGAAACACTTTTGTAAGTGCTTGTGAGATGTGAAGTAAGGGTTCATTCAA
The DNA here is from genome assembly GCA_044347425.1 of Vampirovibrionales bacterium. Classification (GTDB taxonomy): domain Bacteria; phylum Cyanobacteriota; class Vampirovibrionia; order Vampirovibrionales; family JAJTHC01; genus JBIKUS01. The sequence goes on along the minus strand of JBIKUS010000187.1, from coordinate 54 downwards.
TGCCCTAATTCGTGATTTTAACCATGACCAAGACTGTTCAATAGGGTTGTAGTC
>JBIKUS010000062.1:0-11857 GCA_044347425.1 Vampirovibrionales bacterium | reverse complement strand
TTGAGGTTGAGGCTGACTTGTTGGTGGGGTGAGCTTACCCACGTTGAGCTTGCCTGTGGGTTCCAAACGGCCGTCATCACTCACCAACCGTGGGCGAGAGAGCGGCTGTGCGGGTGAGTTGTCTCGTCCGCTATCTCGGGGCGTGGTGTTACGACTATTGCCCCACCGCTGGCCACCGCCGCCCCAACGCTCGCTTTCGTCTCGGCTGGCAAAGCTACCCTCCGCATCCAACGAGAAGTTACCTGTGAGACATTCCCGAGGTATTTCGCTTAAAAAGCGGCTGGGCATACTGTATTTAATCTCGCCAAATACCATGCGGCGGCGAGCAAAGCTCAACAACAGCGTGTCCTCGGCACGGGTGACGGCCACGTACATTAGGCGGCGTTCTTCTTCCATCTGGGTGGTGTCATTCAGGCTTCGGCTATGGGGGAACATCCCCTCCTCAAGCCCGACCACGGCCACCAGCGGAAACTCCAGCCCTTTGGCGGCGTGCATGGTCATCAGCACCAAGCGATTAGTCAGGTCTTGGCCGTCGGCTTTGTCTAAATCGCTGAGAAGCGACATTTGCGCCAAAAAGTCAGCCAACCCGCCCCCTTCGCCGTTCTCATCGGGTGGGTTGTTAGCGTGGAATTGCCGAGCCACGCTCACCAATTCGTCGAGGTTGGCGAGGCGGTTGTCATTATCGTGTGGGTCCTCTTCTTGAAGGAACAAGTCGTAACCCGTGAGGCTCCGTATGGCCAGCATCACCTCGTCAATAGGGGCATTTTTGGTGGTGAGTTGCTTCAGCCGTTCAATCACCGTCACAAATTGAGCAATAGCATTAGCGGCCTTACCCTTGACCTGTGGCACTTGGTCAATACGTTGCAACACTTGGTAAAACGTCAGCCCACTGGCTTGGGCGGCAGCGTCAATATGCTCAATACTCGTTTTGCCAATGCCACGCTTGGGTACATTCAGTACCCGCTTCACGCTGTAGCCGTCGCTCTCGTTAAACAGCACGGTCAGGTAGGCCATCACGTCTTTAATTTCTCGGCGTTCGTAAAACTTCAGCCCGCCAATCATAGCGTAGGGGATGCCTTGCGCCATCAGCACATCTTCTAACGCTCGGCTTTGCACGTTGGTGCGGTACAGGATGCAACAGTCGCCTGGTTGTTTGCCCGTTGTTTTGGCCTCGTGCAGCAGTTTATCAATCACCCAATGGGCTTCTTCTCGTTCGTCGTTGGCTTCAAAGCAGGTAATGGGCGACCCTACGCCCTTCACGCTCAGCAAATCCTTAGGGAGTCGCTCTTGGTTGTTGTTGATAATGGTGTTGGCCACTTTTAAAATGGTACCCGTGCTACGGTAATTGTGCAGCAGGTTGACACGGCTGGCACCCTTAAAATCGCTTTCAAAGTTCATTAAAATACGGAAGTTAGCCCCCCGCCAACTGTAAATGGATTGGTCGACATCTCCCACGACCGTTAAACTCCGCCCCGTCCAATCGGGAGGGGTTTCGGGGCTATGGGTGGGTTGCCCCGTGGCCAGCAGGCGGACGAGTTCGTACTGAACGCCGTTGGTATCTTGGTACTCATCCACCAAAATATGCCTAAAATGGTTGTAATAGTTGGCCAGCAGTTGCGGGTTTTGCTGGAGGAGTTTCACCGTCACCAACAACAAATCATCAAAATCGAGGGCGTTATTTTCGGCGAGGCCAGCTTCGTAAGCGTCAAACAGCACGCCAAGGCGTTCGGCTTGGTAGTTTTTGGCTTGCGAGGCGGCGGCATAAGCGTCTAGCCCTTGGTTTTTAAGCTCGCTAATTTGGTGCTTAATGGCCTTGGGCGGGTAGAGTTTTTCGTCCATGTTATGCCGTTTAAGGATGTCTTTCAGCAGGCCAACGCTGTCAGTTTCGTCGTAAATGACGAAGTTGGTTTGCCACTGGCGGCCAGCGGTACTTTTATAATGTAAAATATCTCGGCGTAACAGGCGGGCGCAAATACTGTGGAAGGTTCCCATCCACAGGCTTTTGGCATCGGCTTCGCCCACCAGCTTGGCCACTCGCTCACGCATCTCTTTGGCGGCTTTGTTGGTAAAGGTCACGCTCAACACCTGCGACGGCCAGCATCGCCCGCCCACGTGGCCTTGCAACATGGCCGCAATACGGTGGGTGAGTACCCTTGTTTTACCACTCCCCGCCCCTGCCAATACCATCAGTGGGCCACAACCTGCTTGCACCGCCTGTTGTTGGGCGGGGTTCATGCCTTGCAATAGGGCGTCTAGCGAGGCGGGGGCTTGGGGTACTAAGGTCATGGTCATAGAAGCATCTCAAAGGTAGGCCGTTTTGCTACTGGTCAAACGGCTAAGGCGGTTGTATAATGATAAACCCAGCCTACCGTCGTGGTCAGCCCCTTGGTTACTATGAGGGTTGTCGTAGGTGCTGTAAAGCTTGCCCCACCTTAATCGTTTTCGTTTTGGACACTTGTTTTTTGAGAGGATGCCCACCACAAATGGCTCACTTCCCCCCTGACTTCGTTGCCAGCATGGCCTACGCCGACACCTTGCCTCCCGACGACGGCCAACCCGCCACCTCTCAACCCTTGCCTAGCGTGCCTGTAGGCGTACTGGCCGATCAAGACTCTGCCGACCCGCACGATAAGCTAGCCGCCGAGTTCACCGCCCTGCGTCAACCCGCCAAAACCATTGCCATCATCGGTAGCCGTAACATTGCCCTACCCCACCAACAATTGATTGAAGCCATTGCCTACACGCTTGTGCGTGACGGTAACACCCTCGTCACCAGTGGTGGTGCCAGTGGTGCTAACATTGCCGCCATTCGTGGTGCCATGCGAGCCAACCCCCAGTTGCTGAAAGTGATTTTGCCCCAAACCATTGGCCACCAACCCAGCGACGTGCAGAACGAACTTATCGGCATCCCCAACATTATTGAACACCCTGAATGGAACACCATGCCCCTAGCCGATGCCAGCCGCCTGTGTAACCGAGACATTGTGGACCATTGCAACCAGCTCATCATCTTTTTGTTCCATGACAGCACCACGCAAAAAACCGCCATTGAATACGCCATTGACCGTGACAAGATTGTCACCCCCTTCTACCTAGATTAGCCTCACGTTTTTGGTGTCGATACACACCCCCCACTTTTTTAACAAGCAGATAAACTTTACTCAGTTAACCCCAAAGCAACCGTCTTAAACACTAAGGCTTGCTTAAAAGGTACTAAGTCGTACTGATGATGAGACTTAGCGGCAGAGATCGTGCCGTCTGTGTCAGTCTTAACAAGTAGTAGGGCATCCCCCCTTGGCCATGCCCGCACTTACCCCCCCCCTTCTCTCTTAAGCCACTTACCTTAAAACCCACAGGACTAAACCCGAATAAAAAACCCCTTTATTCACTCATGCGGGGTGAGTTTAAACCTGTCCCTTGTGATAAGTTTAGTGCCTGCTTCACACTACACATAACACTACTAGAGAGGCTTGTGGCCTCGCTTTGTTGTTTTGAGTTTGAAGCCCATGCACACACCAGCCTCTACGCTACCTAGCGCAGAACCTACCTCGTTACAGGCACTTGGCCGTTTGTCGGCTATGCTCACCCACGAAATTAACAACCCCTGTAGCTTTGCCCTTGCCAACTTGAGCTTGGCCAAAGCGCAGCTGGCCAAAACACACGACGATCCTCTGCCCACCCTGCAACAGCAAAAAGTACAACTCATGCTCGAAGATTGTGAGCAGGGGCTACAACGCATTCAGCGTATTGTGGGGCAGTTTGCCTTATTTGCACGGGGTAACCAAGCCAGTTTGTCATCGGTTGCGCCCTTACCCTGCCTTGCTCAAGCGTGGCAACTCGCCACAGCTCACCTAAGCGCATTACCCCACCCTACCTTTACGCTACAACACGACGATGCCCACCCCGACCTCCAGCTATGGGGCAACGAGACTCTGCTTTGCCAAGCCTTTACCAACCTGCTCAGCAACGCCGTGGATGCTGTCACCTGTCCGCCCATCCCCCAGGCCCACATTAGCGTGAGCCTGCTTCGCCAAGGCAACCACTGCCAACTCACCTTTAGCGACAACGGTTGCGGCATGGATGCTGCCCTAATGGAGCATGTCTTTGACGCTTTTTATTCCACCAAACCCTTGGGTAAAGGCTCGGGCTTGGGGCTGGCCATGGTGCGCCATAGCGTTAACCTCCACCAAGGCTCCGTTACCCTTGCCTCTCACCCTCAGCAAGGCACACAGGTGGTACTGCAACTCCCCATTGCACCCACCTGCTAAAACAAAATTGCATCCACACAGTTATCACACGCTACCCGTATAAAGGCCACGCCCACAATGTCACACCCTAAACCTAAAGTGCTTTTTGTTGACGATGAAGAAGCCATTTTACGCTCGCTAAGCTGGACGTTTGACGACGACCCCGACCTTGAAGTACTCACCACCAGCGACCCTCGGCGGGCGTTGTCGCTGCTCAACACCCAAGACATCAGCGTCCTTGTTACTGATGAACGGATGCCCGACCTGCCTGGGCATCAACTGGTTAAGCATTGCAAAACCCTCTCGCCCACCACCTTAGCCATGGTGATGTCGGGCTTTGCCGAGTCGCAACCCATGGTTAACGCCTTACTGTCGGGCAAAATACACAGGTTTTTAAGCAAGCCTTGGCAACCCGAAGGTATTGTTCACATTATTAAGCAAGCCGTTAAATTGGTGCAATACCAACAATCTCGGCGAGACAGCCTGAAGCAATTAGCCCAAGGGCAGGCCAAAACGCAAGCACCCGCAACCAGTTTAAGCCAACGTATGCAACGCCTACGCGAACAAGGCAGCAACCCCCTCATCACACAAGCTCAACTCCTTTCGCCCCAAGCCCAAACGGTGGCCTATTGGCAACAGTACCAGCACCAACACAATAGCCAACAAGCCCTTGTGGCCGAACGTGTAGCACAAGTGGCCGTATGGCTTGGGCAAAAACTCTACTTTGGGCAAGAACAACTCAACCAACTGGCCATTGCGGGGCAGCTTTACGCCATAGGGCAGTTAAGCCTACCCACAGGCCTACGCGACCACTTACGCCAACAACAACTGGGGCTGATGAAAGACCACAGCCACCTCATTCAGCACTACCATGACGTGTTGGTGAGTGCGGCGTTGATTGAACGGCTCGAAAACGCCACCGAAGCCTCGCACTGGGTGCTTGCCCACGGCGAACGCTTTGACGGACAAGGGGGGCCCTTTGGCTTAAAAGGGGCGTTAATACCCATGGGAGCCAGAGTGTTGGCCATTGCCATTGCTTTTGTAACGGCTTACGATAAAACCCTGTATTTAACAGGCCACGCCAGCTTAAAGCATACCCTACAAACCCTTGAGCAACAGGCCAACACCGTGCTAGACCCTTACGGCGTGGGCTTGTTAGAGCAGTACACCGAAGCCGACTGGCTCAGTGTGTAAGTTTTTTGTCCTAAATGTGTACACATTAGCGACATAATAGGTTAAGATATCATGAGAAGCCTTAAATTAACTCATTGGAGCGTCTCATGGGTAAGCCAAGCCGTAAAACGACTCGCAAAGAATCTGACATCCGTGTAAAAGTGACCTCTGAATTAAAGGAGCAGTTCACGTTGGTGTTAGATCAAATTGGCTTGAGTCCCTCTGTGGCCATGGGCATGTTTGCTAGGCAGGTTGTGTTGTGCCAAGGCTTGCCCTTCACACCACAAATAGTTAATCGCCCCAATCAAGAAACCTTAGAAGCCATTGCTGATATTGAGAATAACCGACATCTCACACGTCATGAGTCTGCACAGGCGATGTTTGACAGTTGGGATAGCGAGCTGCATTAGTGCTTACGCCCATTGAATCTGCAAAATTTAAGCGAGACCTTAAAAGAGTCGTCAAACGGGGTAAGGCTATAGGCAGGCTCAAGTTAATTGTTCAAACGCTTTTGGAAGAAAAACCCCTGCCCCCACGGCACCGAAATCACTTACTTGTGGGAAACTGGAAGGGGTTTTATGAGTGTCATATTGAACCCGATTGGTTGTTGATTTACCAAATTGATGATGAAAACAAAACCCTGTCCTTGGCACGAACAGGCACTCATGCGGATCTTTTTGACGAATAACCCTCTAATACCCCGAAGGTATCACCACGTTGCTTTGCTGATTAAACGAGGTAAACACCAGCAGGTCGCCTTCATCGCTACGCCAGCGCACCCACCCCATGGGGCGTTGTTGGCCAATATCCACCGCCTCAACCAACAGCCAGTTGCCTCGGGCATGTAACACCCTCGAGCTTTTCATCACGGTGACAGGCACCAGCTTAGCATCGTCTTGCGGGGTGGTACGCAGGGCTTGGTGATAGGCAGGCGTGCCAGCCAGCCAATAAATGCCGTGGCTTCGGGCGTTGAGCCGCATAAAGTTAAACCAGCTTTGGTACACCCCTGCATGGGCGGGGTTGGCCGCCACTTCTTCGGGAGTCATGGCTTGGCGCAGGCGTAACCACGCCGTGGTGCTACCATCTGCCGTCAACGAGACCTCTGCCCAGCCGTCGCCCGTCTCCTGCACCACGGGGAGCATCGCAATGCCCAAAGCAGGGTAAAACGCCAACAACCGCCCGTTGGCGTTAAACGGTGTTTGGCTCTTGGCCGAAAAGAGTGTGGTGCTGGTTTGGCTTGGCTCCCACGTCCACGTGTCAACCACGGTGCTGGTGGTACTGGGTTGGCTGTACAACGTGGTGCTTAAGGGGAGAAACACAACACCCTGCCCCGCCTGTTGCCCCTGCACAATGGCTTGGGGCGCAAAGCCCACCTGCCCATAAGCGTGTGCCAGTGGGCTAAGCCGCTTGGCCAACGGCGGGTAGACACCTTGGCCTGTCACACAGGCTACACTTAGCACTAACAGTAACGCCACTCTCACTAAAACCATGCTGCAACCATCCCGAATCGTGGGTTCATCATAAGGTACTCACTTTAAGTGTAGCTTACTTTGTGCTAAGTTGTCAGCTCCACTTAGGGGAGAAACACCCCCACCCCTCAACATCCCCCCTTAAACCCAAGCCTTGTTGCCCCATGCGTGATGCCTCTACCCAAGCCCAGTTACCCGTTGTGGTAGGGCCTAGCCACTTTATTACCAGTGTCCCCACCCTTGCCCTAGCCCCCCCCAGCCCCTGGCCAGAGCTTGCCCTGCTGGGTCGCTCCAACGTGGGCAAAAGCAGCTGGATCAACACCCTACTCGGCCGTAAAGGGCTGGCCAAAACCAGCAACACCCCTGGTAAAACTCGGCAACTTAACTTTTACCACGTGGGCTGGCGATACCCCAATGACGACACCACAGACGACACCGCCGCTGCCGATAAACCCCAGTGGCAAACGGCGCAATGGGTCGATTTACCAGGCTACGGCTACGCCAAGGTAAGCCAAACAGAGCAAGCCCGTTGGCGCAAAGAGCTTGAACGCTTCATTTTAAAACGAGAGCAATTACAGGGCTTGGTGTTGCTAATTGATGCCCGCCACGGCCCCCAAGCGGCCGATGACCAAATGTTGCAATGGTTATACCACCACAACCTAGAGCCGCTCATTGTGTTGACTAAAATTGACAAGCTGACCCGCCACCAGTGGGAGACGCAACGGCAGGCACTGGTGAAGCAATGGCGTATTAACCCCGACTATGTCCTGCTATTTTCAGCCGAGACGGGTTACGGGGCTTCCGCCTGTTGGGAGGCGTTGTTACCGTGGCTTGAGATGGCACCTCTGCCAATAACCCCGCCACCAGCAACCCCTCAACCCTAAGAAGCTTCAACTTCTAAAACAAGGGGGCTAGCTTGAGCAATGCCCACCACTTTAACGGTACTGCCCCAAGGTAGTTCGGCCGTTTGCGTTGGGGCAAGTTCGGCGTTATGCACTTCGCCCAGCACTTTTACCTTGCCCTGTTGGTTAGGGCTACAAGGGTGCGTTAACCGCCCTACCGCTCCCAAATAGCGTTCTTCGGGCGATTCAACAGGCTGTTTAAGTGTTTTGAACGTTACTTTAAAGCCATACGCCCCAAAGGCCAACAGGGGGATGACCACCACCAGTACATAGCCTAAATAGTGTTGTACAAAAGGGTCGTTTAAGTTCCAAAAGGCTAGCCCCGCACCTGCTACCACGGCTACTAACCCTAAACCAAGGATAATCCCCATGGCGGGCAACACCAATTCGGCTAAAAACAAGAGGCTACCTAAGGCCATTAAGGCTAAGCCCCACGCTCCCTGTGTCATACGCTTACCTACCTCAATCGTCACAACGTCAAAACTAAAGTGCTTCTAGCTTAACACATTAGTCTTGCTCACGCTCTACCAAAGTTAGAGGAAAGCTACCCTAAATTACTGGCAGTTTGATCTAACGACTGTTGTTGCGCTACAAAGGGTTACTGTTATGTAAGTGTTGGATTTCTCGGATTTCCGTTAGATAGCGATTTTTTCTTTTTTCTTTTTTTAGGTGTTTTTAGCCCCCACCTTACCACTCAATCACCTTCAAGTTACCACCTGTAAACGCACCCTAGCTATCAGCCTGTAATAACTGCTGGTACGCCTGCTTCTGCTTTGCCGAAAGATGCTTGGGGATGCTCACCAGTAACGTCACCAATTGATCGCCCTGCAAACCGCCTTGGCTTACCCCTTGGCCTTTTAGGCGTAACACTTGGCCGTGCTGGCTCCCCGCTGGTATGGTCAACTCCACACTGCCCGTCAGCGTGGGTACGGTCAACGTCGCCCCCAACGCCAATTGGGCAGGCGAAACAGGTTGCTCCAGCCACACGTGTAAGCCCTTGGTCTGCAAACCACCCAGCAACGGTACACTCGTCTGCAACACCACCTCACTCTCGGCGTGGAGGGCGTGTTTTAAGCCTTTTAACTTGTCGCCCATCAGCTTTAGGCGTTGGTTGTTCTGCACCCCAGCGGGGACGCTCACCAGCAATTCGTCATGCACGGTAGCGTGGCCTTGGCCGTTACAATGGGCGCACCACTGCCCCCTAATGCGCCCCGTCCCCATGCAATGCGTGCAAGGCAAGGTGTAACTCAAACTTAAAGGGAGCGTCACCCCTTGTTGCGCCTGTTGCGGGGTCAACGCCAAGGGTAGGCTCACCTGTACCAAGGGCAAGGCAGCAGCAGGCTCGGCTTTGGGCTTGGGTTTGGCCGTGCTAGGGGGAGGCGTTTGCCCCTGTGCATTGCCCTGCCCCGTCAGTGTTTGCCACCACGAACTCCCATTGGGTTTAGGCGGTGCTTGTGGCGGTGGGGCAGCGACGGGCGGAGGTGTACTGGCTTTAGGCGATGGTGGGGGTGGAGGCTGTGTTTTAGCCGTGGCGGCTTGCTTTGGGGCAGCAGCAGACGGTGGCGGTGCTTTAGGGACTTGGGCAGCGTCGTAAGCAGCTTTAAGTTCGGCTGTTTTAAGCAGATGGTAAGCTTGGTTAACGGCTTTAAAGGCCTCACCCGCCGAAGGGTTCAGGTCGGGGTGGGTTTCTCTTGCCAACCGACGGTAAGCGGCTTTAATTTGCGCCAAACTGGCCCCTGGGCTTAGCTGAAGGGTGGCGTAAGGGCAAAACTTGACAGACGGTGGGGGCGGCATGGCTTAGGTGACCACTGGGGTAAAGGGTTGCTAGGTGAATTGACAGTGTAAGGGCTTTGATCGATTTGGCAAGGTATTCGTCACACCCTCTCCCTCTGGGAGAGGGTAGGGTGAGGGTCATAGCCCCCTCTCCTTTCAAGGAGAGGGTTGGGGTGAGGTTCTTTGACTGGGGTCTTACTGGCTTGTACCCCTCACCCGCTGCTCTCGCAGCGGCGTCTCCCCACGGGGAGAGGCGATGATAAGCTTAAGCAGGCCAAAAGCCTTGCTTACTGGCATAATCGGCCAACATAGCCAACGTGCGCTGGTGCGCCTTCGCCTGCCACCCCGCCTCAACAACAGAAGCCTCCACGTTAGGCACGGGCAAAGCCTGCGTAGGCAGTGGCCAACCATGGTGCTGAGCCACCGCTGCCACCAAGGCCATCGCCTCGGTAACTTGTTGACCCTGCAACGCCAACTGCCCACTGGTAAGGGCAGGGGTAAGGTATGCCAACCAATGGTGCCATTCGGCTTGTACCAACACCGCCTTGGGCTGCACCTTCACCTTGGATGGCCAACACAAGGTATGAAAATGCGACTGTACACTCCGACACGGCTGGGTGTGCGTCCCCAACAGGTGTACGGGCTTGGGTACGCCACCGCTGGCCTCATCCCCCAACGTGGGAGCCATCACCCTAATCATGTGCGCCAACAGCAAGGCGTTAAACTCCGCCCTAGGTACGGCACTGGCCAGCTCAAGCTGCTGTACCTGCCACAATAAGCGGTTGCAAAAACTGCTATACACCATGCCTTGGCCTACCAACAACACCTTGGGCAGGCATTGCTCCATTTGCATCGCTAAATCGCCAGCGTGACGGCCCGTGGCTAACCAATAGCCAGTGCTGTTTTGCATGGCCAGCAATTTTACAATGGCCTGCACTAACGGAGCCTCATCACCTGGCCACACGTGTACCAGTAATACCTCGGGCAAAGCACCGCAAAAAAAGGCTTTACTCAACGAGGTGATCACCTCCTGAGCCGAGCCTGTGCTACCCCGTTGCCCACTGGGTAAAGCTAACGTGGTGGGTAGCATCTGCCCCGTCCCCTTCGCCTTGGGGGGAGCCTCGGCTTTGAGCAGGTGCAGCGGTGGCCTAACCTCACCAAACTGTAGTGCGGTGTCGGCTTGGTGTGCCTGCCACCACGGCTCGTGATGGGCGGGTACGGGGCTAAGCCAGCACAGGCCAGTGTGGCCAAGGCGCAGCCCAGGCTCAACGGCGGGGGGTAACACTTCTGTAGGTAGGGGGTGGCCACCCACGGACAGGTGAGGCACGGCATAGGGGCGTGGCATAAGGGACAACCTCGGGTGGGCAAGCACACTGTAGCCACAGGCACTAGGGCGGTGTGGGCAATGCGATTGGGTGGAACTCTAACTAAAAATGACTGTTGATGGGCAACAAAACAGGATGGTGTGGGGGTGAGTGAGGGGGTTAACCTCGCCTCACGGCTCGGTCAATGTCGCGTTGAGTGTCACGTTCTTTCATGGCGTCGCGTTTGTCGTACAGCTTTTTACCTTGGCAAACGCCTAGGTCAACCTTAACCCAACACTTACTAAAGTACAGCTTAAGCGGAATGAGGGTCAAGCCTTTTTCGGCTAATTTCCCCCGAAGTTTGGAGATTTGGCGTTTGTGCAATAACAGCTTGCGTGGGCGAGTGGGCGAGTGGTTGTTGTACGTCCCCGCTTCGTAAGGGCTAATGTTAAGGCCGTAGAGCCAGGCTTCGCCGTTTTCGATGCGGGCGTGGGCATCGGCCATGGCCACTTTGGCAAGGCGGCATGATTTTATCTCGGTACCCGTGAGTACCAAGCCCGCCTCAAGGGTTTCCAGCACGTGAAACTCGTGGTAGGCCTTGCGGTTGTTGGCAATGACACCTGAGGTTTTGAGGCCGTTGTCTTTGGCACCTTTGGCTTGTTTACTCATGGTGGGTAGGTTTGCTCGTAGTGGATGGGTGGGCTAGCTTGGGTATCGGCAGGTGGGGGCTTGGGGCTGAGGCAACTCGCCTAGGTAGAGGATACGGCAGATAGCAGTGTAATGCAAAGCCACCGCCTCCCCAAGCCACCCTACTGATGCGGATAGGCTTGTGCTACGGCGTAACACAACCGCAAATACATCCCTTGACACCCCACCCCAGCAACCCTAAACTACCCCTAACCCCGAGGACACCCCATGCTAACCCGTTTAAGAATTGGCGTTGCTCAAATGCATAGATAGTGTATAATAGTATCGTTATCTACTGTAAA
>JBIKUS010000061.1:0-11890 GCA_044347425.1 Vampirovibrionales bacterium | reverse complement strand
TGCCTCACCCTGCGTGCCGAGGCCACGTCGCCCCAACAGCTTGCCCAAGTAGAGGCTGGCTTGGTAGACTTACTCAACCAACATATTGTGCAGGTACTACCCCAGTGGACGCCCGAACAAGGTAAGCCGCCTGCCGACCATTAAGGAGATTGTGATGTCGTTAGCCTCACCCGTTGTGCCACAGGAGTCGCCTCCCGCTATGTCGTCCGCTTCTCATCCTTCGCCTTCTGCCCAACTAGGGGCGTTTGCCAACACCGTGACACAAGCAGGCGAAGTGCGCCCTTGGGGCAGTTACACCGTACTTAAAGACGAACCACACTATAAACTAAAGCAACTGGTGGTTAGCCCTCAGCAACGCCTTAGCTTGCAATATCACCATCACCGCGAGGAGCATTGGATTGTGGTGGCGGGGTTGCCTACCATCACCGTGGGCGAGCGCACGTGGCAGGCCAGCGTGGGCGAGGTGATTTTTATACCGAAAACGGCACCGCACAGGCTAGCGAATGAGACCGATTGCCCCGTGGAGTTGATAGAAGTGCAACTGGGCGACAGCTTCGCCGAAACCGACATTGTGCGCCTGCAAGACGACTACCACCGAGGGTAACGTATGAGCGAAGCCAACCCTTCTAAATTGACCAGCGTGGAGCTGACCAACTTTGGCCCCCTGCGGCAGTTGGTGTGGCCTAACCTTGCCGATATTAACTTGATTATTGGAACGAACGGATCGGGTAAGACTTTTTTGCTCAAAGCTCTGTATACTTTCGTTAAAACCCTTGAAGGTGCTGGCAAGGGTAATGAATATAGGGAGCCTTTACAACTCATAAAAGATAAATTTCACTGGGTTTTTCAAACAGATAGTCTGTTTGATCTTGTAAGTCATAATCAAAGAGACATGACGTTGCATCTTTCTTTTAAAAACTTACTCCATGCTGGAGAAGAGCGAACTAAAAAAATAGAGTTATCTGACGGTAGCCCCTATAGTATTGATCTCCAAGAACAAGTAGTTTCTTTCTTTATTAACACTGGTTTATATGATACTCCAGGTCGCATTACAAAAGGTTATGGCCTTGCTGGTCCAGATCACTTGGCAGTTATCGACCGTCGCAAAAAAATTGACTCTATCTTCCTCCCTCCAAAAGAAAGCCTGTCCGTTCATAAAATCATTCGTTTTATTCAAGAAAGATATAAGGAATTTGGGTATGATACTACCTATTACGACTTAGCCCAAGCTCTTGACTGGCCTGCTTTGCCTGAACCCAATGAGGCTTTTGCATCTTCTCGCCAAAAGTTACAGGAAGAAATTTTAAAAGGGCGTATTGTTTTTAATAAAGCGAAAGAGAGATGGGAATTTGTTTCTTCAGAAACCCAGCAGCACTACCCCATGGGCGTTGTGGCCGAAGGTATCAAAAAAATAGGTGTTTTGGATGTTTTATTAGCAAACGACACCCTCACCCCTGGGTCCATTGTGTTTATGGATGAACCTGAATCGGCGTTACACCCCGAGGCCATTTCGCAACTGCTGGCTATTGTGCATCAGCTTAGCCAGCAGGGTATACAGTTTTTTATGGCCACACACTCCTACTTTGTGATTAAAGAACTCTACCTGCTGGCGCAAGAAAATAACACCTCGGTGGCCTGCCTATCTCTCTCTGACAAAGAGGAGCCGCAAACCAGCGACTTGTTAGACGGTATGCCTGAAAATGGGATACTCAACCACGCCATTAAGCTTTATGAACGTGGGATTGATTTGTAAGCCATGCAAACTGTTGAAGAACCAGGCCTTACCTTTGGCTACTTCCCGACTGAAGAACTCTTTAAAGTTGAGGAAAGTAATCTTTACCAATCTATTCGCAATCAAGGCGTTAGATGTGTAGAGTTTCTTTGGTATCAAACTGCAAAATGCCACTTGTGGGTTGTTGAAGCCAAAAACACTTGCCCTCGTGATGACGAAATTGAAGGCTTGTGCGAAAAGCTGATCAATGGTTTCAACTTGACGATGGCTTTAGCGTTAGGAAGCCATGCTACCTATCAGCATGAGCTTCCTCAAGCCTTTAATTCAGAATCGCTCTGTTTAAAAGAGGTTAAGTTTTTTATTGTGATGGCTCAAGAGCCTAAGTACGCTTACAAAGAGGCTCCACAACTTATAGAAGATAAACTCATAAAACGGATGAGACTTTTTTTGAAAACATGGGGATTAAAACCTACCTCAGTTAAAGTGCTGTCCGCAATCAAAGCAAAGAAACAGGGCTTACCCATCATCAGTAATAACCCTGCCCCACCACAGTAACCCCAGAGGAGAGAGACCATGGCCTTAGGAGTCGTTTACCACGCCGATGGCAACCATGCCACAACGGCCAAACAACTGTTGCAACGCTTGGTGTTAGGCCACACGTGGCACACCGACGAAGCCCAAACCGACCTGCTGACCCAAGGGCTGGGTGGCCTCATCTTTTTTAAGCACGACTTTGACCCGCTGCCTGCTGGGGCTGAGGGGTTGGGGTTGATTCGCCAACGTAACGCCCACCTGCGCCAACACGCCCAAGCCGATGCCAACCTCCCTCTGTGGCTATGCCTTGACCAAGAGGGTGGGCAGGTAGAACGCCTCCGTGGGCAGCACTTTCCCTCTATCCCCTCGCCCTTAGCCTTGGCGCAAGCGGGGCTTGTGGGCGAAGCCTACGAGTTGGTGGCCAAGCACCTTGCCCTGCTGGGCTTTAACGTCAACTTTGCCCCCTCGCTCGATGTCAACTTAAGCCACACCAACCCCATCATTGGCGTGCGAGCCTTTGGCGACGAGGCGGGCAAGGTGATTGTAGCCGCTCGGCAAGCGGTGGCCAGCCACTTGGCGCAAGGGGTGCTGCCCGTGGGTAAGCACTTCCCGGGGCATGGTTGGGGCGAGGTAGATTCTCACGAGGCTCTGCCTACCCTACACGCCAACGCCGCCGAAGCCGCCACGTTTGCAACCCTCATCAACGAAGGGCTACCCGCCGTGATGATTGCCCACGGCCATTACCCCGCCCTGCAAAAGCGCAAGCTACCCGCCACGTTAGACGAGCAATTGGCCACGGTGCGCCTAACCTACTCGCCCGATTTTGACGGCATGGGCTTTACGGGCGTGCGCTTTAGCGACGATATGTGCATGGGTGCCATCACCCAACGCAACGACCCTGTGAGCGATGCCCTGCTGGCCCTCAACGCTGGGTGCGACGTACTGATTTACCGAGACACCGCCCACACCATGGCCGAATTGCTTAAAGAGCTGACCCGTGCCATTGCGCTAGATGGGCTAGACGAACAACAACACACCGAAGCCCTCAAGCGCATTGCGTGGGCAAAAACCGAGGCCGTAACGGCCAAACCCACCCTGCCCCTTACCAGCGAGGTGGCACCCAGTTTGTTGCAAGCGTGGTATCAGCAAGGGCAAACCCAAGCCGAAGCCTTGGCCACGCAAGCCGTGCAGCACGCCTTAGCGCAAGCCCCTGCCGTTGGCCAGTGGTGTCGTCAACATCACCCCGCCGAGCAAGCATGGTTGTGGTTGGTGCCTACGCCCGAGAGTATCCCGCATTACGCTAATGAGTGCGACCCTAAAGCGTTTGGCAACGCCTTGGCCGATGCTAACCTTGGGCATCACACCGTGGTCAGCTACCCCGCCCATCAGCTAAGTACCCCCGAAGCCACGCAAACGTGGCTGGCGGAGCAGTTGGCCACACAAGTGGCGCATCGCCCTACGGTGGTGCTAACGTGGTTGCCCCGCACTGGTGGGCAGTTATTGGCCACGTTAGGGCAACAGGCAGCACAAACCACACTCCACGTTGCCCTGGGTTGGCCTAACCCTCTTACCCAAAGTACGCCGTTACCCACCCTAGCCTTAGCCAGCGGACGCAACCCCATGCTTAAGGCCTTGCTTAAGGCGGTTAGCCCTTAAATTGCCCCCTGCTAAGCCTTAAACCGCACATTTACACCTAGCCAATAGGTTAAAAACCGTGCATACTTAAGAAGCTAATCGTTTATTATACTTTATTTTTTAAATAATGATTCAATTGTACTGAATAACTCAACAGTTACCTTTATAAGGCAAGTAATGCAGGTGTTTAAGTATGCCCCTTGATATGTTTTTAAACGAGCTTAACTTATTGCTTTCAGCAGTTGATGTTGCTTCTCGGCCACGTGTTTTGGTTGGTCGGCCTCGCTTAACTGTAGTTCGGCCCGAAGCTGGTCAAACAAGGTTTGGGGCGTTGTCTCCAATTCGCCAAGGCGTATCCCTTCAGCCAGAGCCATAACCAACTCATCAAAAGTGTAATCATCCAGCGCACGTAGGGCTTTAAGGCGGCGCAAGGTAAAGTGGTGTTGCTTGAATAAAGGTGTCTCGGCCAATTTAACCAAGGTAACATCCCTAAACCGCCTACGGCCATGAATAATGTTTGAGAGGCTGTCGGGGTTCATTTGCATTTGGGCAGCCAGTGCTTCAAGCGAGCTACCTTGCTGCATTAAAAACTGTTGTAGTGCTAAACCAAGTTTAAGGGGCGAGGCCTTCATAAGGATAAGACTTTCAGGTTAAAAGTGTTGGGGGGGGGTAAACAGAAACCTAGAACACACACTTTCTTTTTTGACATAATTATAAAAGTAATGTATACTAATGTTAAGGTGTAGAACAATATAGGGATATTATAGAGCAAAGGCGTTCAACATCAAGTGCTTGTTAAGGCCTGTAATAACTAACTTTTATTTACACTGCTATTTATGGCTTATTTTATGTTAATAAGTTACCATTACCACCACGAGGGTAGAGACAATTCATGGTTCGCATTAAGGTGCATGAGTCAGCCAAAGCCAAGGGCTTGTCCATGCGAGAGGTTGCAACACAGTTGGGGGTAGACCACCAAACCGTACTCTACTGGAACCAAGGCCGAGCCTTGCCACGGTTGCCGATGTTTTTACGGCTAAGCCAATTGCTAGACTGTAAGCTAGATACGCTACTTGAAGCCCTCAAAGAGCAAAGTACCCTGTAAAAGCCCTGTAAAAACAAAAATGAGGCACTAGCACCCAAACCATCCACGTTTTGCTGCGGTATCTCTACCCTGACAAGGTACGCTGATTAACTTGCCGCTAGCTAGCTTTTACAAGCTATAAGCCTCATTACCAAGCTAACCCAAAAGCAGGCTTAAGCCAAGCCTGCTTTTGGTGTTGATGCCCTGTGTTAAAGGGTTAATTTCTATCACGTGGTGCCGCTGTACGAGACGTATCGTCTGACAGTTCGGCCGAAGAGGCGTAAAACTCGGGGCTGTAGACTGTTTCAAAGTCAACGCCAGCTTGCTCGTCGCCAGATTGACGGTTGTTGTTAAAGCGTGCGCTGTGGTCTCGTACAGCCGACGAAAAGGGACGGTCAGCATCCACTGTCGCATACGTTTCGGCGTAGCTGGCTACTTGGCGATTATTTCGGCCTTTAAACTGTTGCCCTTCTGCGGTGGTGACACCTAGTAAGCCTAAGGCACGGCCGTCGTTGGTGTCACTCATGCGGCTAGTTATGGCGATAGCATCATCTTCATCATTGTGGCGAAGAGCCAATTCATACTCTTCTTGGCTGACACGCAATTGCCTTTGTTCTTCGTCCCAACGGGCGGCGGCACCATCGTTGGCGTAGTACACCTTACCGTCTTCCATCGAGATAAAGGTTTGCCCGTTATAGGCATAGCGTGCGCCATCAGCATCTACCACAATGGCCAAGTCGTCGCCTAGGCCAACGGTGGCTTGCTCAATAACGGCATACTCGTTACCATCGGTGTCTTTTTCAATACGGGTACTACCGTTAAGCACAAGGCTGGTGTCTTCGTTCACGTCGTTAATCAAACTAAGCAAGTCATCGTCGCCTAGGTTGGTGGGCAGCCTAAAGGCTTCGCCATCGGCACCACGCCAGTTACCATAACGGTCGGCACCAAAAGTGTCGTTGTTACGGCTACGCGCACGGCCTAAACGTGGAGCATCGTCGGGGGTGCGGCCAGTATCGCCGTAATCGGGCAGGTTACTCCACAGTTCTTCAAAGCGGTTTTCATACACTCGGGTAGACTCTGGGCTCGGGACGCGACGACTCAGGTTTGAACCCACAGGGTCGCTGCCCACAAGCTCAGGTGCGCTGGCTAGGGGGAGTTGACCACGGCGTTGTCTGGTTTGTTCAATGGCTCGGTTGCTGGGTAAGCTGTTTGAAAACAAGCTGTTGTTGTCATCATCATCACCACGCAACCGAGTGGTGCGAGCATTGGTCGATCTGTTTGAAGCGACTTCAATCTCGGGTAGTTCGTCAATTGAGCGGCTACGGCTAATGCTGTTGTTGTTAAGGCCACTGTTGCTACGGCCACGAGGCATGGTTCGGCCAGCGTTACCAAAGTAAGGCTCGTTAGGGTCAAAGGGTGGGGTTGTAGTGCTACGGCCACCTTGGCCACTGAGCAATGAGGTTAACATAGGGATTAAGGCAGAAATCAACTGCTCTAAGCCACGTGTCATAGAAGCATCAAAAGGCGTTTGGCTGGGTGATGAGCGACGGCTCCCGCTGGACGATGACGACGGCGGTTCGTAAAAACTACCCGAGGCATTAAGCTGTTGAGCATTAACGGGGCGAACAATCATGGCATAGGTTCCTTTTGGCAAGGCAAGCAACACAACAACACACCAGTGGTTACCACAAGGGGCAAACCCTGTTGGCTAAGGTGTTGTTACTACAGAGAGGGACAAGTACCACTATCGTGTGGCGGCTACATAGGTGGGTATTAGGTTCTTCATTGGCATAAACGTAAGCAGGCGAGAGTTTTGTGTTATTGTTTTTATAACTGTAACAAAACTTTATAGTATCGCCCTTAAGCACAACATCAGCAGGGTTTACCTTAAGATTCAGGCAATAAAACTCACACTTAGTGCTTCGCTACTGGCAAAAAATCGCTCCAAAGGCTATACTAACAGTATTGTGTATGTTGGCCATGCTACCCCTTGTGCCAAACCGTCCCCTAATCCCAGCGTTTGAAAGAGCTTGCCACCTATGGTTGCTAACCACCCACCTCGTTTTTTAGCTTTGCCCACTTGGCGCAGAGGCTTAGGCTTGTTTGCTTTAGTCTTAGCCACAGGTGCCTTGCTTGCGGTTGAAAGTAAACAGCTCACCCTACACGCCCAGCACCCTACCCTTCTGGCCGAAGCGGTGGCACCGCTGACCCCTGCCGATGCGGCTACCAGCAGTTTGTTTGAACGCTTGGCCAAATCGTTACGAGGCACTACCGAAGCGGTAGCCTCCGCCACAAGCACCACACCTACTGCCCCCAACGCCTTGGTGATACCTACTACCCTTCGGGTGGTGGGCGACAAAGCCGACAGTGCCGACGTGCAAGCCATGCTTACCCTGATGAAAAATGTACTGGCCGCCAGCAATGCCCATGACAGTGATGCCATGCTTCGCTACTACGCCCGAGAGTACATTAGTGGTGACAAGCTTAAACGCCCCGAAGTCAAAGCCTTGGTAGAAGACACGTGGCAACAATACCCCGATATCAGCTACACCAGCGAGCTGCTTGAAATAAGAGTGAACGGCCATTGGGCAACCCTTGAAACCCGAGACAAAGCCGTGGCCACTGCCAAAAATGAGGCTCAACTGCTCAACCAAACAGGCAAACTACAAACCGATTCACGTAGCTTGGTGTTTTTACGCAAAGTCGGCCAAAACTGGTTTATCACCAGCGATAACGTCTTGTACGAAACGGCACTCATTACCTATGGCGAGGCCACCAACATGGCCTTAACCCTTGCCGCCCCAGACCAAGTATTTGCAGGCGAGCCGTATTCGGCCAAGCTAGAAGTGGCCTTACCCGAGCGCACCTTTGCCATAGCGGGCATCAACCAAGAGCCATTGGTGTTCCCTAATCGCCCTGCCGAAGATAAGTTTAGGACGGTAAGTGCCGATAAAAATGCACTTGAACGTGTGTTTAAAGCCAACGAAGCCAACCATAACGAGCTGGTAACCGCAACCCTTGGCCTTACCCAAGTAGGCCGAGACGAACAACAACGCCCCGTGGTAGCCTTAAAAGGCATTGCTACCGTGGTTAAACGGGTGAATGTGTTGCCTTTGCCCAGCACCATTCTCGCCCCACCGCCCGTTACCCTTGGCGATGCTACCACGGGTAGCCCCCCTTTGGTGTCGGCAGTAAAACACAACCCCGACGAGTTGGTACGTACCTCGGCCGATGGACGTATTGAACTTAACCCCGACGACGACCCCGTTGATAGTGACAGCACCTCCTCGCTGTAGGGCTTGGGTAAAGGCATGTCTCCTGCTGCTCCCTCATCGCCGTCGCCTCAACCTACGGCGCACAGTTTTGCACCCCCACACTCGCCTGTCGCTAGCCGCCCCAAAGGCTGGCGCCGTTGGCTCATACACCTAGCCACGCTCGAAAATCAAATGCTCCTCGGCGTGGTTACGGTCATGTCGGTAGCGTTTTTGGTAACGGCGCTGGTGTTTTTGGGGCAGTTTCAAGGGCAGTTAAGCCAGCAGTACCAACACCTTGGCCAAATGTTAGCCAGTGTGGTCAGTGTTGAAGGTGCCGACAGGCTCGGCGTAGCTCAACCTTCGCAAGCCACACAACAAAGCCTGCAACGCCTTACCGATGCTATATTGGCCAACAGCCCCGACGTGCTAGCCATTGAATACTACGGCAACGACAATACCCTACTGTTTGAAAACCACCGTACAGGCACGGGCAAGCCCATCCCTCGGCCGTTAACGGTAAGTGCGCCTGTGCGCTCTGGCTTAAGCAACCAACCCTTAGGGCAGGTGCATGTTAAGCTTACAGGGCAAACCCAAGCCGTATTAGCCAACCACGTGCAAACCATTTTGTGGGGAGGGTATTTAGGGGCTTGGCTATTGGCCGTACTGGCTTTAACAGTGCATAACTCCGTGTGGGGGAGGCATTTGCGTACCCTCACCCGTGGCGTGGTGCGTATTTCAAACGGTGATTTTGGCTACCGCATCCCCGACAAAGACCTCAGTGGTGAGCTGCGCCCCTTGGCCAAATCCTTTAACGAGCTATCGCTCCGCCTAAAAGCCTACGAGGACCAAAACGTAGACACCATTACCTTTGAGCGTAACAAGTTAGAAGCCATTTTACTAAGTATTGCAGACGGCGTTATTGTGTGCGACGAGCAAGGCAAGGTGATTATCGCCAACGACCCCGCCGCCCGAATGCTCTCGCTTAATTCGCCCAACAGCTTGGTGGGGCAAAGCATACGTGCCTACCGAGACATGGACGAAGCCCGTCCCTTTCAGCAATTGCTTGATAAGTTTAACGCCTACCGTAAGGAGACCACCTCGCCCGCTGCCATTAAGGCGGATTTAAAAGGGTCGTTAGCGGCCTCGCAAGCGGCGTTGTCACAGGCCATCCCCCTTCGCTCTGGCCGAGAACCCTTTGTGCAAACCCTCGAGCTGGCCAAGCTCACCCTTAAGGTGCTGGTGTCGCCCGTGCAGAACGAAGCCTTTAGCAAGCTAGGCTTTGTGATGATTATGCACGACATTACCCGCGAAGCCGAGGTGGACAAGCTTAAAACCCAATTTATTAGTAACGTCAGCCACGAATTGCGTACCCCCGTCACCACCATTAAAAGCTACGTAGATACCCTGTTTAACCACGGCGACGAACTAGACGAAGCCACCTATACCGAGTTTGTCGAAACCCTCTACCACGAAACCGATAGGCTTAAAAAGCTGGTCAACGATATTTTGGACTTCTCTCGCCTAGAGCAAGGGGGCGTAACGCTAGATAAAGAGTGGCAAGAGATGGCTCCGCTGCTTAACCTAACCTTACAAAGCATGAAGGTACTGGCGCAACAAAAAAACCTCACGCTCACTTCGGCCATTGAAAGCCAACTGCCCAAGGTCTATATCAATGCCGATAGTATTGAGCGGGTGCTGCGTAACCTGATAAGTAACGCCATAAAATACACCCCCGAAGGTGGCCGAATTAAGTGCCGAGTCGAACTCAGCCAACAAGGCGACTGGGTTGAGGTGAGCGTTGAGGACAACGGTATCGGTATCCCTCCCGAGCATTTACCCAACATTTTTGATAGGTTTTATAGGGTAGAGAACAAGGTACATACCGTTAAAGGCACGGGCTTGGGGCTGCACTTGGTCAAGGTCGCCATTGAGGATCATCACCACGGGCAGGTGTTTGTAGAGAGCGAACCGAGGGTGGGGAGCCGCTTTGGTTTTAAGCTGCCTATCTTTGTTGATGAAGAAGAAACCACCTAGCACAAAGCTGGTTTAAAAACCGTTTATACCTGTAGACACATAGGCTACAACTGATGACCCTCACCCCAACCCTCTACCAGAGGGAGAGGGAGTAAGACCCGCACCCTTCCCCCTACCCTTGGGGAGCGGGGCGCATGATGACATAGGCTAGGATTAGGACACACCCACGTATGACCCAAGATGCACCAGGCTCGTTTGAGCGGCACATTGCCAATGAGTACATGAAAACTCTCAAAGACCTCCCCGCTCGCCCGCAATTTGCCGCAGGCGACCACGCCCTTGATAAGACGGATGCTATTTTTAGCCACTTGGTGGGGCAGGGCATTTACAACTTGGCGTTAATGGGCTTACGCCTACGCGAAGAGCGAGCTGCCGCCACAGCAACCCAACCCACCTAAAACCCCAGCCCCCACCAAGACGCATCTCGGCAGGGGCTGGGGGTTAGTAAGTGAGTAAGGGGTTATTGTACTTCTTCACGAATCAATTCGGGTAAAGGGGTTACTTCAGCTGGGTCTGCGCCAGTAGCATCTTCGTAAGCTTCGCCTGGTTGAATGCTGGGGGCACGTAGTTGCTCACGTACACCATCTTTGTTCACATCACCAAAGTAGCCAGCAGGCTGAATATCTTCGGGGGTGATAAACACTTCAGGGTGTAGCAAGAGGAGCTGACGAAGCGTCTCGTTAGTGTTAGACCAATCAAAGTCACCGTACTCGGCAGCTCTGTCTGCAATAGCGGCCAAAGCTTCTGGGCTATTGTAAGCACCCGTTAGCTCAGCAGCTGCTACTACTTTTGAGGTATCCCAGAATTCGGGGTTGGTAGCATCGGTACCCACACCAATCACGGGTTGGCCATCAGCGGTAACACCTTCAAGCATTGCAAAGTTCACACGGTCGTAAGAGAAGGACTCACCTTCAACTCGTACGGCGCCTCGTACAAAGGTACCTAGGTCGAAGTTTTCACCGCTGAGGTTGTCTGCAATGGCACCATCAAAGTAAGCCATGTTGGGTAGGCCATCATCGGCACCGTAGCGTTCTTGCACGGCTTGGTAGGCTTTATCCAAAGCGGCTTGGTAAGCAACAGGGTCGTTAATGTCCTGTCCTCTTACATGGTAAGCCAACTGAGCATCGAAGAAGTGGTCAATTTGGTCAGCATCTTCAGCATTAGCAGTACGGATAACGGCGAAACCAGCGTTAGGACCTTGGCCAGCATGGGTAATGACGGCTTTGTGGGCATTTTCGCTAAACAGGCTTTCTAGTACGATAGGCGCACTGTCAAACTCAACACCTTCGCGTACTAGGGTACGTAGAGGCACTAGCTCGCCACCGTAGGCAGCCATTACTGATTCTGGAATATCTTCGTAGAAACCAGGTGGTAGTTCAGCGTTAGCGTTGTTGTCACTACGTGGGTTGGTCACTACAAGGGTTAGCTCACCAATATCGTAATGGTAGGTCTTCCACAATGGCTGCTCAGCGTTAGCTTCAACAGTAAATACGGTACCGTCTGCACTCAACGAGTCAATTGAAGGCAACTCAATAGGCATTTGGTAGGAGCGATTCGTTTGTGGAGCAATTTGTTCAACATCCAAGCTAACCACGGCGGGGTCTTCACCAGGTTCAC
>JBIKUS010000060.1:0-12018 GCA_044347425.1 Vampirovibrionales bacterium | reverse complement strand
AGGAGCATTTTGGGTTTGACGAAACCGTATCAACAACGCTTAGTTGGAGACAGTCTCTTTAAAGCGTTTGCCAGCGGTAAAGGCAGGCACCACTTTGGCTTCAATTTTAATGGCTTCGCCTGTTTGTGGGTTACGCCCTTCGCGAGCGTTGCGTTTGCGGGCTTCAAAGGTACCAAAGCCCACCAAGGCTACTTTCTCGCCTTTAGCCACTTGTTTTTCAATAATTTCAAGGGTGGCGGTCAGGGTTTCGGCTACTTGTTTTTGGGTGGCGTTGGTTTGCTTGGCCACTTCTTGCACTAAAGCATCTTTGTTCATGGTCGTCTCCTTAGGGTTTGCACCACGAGGGGGCAGGTTTAACACACAACAGCACAAGGCTTAAGGGCTAGTATAAGGCTTTTTTCAATTAGGGGAAGCCCTTAAGCACAATTATTGGGTTGCTTTTAGCGTCATTGGCTGGGGGTGTCGCCCAATACTCGGGGAGGTTCCCGTTTTGTAACGGATTGTAACTAAATATAAGCGTGTAAATGTCAAGCCACTGCTGGTTTTTTAGCTTAATGTTAAGGTTACACTCACCTAAGGCGATACAAAACCCTCATCCAATGGTATGATAACCCTACCGCTGAAACAGCCAAGTTATTGACAACAAAGCAGGTTCAAGCATCGCCCTTATTGGTTTAGTTTCTGTAACAATAACCTTCTCTTCTGTTCCAAAGTTAGCAAGTGCCACGTTAATACGTACAGGTGACTTCTGTACCCTATTTAACGAGAGTGAACTTACTTTGTAACAACAGATGGAGGACTTTGTTATGTA
The DNA here is from genome assembly GCA_044347425.1 of Vampirovibrionales bacterium. Classification (GTDB taxonomy): domain Bacteria; phylum Cyanobacteriota; class Vampirovibrionia; order Vampirovibrionales; family JAJTHC01; genus JBIKUS01. The sequence continues at coordinate 11,207 of JBIKUS010000060.1, read as the reverse complement.
ACAACCTTACATTAACATCGCCCAGGAGACTTCAGATCCCTATGATGAGTACACTTACCGCCACTGCCGAAGCTACCCTTGCCAAAAAGAAAGCCACTTCTGCCAAAAGCTTTGAGCAACTGGTTGACGAACTCAAAACCAGCCCTTCTGAAAAAGTACGCTACAACGCTGCCCGTGTATTGGGAGAAATGGGAGAACCCGAAGCGGTACACCCGCTGATTGAATCGCTTAAATTTGACAAAAACGGCTCCGTGCGCCTATACGCTGCTCGTGCCTTGGGCGAACTGGGCGAAACCAGTGCCACCCTACCCTTGATTGAATCGCTTGAAACCGACCGCAACGTGGATGTACGAGTACGTGCAGCCCGTGCGCTAGGCCGTTTAGGCGGAGAAGAAGTGGTATTGCCCTTGGTTTACGCCCTAAGCGACACCAACAGCCAAGTGTGTATGACCGCTGCCGATGCCTTGATTGAAATTGGCCCTATTGCCGTAAAACCTTTAATTGAAAGCCTGAGCAGCGAGCGTGTTAACGTACGTTGCGACGCTACCCGCGCCCTTGGCGAACTTGGCGAAGTAAGTGCCGTTGAACCCCTCATTGGTATGTTGACCGATGAATGGGTTAACGTGCGTATCTACGCTGTGCAATCGCTAGGTAAATTGGGCGATGCGTTGGCTGTGGATGCCTTGGTAGGCGTGCTAAACGACGACAACGAAAACGTGTTGGTACGTGCTGGTGCTGCCCAAGCCCTTGGCCAAATTAAAGACTTGCGTGCTTTACTGCCCCTACGCACCTTAATTATGGATGCCAACGGCCTTGGCGAAATTGAAGACATGGCCCTTAAAGCTTACAAAATGATTATGGCTGCCAACTGGCAAAAATTGCCTGGTGCCACTGCTGCTAAAAAAGCTGGCGGTAGCGCACAAGCCCCCGTTTTGTAGTTGTTACTTTTAAACTCATACCCAAACCAGAGAGGCGACATGTGTTGCCTCTCTGGTTGTTTTTGCTTGCGCTTGGTTGCCTTTTACGCCAAGCCTCTCTACACTAAGCGTATGCTTTGTTTGTGTTGACGTGTGGGTAAGATGACTTCACTACCTTTTGGCTTAACTTGGGTACACCCCGCCTCAGGCCATAGCACCGCCGAAGCGTCGTGCTTGGTGTTAGGGCAGCTAGTGGCCACGGCCAATACGCCTCTACCCGCTGAGTTGTGGGTGAGTTGCCAACCTGTCAACTCACCTAATGAACCTACCCATACCCTTGTTACGCTTACCCCCGAAGGCACCTTTGCCCATGCCCTGCCCCTACCCCTTGGCCAAGCCATTCTCACGCTCGGCCTCCCTCCCACAGCCGAACATCTCGACCCGATCCCCCTTGCCCAACGACCTGTAAGCCGCATTCCTCCATGGGGCGTGGCCGATACGGTAGACGGTTGGCTCACCCAATGGCATCCCCTCTGGGGCGAAGAGGCAGACGACTCTCACCCCGAACCCTACGCTGCCCAAGCGGGTGATTCTGTACCCATCAGTGTGGTATGCGACACCACTTGGCATAACGTAGTGCTACAATGGCACGCCCATACCCCGCACGGCCAAACGAGCCTGCCAGACACGGTGGGCTTGCACCGCTGGCAAGGCGAACCCCTACCCCTACCTCTACCCCCCGCCCTTAACGTGATTGACCTGAGGCAAGCGGTATTTGCCCACTCCCACTGGGGCAACGACCAACACCCCCTTGATGCCGACACCCTCGCCCTGTGGCAAGGTGAAGTGAGCCTACCAGCCACTCTCCCCCCCAACACCACACACCTTACCCTTAGTCTGCACGCCACACCCGCCCACGGCCACGCCACTCCCCCCCCTTGGGAGCCGCCTAACACCAGCATCGCCTTATTACCTAGCCCTCAAGTTGTTACCCTTGCCCCCAGCCAATCCCACAGCTCCACGGTAGAGGTACGTACCTCGCCCTCGCCCCACGGTATGAGGCTATCGCCGTGGTTGGCGGGGACGCAAGTCAACGTCGTTCAGCAGCGAGGTGCCTGGCTAGGCTGTTCGCTTTCGCCCACTTTGCCCGTGGTGTGGGCTTACGGGGGCAAGGCTGAAAGCCTGCCTTTGCCCTTAGAACCACAGGCTAAACTGACACCGCAACCCTTACACACCGTGGTAGTCTCCCCCCACCAAAGCGAAGATGCCACGACCCCCACATGGCAAGTGCGCTGCCCACTCCCCGCTGGTGCCGTGCCTTACCACGTTGATGTCACCCCCTCGCACCTTAATCTCACCCTGTATGGCGTTGACCCTTGTGTCGCCTTTGTAGAGCAACAAGGTCTCCCCGCCTTGGGGCAACGCTGGTGGTTGACCACGGCCTTAAGTGTCCCCAGTTCGCACACCTTACAGCTTTCGCTTGGCCTGCCCTGTACGCTCATCGGTTGGCACATGGCGTACGAGCAGGGAGCTATGGTACTCACTTTTAGAGGCGCACCCCCCGATTGGCGACACTGGCACATCGCCCTAGACGCTGGCCACGGCGGCGACGAAACGGGTGCTTTAGCCCTCAACGGCACGCCCGAAAAAGAGCTTAACCTTGCCATGGCTCACCGTTTGGCGGGCGTGTTGCAGAGCATGGGCTTTAACCACGTTAACCTGTTACGCCACACCGACACCGCCATGAGCCTAGCCCAACGCCAAACTTGGCTCGAGAGCCATCAGCCCCACATGGTGCTAAGCCTGCACCACAACGCCCTGCCTAATGGCCGAGACCCGCAAGCCGAACAAGGTGCCAGCACGTACTACTACCACGCCCACGCCCAAGGGTTGGCTATGCACGTGTTGCAGGCTTTGGGGCAAGTGGCCATGCGCCCTACGTATGGGGTGCTGTTTGATTCGCTGGCGATGACGAGGCCGACGGTGTGCCAAGCCGTATTGGTGGAGCTTGGTTTTATCATTCACCCCACCGAGACGTTGCAACTGCAAACGCCCGCCGTGCAAGCTGCCATGGCCAAAGCGATGGCTTGGGGCATTAAGGCCAGTATTCGCCATGCCCTTAAGGGGTAAGCTCATGCCACTCCTCGGCTTGGAAGATACCGCCCTAGCGGGTATGATAAGCGCATGATGACCGACCTTGCCCCTTCCCTCTCAGCGTTAGACTCCCCTCCACCGCCACAGTGCCAAGGGTGGGTGTCGCATTTCTACTCTAACTTTTATACCGTCCACACCCCTTGGGGCGAGTTAACCTGCCACACCCGAGCCATCCTTAAAAAGCAAGGGCAAAGCGTGCTAAGTGGCGATGTTGTAACCGTCGTCGCCATTGATTGGCATACCCGCACAGGCTGGATTAAGAGCATCCTCCCCCGTCACAACCAACTCGAACGCCCCAGCGTCGCCAATGTTGACGGTGTACTGCTGGTGATGGCCTGCCAACAACCCGCCCTCTCCACCCTCGCCCTTGACAAATTACTGACCAATGCCCACCGCCATGGCGTAAAGCCCCTCCTCCTGCTCACCAAAGCCGACTTGCTCACCGACACCCCCGAAGCCGAGACCATACTGGCCACGGCGCAACGCTACCAAGCCTTGGGCATCCCCACGTGGTTGGCCTCTAACCTGCCCCAAACCGAGGCTCCGTTGGCTACGCCTAACGTGTGGCAACACGTGGCGCAACAGTTACAGGGGCAACGCTGGGTGCTGGCGGGGCCCAGTGGCGTGGGTAAATCGTCCTTACTTAATCGCCTTGCCCCAGCGTTGGCGTGTGGTGTAGGGGAGGTGTCGGCCAAGCTCGCCCGAGGCCAACATACCACCCGCCACGTACGCTGGCTACAGGTTGAGCTTGCCACATACCTTGGCTCGGCGGGTACCTGTTGGCTGGCCGATACCCCTGGTTTTAGCTTGCTCAGCATGGCGGGGGTAGCTCCTGCCGACTTAGAGCAGAGCTTTACCGAATTTGCCGCTCACAAAGCCCAATGCGCCTTTGCCGACTGCCTGCACGAAGCCCCGCCGCCAAGTGACGGCGATGAAGTGAAGGAAGCCGACACCGACGACACACCTCCCGCTTGTGGGGTACGTATGGCTTTGGCCAACGGAGCCATTGATACCGACCGTTACGCCAATTACCTTGCTATGCTGGCCGAAGCCCAAGCCTCGCCGCCAGTGGCGGGAATGCCCCTGCCTGCCGTGCAGCACGCCCAACTGGGGCAACGCCACCGAGCCACCTCCCGCAGGCGTAGCAAACAAGACCTCGCCTCCTACCAAAACGACGATGAACCTGACGATGACGACACTGCCTAACACCCCCGATTTTACCCAACAACTCGCCCCCCTTCGCCACCAAGTGGACGCTGCCCTTGAGTCGCTTTGGCAACGCCTGCACCACCAGCACGCCCAACGCTGGGCGCACCTGCCCCAAACTACCGTGGGCATGGTGGCTCCGCTGTGGGAGGGCTTGCGCTATGTGACGACGCAAGGGGGTAAACGCTTTAGGCCGTTGCTTTGCCTGGCCACGGCGCATACCGTGGTGAGCCAACCCGCCACGGCCTCGCCTTGGCCACACGCTAACGTGGCGATGGGTTTGGCCTTAGCCCTCGAACTCATCCACGTGCAAAGCCTGATTTTAGACGATTTACCCGCCCTTGATAACGACGAACTGCGGCGTGGGCAGCCTACCTTACACGTGGTGCAGGGCGAGGCGATGGCCTTAATGGCCGCCGACGCTTTGGCGTTGCTCGCCCCGAGTGTGTTGGTGCGTTGGGGTGATACCGCTGCCGATACCTTGCCCGAGACGTTGGCTGCCAATGCCATGCGGGTGATTGAACGCCTTGGCCTGCTAGCCAGTGTGGATGGGCTGGTCAACGGGCAAGTGGCCGACTTGCTGGCCGAACAACACCCTGAAACCACTCCCCCTGAGGCGACGCTGGCTTACATACACGCCAATAAAACGGGAGCCTTGCTTGAGGCGGCCTGTGTGTTACCCGCCGTGCTATTGGGGGCATCGTCGCAACAGCAGGGGGCGTTTACGGCCTACGGGCGGGCGTTGGGTTTGTTGTTTCAGGCGACGGATGACTGGTTGGATGCCAAGGGCGATGCTGCCACTTTGGGCAAGACCTTGGGTAAAGATGCCGAGGCAGGTAAGCTCACCTTGTGGCAAGTTTACCCGACTGATGAGGCGTTTAAGACACACGTTGCCAGCTTGGCCACCGAGGCTCAAGCGGCGTTGGCGAGCTTGCAGGGGTGTGATACTTCGTTATTGCAGGGTTTTATTACCTATGGCTGGCAACGCTGTCATTAAGTCCTAAAAAGGCCAGCGTTCTTTAATGCCTAGCTCGCCACGTTGGCGGGCTTCGGCTACAGCAATAGCACGCTCAATGCTGCTACGCTCACCATCACTCATGTTAGGGGTCAATTGCTGGTACGCCCTAAACGAGCTGATGGAAGCGGGGTAGTCGCCGTTTTTGTAGTACAGCTTAGCTACTTCTAACCGTGCAGGGGCTAAACGAGGATTAAGATCCAATGCTTCTTCGTACAACACCTTCGCACTCATACGGTCTTTTTTAGAGTACCAGTGGTTGCTAGCCTTGGCTTGATCCCACGCACTTTGTGAGTGTGCCTCCAACTTGTCTAACCTGTACAGGCCACGCACGGCACTCACATCATTGGGCTGAGCAGCCAGAACTTGCTGGTAAGCCAAACGTGCGCCTTCGGTGTCGCCTGCCATGGTAAGCCATTGCGCCAAGCTTACCAACTGTTGGGGCTGGCCAGCCGTATTGGCCATTAGCTCTTGGCGTTGCTGGTCAGCGGCTTGAAACTCGCCCAAGGCCAATAAGGCCTCTAGCCGTCGCACCTGCCCCTCCGTCCCCGAGGCTGGCATGGCGGCCAATTGCCGAAGGCTGGCTTCATCTACCATGGGTGCGCCCGTGGCCTTTTGCACTTTAAGCAGAGCCAAGCGCAAGCCTAAATCGTTGGGGTTGTAGCGTATGGCTTCGCCCAATTGCTGTTCGGCTTTAATCAAGGCTTCTTCGCCCATCAGGGCTTCGGTGGCAGCTAAACGCTCGGCACTACGTTGGTAGGCCGTGGCTAAACCCTTGGCGGCCACGGTGTCTTGGGGGTTAAAACTCAAGGCACGTTGGTAGTAGTCCACGGCTTGTTCGGGCTTATCCACACTCACTAAAATCTCACCAATTTGCGTCATGTAGGGGGTGTGGTTGGGCTTGGCGTTAAGAGCAGTTTTTAGCTCGCCCAAGGCCAGTTCCCCATCGCCCCGCAAGTGGAGCAAATTGCCCAAGTTCTCATAAGCAGCGGTGTATTCGGGCTTAAGGCTTACGGCTTTGCGGTAGCTTTGCATGGCGGCGGCCATGTTGCCTTGTGTTTGGTAGGCTTCGCCTAGGGTGTTGTGCAGTACCACGTTGTTTTTGTTAAACACCAAGGCGGTGTTCAGGGTCTCAATGGCTTCATGGGCTTGGCCTGCCCGTGCCAAGGCCTGCCCTTTTAAAATATACGGCCTAGGGTACTTGGTATTTTGAGCAATCGCCTTGTCAAACAAAGGTACGGCCTGCTGCAACTGCCCTTGTTGTGCCAAGGCACTGGCCTTATTGGTTAACGCATCGGTGTGGTTGGGGCTAAGGCGTAGGGCTTGGTCAAAGGCGGCAATGGCTTGGCTACCTTGCCCCATGGTTAAGGCCAATTCGCCAAGGCTGTTATGGATTTCGGCGATGTTAGGCTCCAGTTGAGCGGCTTGCTGAAGGTGCTGATAGGCTTCTTGTAACAGGGCATCGCTTTGGTTGCGATAGGTCATGTTGCTGCTGGTGGTGCGGTACCACAGGGCTTTACCCAAGGCCAAGTGCGGCCATGCCCAATCAGGGTGTTTGGCCAAAACGGCTCGGGCGTTGCGTTCGGCGGCGGTAAGTTTGTAAAGTTCGGCTTGTACCACGGCTAGGCTGGCTTTGGTGGTGTCGTTGGGTTTGGCCTTCATTTGCGCCATAAGCTGAGCTTCAGTAGCGGCAAGGTTGGTGGAACGCAAGGCTTGTAAGCCCGAACTACTGGCCATTTGCTGCACGCCAGCTTTGTAGGTTTTAGCCTCAACAAGAGAGGGTTCAACGGTGGCGACCAGTGAAAAAGCCAACAGTAAAGCTAAAACGACGGGGGACATCATGCTGTAATTCATTTTTAAAATACTCCCTACTTATGGTGGATTGACAATGGCATTGTACTCTACTTTCGCCAAAAGAAAAGAGGAGATTCGTCATTTTTAAAGAATTGGGCAATAAAAAACCCCTGCCGTGAGGCAAGGGCGAGGTCATCAAGTCAAAAAATGTCTTGTTGAGCCGAAGAGAGAGAGTGAGGAGAAAACTGGGTGTTGGCGGGTGTGAGCGGGGTGTGTTGCCCTTGCTTACATAGGCATAAAAACAATCATTAAAAGCTTGAGACTAGTTTGTAACACAATGTAAACAAACTTCTTTCTGTTGCTAGTACTGGCTTATAAGTTGCCTAAGCTAAGGCTACCTTACCCTGTGTGTTTGCCTTATAGTAAGGGGTACTATGAGTAACCTTCGCAACTTTTGCATCATCGCCCACATTGACCACGGCAAATCGACCCTTGCCGACCGTCTGCTTGAAAACACAGGGGCCATCGAAAAACGCCTCCTTAAAGACCAAATGATGGATACCCTCGACCTTGAACGCGAGCGAGGCATTACCATCAAGCTCAACGCTGCCCGTATCTCCTACGAGTATCAAGGCGAAATCTACACCCTTAACCTGATAGATACCCCCGGCCACGTGGATTTTAGCTACGAAGTGAGCCGAAGCCTTGAAGCCTGCGAAGGTGCGCTACTGGTGGTGGATGCCAGCCAAGGCGTAGAGGCACAAACCTTGGCCAACGTGTACATGGCGTTGGAAGCCAACCTCGAAATTATCCCCGTCATCAACAAAATTGACCTGCCCAGTGCCGACCCCGACCGTGTAAAACAAGAGATTGAGGACGTGATTGGCATCGACGCCAGCGACGCTATTCTTTGCAGTGCCAAATCAGGCTTGGGTATTGACGACATCCTCAAGGCGATTGTAGAACGTGTCCCGCCCCCTACCATTGTGGTGGATGCCCCTTTGCGTGCGTTGGTGTTTGACAGCTATTTTGACCCCTACCTCGGCATTATTACCTACCTGCGTGTCGTTGATGGTGAGTTGCGTGTGGGCGACACCATCCGCTTTATGGCCAACGGCAAAAGTTATATGATTACCGAACTCGGCACCATGTGTCCCCCCCACCGCCTTAAAACCGAGGTGTTGCGTAGTGGCGAAGTGGGCTATATGGCCGCCTCTATTAAAGACATGGGCGCACTGGTGGGCGACACCATCACTCACCACGAGAACCCCGCCACCGAGGCCTTGCCTGGCTACAAAAAAGCCGTGCCTATGGTGTTTTGTGGCCTCTACCCCGTAGACAATGCCGAATACACCGAGCTGAAAGACTCCCTCGAGAAGCTCAAACTCAACGATTCTAGCATCACCTACGAACCCGAAACTAGCGAGGCCTTGGGCTTTGGCTTTAGGTGCGGCTTCCTCGGCTTGCTCCATATGGATATTATTCAGGAGCGGTTGGAGCGAGAATACAACCTTAACCTCATCCGTACCGCTCCAAGCGTTATCTACAAAGTGCATGACCTCAAGGGTGGCATTACCACTATCAGCAACCCTGCCGACTTGCCCGCCCCCAACTTCCGTACCGCCATTGAAGAGCCTTTCGTCAAGGTGAGCATCATGCTCCCGCAAGAGTACGTGGGTACGATGATGGAGTTGGCACAAGACCGCCGTGGTGTGTTTGTGGATATGACCTATCCCGACAAACGCCGAGTGTCGCTGCTGTACGAGATACCGCTGGCCGAGATGGTGACCGACTTTTACGACCAACTTAAAAGCCGAAGCAAAGGCTACGCCAGTATGGATTATGAACTGTGCGGCTACCGAGAAAGCGACCTTGTTAAGCTTGACGTGTTGCTGGCTGGCGAAGTGGTGGATGCCCTCAGCCTTATCGTTCATGAATCCAAATCCTACTACGTAGGCAGAGCGTTGACTGAGCGATTGAAGGAGCTTATCCCTCGGCAGATGTTTGACGTACCGATACAAGCTGCCATTGGCAGCCGAGTGTTGGCCAGAACCAACGTGAAGGCGATGCGTAAAAACGTGCTTGAAAAGTGCTACGGTGGTGATGTCAGCCGTAAGCGTAAACTGCTCGAGAAGCAAAAAGAAGGTAAGAAGCGCATGAAGGCCGTGGGTCGGGTAGAAGTCCCCCAAGAGGCCTTTATGGCCGTGCTGAGCTTGGATGCCGAATAACCTTGTTATAAAACAGCCATTCTATAAGCGTTAATGTGGGCGTTAGCTTTTTAGGCCAGCCTTGCAACAGCTTGCTCTGCCACGTAGCTGAGTTGGGCAAACGCCACCTGTTGCAACGGCGGAGTGGGCGTCACCGTCTGCTCGTCCATCGCCAGTTGCAAGGCACTTACTGCCTGCTGCTGATGATAACAGGCCAAAGCTTGTGTCGCCTGTAAAGCTCCTGTCACTTCAAGCTTGTGTTTAAGGTGCTGCAAAGCCTGTTGCAAAGCGGGGCTGGGTTGCCATCCCTCTTCAGCGGCAGAAGCTTCGGTGTGAGCTTGCTCTAACGCCGCTAAGGCGAGGGCTTGTAGCTGAGCTTGGGTATTGCCTTGGTGCAACGGGGTAAGGGCAGCCAGCAAAGCATCGCACTTGGGCAACACCTCAGGCGGAGCCAATGCCAGCACGATGGGGCCATTAAGCAAGCCTTGGGCAACATCATCTAGCACAGGTTTACCTGTTTTGGCGGGGTCGCCTGTGTAGTCTAGCCAATCGTCCACCCATTGAAAGGCCAACCCTAGGTGGTAACCGTAGTGGGCTAACGCTTCGGTAGCGGTGGTTCCGCTCCCCAACCACAAGGCAGGAGCTTGACAAGCAGCGGAGAACAAACTGGCCGTTTTACCCGCAAGCCGTTGTTCATAGTCGGGTAAGGTGGGGCATTCGCTTTGGTAGCGTGCCATGTGTTGCAGGGTTTCGCCTTCGCATAGTTGTGCCAACACGTTAGCATATAAGCCCACTAACGGCGGATGGTTCAGCGTGGCGAGGGTTTGGCTGGCTCGTGCCAACAACCAATCGCCCCCTAAAATAGCCAGTTGGTTGCCCCATTTGGCTCGCACGGTGGGCTGGCCACGCCTCAAGTCGGCTTGGTCCAGTACATCGTCGTGCAGTAACGTGGCAGTGTGAATGAGTTCGGGGACGCAGGCAAGGGCAATCAGCTCATCGTTCGCCCAAGCGGGAGGGGTGGACTTGTCGGCATCGGCCAAGGTGGCTTGGGGGTGCAGCCACTGGGCAGCCAACAGGGTGAGCCGTGGCCGCAAGGCTTTACCTGGTTGCGCCAAGGCATGGTGTACCCCTTGGGTAAGCCATGCTGCTTGTTGGGGCAATTGTAGCAACAACGCCTGCTGTACTTGCGCCAACAATGCCGTGGTTAAAGGGTGAGAAGTGGAGGGAGCAGACGACATCAATAACATAGCCGACACAACAAAGGTTAAGGTACTGCTATTGTGGCGTAAGCCAATCCATAACTCAAGCCATGCACGTGCTAAACTAAACCTTACTAATGTAACGCCGTGTGCAAGTGGTGGTTAGTATGCCCCAAGTGTTAGCCCTACCCGTTAGCCATAACGTACTAATATTGGGCGGCCTTACCTACAAAGAAACCGATAAAGTCCTCACCACGCTGAGCCAAACCCACGGCAAGCTAACCTTGGTGGTGCGTGGTGCGCTAAAACCCGCCAGTAAATTGGCAGGGGTCACCCAAGTGTTGGCTTCGCATACGGTACAACTACGCCCGGCCCCTCAAGGTAAGGCCTCTACCACGGCGGGGTGGCATACCGTGGCGGGGTATCAACCACTACAGCATTGGCCAGCGGTGCAAAGCAACCTTGCCAGCTTGGCGTGTGGCCTTAGTTGGGTAGATTGGTTGACGCTACTGGTGGACGAGGCCAGCGAAGCTCCTGAGCAAGTGTATGCCTTAGCCACAGACACCCTCACCTTGCTGGACACCGTGGCTAGCCAACCCCGCAACGAGGCCTTGGCCCCCACCCTGTTGGCCACGCTGATAGTGGGGCAGCTTAACCTGCTTGAGCTGGTGGGGGCGGCCTTTGCTTTTGAGGCTTGGGTGGATACGCATGAGCC
>JBIKUS010000186.1:0-3194 GCA_044347425.1 Vampirovibrionales bacterium | reverse complement strand
GTTTGCAGCAGGCTTCGGCTCATAATCAGTTTTTTTACATGCCACAGCCTAGGCAACCGTTTGGGGACAACCCTAAGTCTGCCCACGGTAGCGATAAGGTAACGCCACATTACTGGCTGTTACGCCACGCCAAGCCTGCCATTAACGGTTTGGCCTTTGCTTCGGGGGCATTGGCGGGGTATTTGGGCTACTTGGGCGTGGCCTCGGTGGTCAGGCCTCACCCTGCTGCGCCAAGCGTGGCACCACCGAGTACGCACATTAAAAGCTACCTTAACGCCAAAGATTTTAACGCCCTATGGCTTAACTTGGTGGATAAAAAGCAATGGCGACCGTTGTTAGGAGCGGTGGCCATGGGCAGCTTGTTAGGTATTGGCAAGCTGTTTATATCAGGGTTGCGAGAGATTGAGGTGACCCGCCTAAACGCCGAGACGGAGTACCAGTATGAGACCTACAAGTGGCAACAGTTAGATACCCGCTACCATAACGTGGCCGAAACCACGCAACTGAACCATGCGTTAGACAGGTTTGAGGCAACCTTGCCGCAAGTGGCCAAGGCTGACCCTCAACAGGCGTACGAGCAAGCGCAACGCATTGTGGAGCAGGTGGGGTATTGGTCGCCACCGCCGTATTACCCTGTGACACCTACGGTACAGTTAGTGACTGCACGAAGTTAGGCCGTGAGTACGGCCTCTACCTGTTCAAACGCCCAACGGAGGTCGGCTTCGGCGGTGACGAGGGGCGGAGCCATGCGGATGACCGTGTCGTGCGTCTCTTTGCACAGCAGGCCACGTTGTTTTAACGCTTCGCAATAGGGGCGAGCTTTAACGGTGAGTTCGATACCAATCAACATGCCCTTGCCCCGAACTTCTTTGATGAGGGGGCTGTTAATGCCCTTGAGCCAACCCATCAGTTGCGCCCCCAAGGTGGCAGAACGTTCTACCAGCCCCTCCTCTTCAATCACCTGTAAGGCGGTACGAGCAACAGCACAGGCCAGGGGGTTACCACCAAAAGTGCTACCATGTTCGCCTGGGGTAAACACGCCCAGCACGTCGTCGGTACTCAACACGGCCGACACAGGGTAAAACCCGCCCGAGAGGGCTTTGCCGATGATAATGACATCAGGGTTCACGTCAGCATCATGCTGGTAGGCGAAGCGTTTGCCCGTGCGGCCTAGCCCTGTTTGAATCTCATCCACCATCAGTAAGACGTTGTGCTTGCTGCACAGCTTACGGGCTTGGGTTAGGTAGCCCGCTGGTGGCACAATAATGCCCGCCTCCCCTTGGATGGGTTCAACCATAAAGGCCACGGTGTTGGGGGTAATGGCCTTTTCAAGCGCATCTAAACAGCCGTAAGGCACAATCGTAAAGCCTGGGGTGTAGGGGCCAAAGTATTGGCTGTAACCTTTCTCGGTTGAAAAGCCCACAATGGTGGTGGTTCGGCCGTGAAAGTTGTTGGTGGCTACAATGATATCGGCTTGGTTGTGGGGGACACCCTTCACCGTGTAGCCCCATTTACGGGCGGCTTTAAGGGCGGTTTCTACGGCTTCGGCACCACTGTTCATGGGCAGCACCCGTTGCAAACCGCTAAAGGTGGCAAGGGCTTGGCAGAACAGGGGCAGTTGGTCGTTGCGGAAGGCTCGGCTGGTAAGGGTGACTTTGTGGGCTTGCTCTATAAGGGTTTGTAGGATGCGGGGGTGGCTGTGGCCTTGGTTGACGGCACTGTAGGCACTGAGGCAATCAAGGTAGCGTTTGCCCTCAACATCCGTCACCCAAGCCCCTTGGGCGTGAGCGATGACGATATCAAGCGGGTGGTAGTTGTGCGCGCCGTAGCGGTCTTCAATGTCCATCAATTGCGAGGCGTTGAGGGCGGGCGAGGCGGGTGTTGTTGTTGTCATAGCGGGTGGCCTTTAAGGTCTCTGGGGTCGTTAGCAAAAAGAGGCGGAGCAAAAGCTTTATCGTGCAATCATCGCACTCTAAGGCTTTTTCTGCAACTAATTGCTTGCTAGTTTTTAGCCAGTAGGCCACTTTCAACATTAGGCACAGAGTCGCCTAGGGTCTCGCCCGTTTTACTGGCCAGCATCATCAAGCCGTTAAGTTCGGCAAGTGTACGCTGAGCGGTGTGTGGTTGCTTGCCGTGTAAGGCGTTTTGGTTACCTTGCGTTAAGGCCAGTTGCTCTGGTAGACGTTTAATGAGTTCTTCTTTGGCGGCACGGTTTAATTTTTCACGAGCCGTATCATAATGAGCGTCTTTTTTACCTTGTTCATCTCGTGGGCTAAGCAAGGCCTTCATCTCTTGGGGGGTAAGGCCGCCTGGCAAGGTGGCTGCACCAAACGTAACGACGGTATTTTTGGCATAAGTAATGCGGGAGAGCAGCATGTGCGTTACTTGGGGAGGATGGCCACCGTTTTTAATGTTGCCCTCCATTAACTCAAAGCTGGCATAGGTTTTTTGTAAACGCTGTACACGGCCTGCCAAAGATAACTGGTCGTAGCCGTAGTAAAGCATGGCAGTTCTTGAAAAATAACGTTGGTCAATTTGATAAGCGTATCCATCTCCCCAAGGGTAGTTACACTGGCTTTAAGGCGATCGTTAGGTGTGACATCTCCCTTGGCTTCGGGTGTTGGTTGCGCTAAAGCAGGTGCAACACTCTGCTGGGTAGAGCGTGGTGTTTGATGATTGGCTAGGCTTAGCCAAAGTGGGCTGCCCAAAGAAACCATATCAGACATAACAAAGTACCTACTGATGGAATTTCGCAGGTGGAAGTAAGCTGGTTGTGTGAGGGATAGTGTGAATAGACTTGTTATAATATATAAAACTTACACTAAAAATATATTTCCTTATGTAACTAAATATATCTAGCTTGGTAGGTTTTGTTGTTTTTATATTTTTTATAGACTAAAATAATTAGGTATATTGAGTTACTAAACTATAAAAAAACGGAAGTAATGTAATGCTTTCTCTTGGGCAAACTAATCCTAGTTTTGGCTTTCCTAGTCAACAGCCTCCACCCATGCCACCCCCTGGCACCGTACCCTTTGGTGACAATGCTTTTATCTCCACTCAAGATGCACAATTTTTTAGAAGCCAAGGCGTTACTGATTTTAGCCAGCTTTCTGCACCACAAGCAGGTGATATTTGGGCTAATACAGGTACCCCCTTAACTGCCGAAGAAATTGCGTCTGCAAATGGCCTAG
>JBIKUS010000185.1:0-3212 GCA_044347425.1 Vampirovibrionales bacterium | reverse complement strand
CTAGCCAACCCCGCAACGAGGCCTTGGCCCCCACCCTGTTGGCCACGCTGATAGTGGGGCAGCTTAACCTGCTTGAGCTGGTGGGGGCGGCCTTTGCTTTTGAGGCTTGGGTGGATACGCATGAGCCGCTGCCTTCGCCCCAACACGCTAAAGAGCCGTGGGTGTTGTGCATGGCGTGGGGTGGTTTTGTGGCCAAGCCTGCCCTACTTAAACAAGCCGACCCTGCCTTGGGTGCCAGTTGCGTGCAGCTGAGTGCGGCAACCGTAAAGGTGTTGGCCGCTTTGTGCCAAGGGCAAGCGTTGCCCACCACCACAGACTTGCCTAGCCTGTTTAAGCTGGAGCGTTTGCTCCGTTTTTATGTGGAATACCGTAGCGGGCGGCGGTTACGCTCGCATGAGTTTTTGCGAGACACTTTGCTGAGCGTGTAAAACAACACCGCCCAGCCTTTCAACGCTGGGGGGTGTGTGAAGCTATAGTTAATAAAGTGAGTTGGCGGGAGCGGCATACTTACCCAGCACGCCTTGCCTCAAGGCATCACTTTCGGCTGAGCCTACGGGACGCAAGCTCCCTTGCCCATTGGCAGGGGCAAGGTACGAGGGCATGGGCTTCAACACGGGCATCGCCTTACCCGCATCGCCCCGCAACGCAGGGGGTGCGGTATAAGCTTGCCCACGGTTAGCGGCTGGCACTTGGCTTGCTCTAGGCAGGGCAGCTTGCCCTGGTGTCAGCAGGTGAGGCGTAATGGTAATCAGCAACTCGCTACGGCGGCTGTCGTTACGGGTGGAGCGCAACAACGCACCCACAATGGGCAAGTCGCCTAAAAAGGGTAGTTTGCTCACGGTGGTGGAATCAAGGTCTTGAATCAACCCACCCAGCACAAAGCTTTGGCCATCTTTTAAGTTAACGTTTTGTGCCAGTATTTCTCGCCGAGAAATCAGGGTGACACCATCGTTAAACGGGCTAGGCTGCGGGAACGACACCGTGGGGCTAATACGTAGGTTAATCACGCCATTAGGCCCTAGCTTGGGTAGCAAGTTAAGGATGATACCCGCATTACCTAGGCGAGGCACCAAGGCCACGTTGTTACCGTTTAAATCCACCACTTGCTCAAAACCTTGAATCACCTCGTCAACAATGTTGATAATGGCTTCATGGTCATGCAAGGTAGTCATGCTGGGGTTAGCCAGAAGGCGGATACGGTTTTTCTGTATCAACGCTTCAACGGCAAAGGCTAAATCGTTGGAGTTGACGATGGGGTTATTGGTATAATCCAATACCGATCGTCCGCCACCGCCTAAGTTAAACCCGCCAGACACCTCGCCTAACTGGCCGTTTAAAGCCGTCTCCATCGTACGAGTGTTCACGTCGGTGAGTTCCATTACGGCCACTTCAAAGGCAATTTGGGGTAACGGTCTATCCAACGTGGGTAAGAACTGTGCCACACGATCAAGCTGTTGCGCCGTACCCAAAACGGTCAGGCTATTCAACCTAGCATCGGGTATGATAATGGCACCCGTGGGGTTAACCATCAGCATTTCTTCTTGCTTCACATTGCTACGCAACACCAACGGGCGGCCTACGCTACCCCCCTGTGCGCCATCGCTCACCAACTGAGAACCAATACCTTCCTCAATTTTTTCGCCTTGTGCCTTTAAAAAGCTAGGTTGAATGAGCGTACCTACTTCGGCAGAAGCACCTTGGCCACCGCCACCGCCGCCACCGCCGCCTTGGCCGCCACCGCCTCCACCGCCGCCGCCGCCGCCGCCAGCCCCTTGGGCTAACTGCAACGAGGGTAAGGGGCCATCGCTAAATAACGAGCTGGCAATCACCGTGGCCACATCTACGGCGTTGGCGTGGCTTAGCCGCCACGTACGCACCTCTCGGGGTTGGTCTAACAAGGGTATTAGCTGTTCGGCCAGCATCATATCGGCAGCGTCGCCCATTACCACAATGCTGTTGGTATAAAAGTCGGGGGTCACGGTTTGGCCTGCCATTTGCAAGGCACCTTGGCCGCCGCCAGCTCCGCCACCAGCTCCGCCAGCACTACCACCTTGTGCGCCTTGGCCACCGCCTTGCATCCCTTGGGCGTTAAGGGGGTTTTTATGCAAAAACACGGTTTGGTTAAGCAGCGTGGCCAGCTGTCTTGGGTTACTGTGCTTTAAGGTAAATACTCGGCTTTGGGTACGTTGCAAAGCCTGCCCTTTGGGGCTGCTACGGGCAGCAACCACCACGGTGTTACCTTGTACGCCATAGGCCACATCACCAGCAGCACGCAAGGCTTCAAGGGCTTGCCCTACGGTAACGTTGGTTAAATCCATCGTCACAAGGCCTTCAACGCTGTCATCAATCATGATGTTAAAACCGCCTACCTTGGCCAAACCCCTAAAGGCGTTGGCTAAGCTCACGGTTCTAAACGTCAGGCTTACCACCTTATCAGCCTGAGGCAACGCCACCCCGCCACTCACGGTAGAATACGTGGCAGACGACGTGGTAAGCGCAGCAGTAGCCATGGGTAACTGAGACCCCAACACCAACAACCACACCAAGGTAAAGGCGGTTAAACGTAAGGCCACGGGTGCGCTGCACCACGAAGCCGCTAACTTAAACGTACGACGCATGGCTTACATCCCCTGTTGAATGAATTGTTTAACGGCTTCGGTTGGCGTGTCTACCACGTGAATGGGGGTAGGTTCGGCAGTGTTAAGGATGTGGGGTGTCACCAACATCACCAACTCGCTACGGTTGCGATTGGTGGTTTGGCTACGTAACATGGCACCCACAATGGGCAAATCGCCAAGGCCAGGTAGCTTACTCACCAGTTGTGTGTCTCGGTTGTCTACCAACCCGCCCAGCATCAGGGTTTCGCCATCTTTCACACGCACGGCTTGGGCTAGCAAGTCTCGCCTGCGCAACAACTGCACAATGGAGGTTCCCGTTTGTTGCGTGTCATACACACTACTAATGGAGGGGCGAATACGGAGGGTGACGTAGCCATCCTCGCCAATTTTTGGCACAATGTCTAACACAATACCCGCTTGGCCAATCAACGGCACGGTTGAGGCAAAGCCTCCGCCCGCTGCTGTGAAGCTTTGCGTGTTGAAGCCATCACCCCGCCTAATCTCATCGACAATGCTAATCAGGGTTTCGCTGTCATGCGTGGCTACCACGGTAGGGTTGGCCAAGTTGCGGGCTTTACCTTGCCGCATGAGGGC
>JBIKUS010000184.1:0-3215 GCA_044347425.1 Vampirovibrionales bacterium | reverse complement strand
AGGCAAAAAGAGTGTGCGTGGATGTCAAAAACAAGCAGGTTGGGACAATGCTACCTTACTCAAACTGCTTGCAAATCCCTCTTAAGCCTTCATGCGATTGCCCTGGTTGTGTTGTTGGGTAGCCTTTGCTCCGTTGTTTTAGCTTGCTAGCGTAAACTAACGCCCACATAAACGCTCATGCAGAGCTTTCTATAGACGAAGCACCTCCTATAGCACGACAAAAACACTACCGTAGCTTTGTTTTGTAACAAAAGCGCAACAGCTAAAACCGCCTAAGCCCTTGGGTTGATTAAGCAATTACTGAGTTTGGTGTACAGAGGGCTAGGCAAAGTGCAAAACTATGCTATTGTGTAAGTGGTACTTCGTCACTCGTCACCGAGACACCCGTGGAATTGGTAACTTTTCTGTTGGAGACTCACCACGTAACGTAGGCACCTGTTTACCCGTCACTTTTTATTTAAGGGCCGTTATTGAATGTCCAATAATTCCAAACTCTTCATCTCTAACCTAAACTACAACGCTACTGAGGAAGACCTCATTGGTTTGTTTAGCGAAAAAGGTGAAGTTGTCTCCTTCCGTTTAATTAAAGACCGCTTTTCGGGTCGCTCTAAAGGCTTCGGCTTTATGGAGATGGCTAACGCCGAAGAAGCCGAACGCGCGCTCGAAGAATTAAACGGGCTTGAGTTCCTACAGCGTCCGTTGGTGGTTAAATTCCAACGCAATGACGAAGGCGGCCCTCGTGGTGCAGCCCCAGGCGGACAACGCCGTAGCTTTGACCGTGGTGGCCGCGCCCCCGCTCATCAAGGCGGTGGTGGTGGTGGTGGTTGGGACAACCGCTACTAAACACCCAGCTAACGCCAAAGGCTAACCCTTAGCTTTTGACAACGCCCCTACTTGCCGCATGCCTGTAGGGGCGTTGTTGTTTTATGGCAGTACAAAGCAAAGCGGAGACAGTAGCTCCTTTCGCCCCAAGTTATGACAAAACGCACCTGCCCCTCAAGTTAGCTTGCTATGGTACGACTTGCTATGGTACGATAAGGTAATAACGCTAAGCTACTAATAGGTAACCTTGCCATGCACCACGCCACCCGTAAAAGCAGACAAAGACGTTTTGGTTTTACGCTTAGCGAACTGCTTATTGCCCTGGCCATTTTAGGCGTGATTGCCTCGTTAACCATACCTAGTGTCATCAAAAACATTGACGAAGCCCAAAACGAGGCCAAGTTTAAAGAAGCCATCGCCTTATTAGAGCAAATAGGCAATGAAGCTTATATGGAAGGGGTGCATAGCAGGGTTAGGTGGCATTACTTTATTGACCGTGCAAACGTTATCAAAGCATGCTCCACTAATGGGCTTACTGAAGGTTGTACAGCCAACATTGCGGCCGATAGTGGTGACGAAGCAAAGCAAAGAGCCTTTGTTTTGGCCAATGGTGTTGTCGTTGGTGGTATTGATTCCGCCACGGGCTATAATCAATTTTTTGAAGGGGAAAGCTGGTTTATTGATATTAACGGAACAGAAGGCCCTAACACCTATGGGCAAGATGTTATAAGAGTATCGGCACCTCGTTTTGATGACAACGGTGGTATGAACCCAGATTGCAGTAGCAGAAGGCTAATCTGCCCCAATGGTGGTGCCGCTTCAATAGCACTTTACAACAACTTGTATAGGTAATTTAAAGCCTAAGCCTTAAAGCACTTCGCCTAAGCTAAGTTGGCCTGCCAAGCAGCGTTTAAAGGCTTGGGGCAAGTACGCCACCACACTACTGGCAGTAACCCCATAGGCCGTTTCGGCCTCGGCAGCAAGGGTAATAGCCTCGCCGTGTAAGGCCATAGCGGCCACGCAAGCTTGTGCCAAACTGGTATGTTGCGCTGCCAACCCTGCCACTAAGCCCGCCAATACGTCGCCCGTGCCAGCCGTTGCGGCAGCATCGTTGCCGTAAGGGCTAATCAACGGTTGATAGCCTAAGGCTGAAGGGCAAGCGTGAATCAGCACAGGGGTTTTAAGCAGCACTTGGCAGTTCAGCCTATCAGCCAGCCCTTGCGCCGCCTGTAGCGGAGGTAGATCGGCCAAGTCACTAAACAAGCGTTTCAACTCGCCCCAATGGGGTGTCACCACCATACGGTGGCTAAAGGGTGCCAACGGCGGTAAGGCCTCTACTTGTTGGTCAAACAGCATCGCCAAGTGGCCAAGGGCATCGGCATCCAACACCACACACCCCGAATACTGAGCCAAAAAGCGCATCATCCACATTTGGGTTTGCTGGCAGGCAGCTTGGCCAAGCCCAAGGCCAGGGCCATACACCACGGCTTGAGGTAGTTTACGTTGTAACCAATCTGCCACCAACTTGCCTAGCGGGTCGGCAGGGTCAATGGGCAGAGGCACCACCTCGGGCAGGGGAAGCCCTTGTGCCAACGTCGTCGCATCGGTAGCCCACGTTACAAGCCCAGCCCCTGCCTTATAAGCAGCTTGACACACCAAATGCCCCGCTCCTGGGTAAGCCATACTGCCTGCAACGGCCAGTACATGGCCTTGGTCGTACTTGTGGCCATGGGCGTTACGCTTGGGTAAGGCGGCCTGTGCCAAGGCTTGGCTCAGCCTATAGGCCACGGGTTTAAGGGTAGCAGGCCACGCCGAAGCTAGGGGCAAGCCCAAACCCGCCACAGACAACACCCCCCGATACGCCTTACCTGGGTACAAATCATAAGCGGGTTTCCCTACAGAAAGCCCCACCGTCTCGTTAGCTAAAATCGCCCCGCTGTGCTGAGCAATCGCTCCCGTCCCAGCCTCCACCCCCGAGGGGATGTCAATGGCCATCACAAAGGGCAGCGTGGCCAACTGAGCCTTAGGGTTGGGTAACTCAGCCGTGGCGTTACGCCGTTGTTGCTGGTTAACCAGCGTCACCAGTTGTTGCTCACGCTCACGCAGCGCACCTTGTAGGCCACAGCCCACCAAGCCATCCACAATCACATCCGCCGAGTTTAAACAAGCCGTATTAACCAGCACACTGTTTAACGGCACCACGGCAATGCCCAAGGCCATGGCTTGGTGCGCCATATGTTGCGCTTCGGGCGTGGTAGGGGTACCAGTACTGATGACAAGCAGCTTACGCCAACCCGCATTGTGTAGCAGGCGTGCCACCACATAAGCATCGCCCCCATTATTACCCGTGCCAGCCAATACCACCACGTTAAGGTACGTTTGCCCTGCAAAGC
>JBIKUS010000004.1:0-37671 GCA_044347425.1 Vampirovibrionales bacterium | reverse complement strand
GTATCGCTTTGGCTTTGCAGGCTGGTAAAACGGCCACTGTTCACGTCTACCACGGTCAAGGCTTCGGTGTGTTGAATGTAAAGGTAACCACCGCTGGGCATGGAGACTTTGGTTTGCAGGGCTTGGCGAATTTCACGTTCAACGCCCATGGCCACCATGATGGATTGCGAGCCGTTGTATTGCGACACCCGCAAGGTTTTGTCCAAGTTCCAGTTTTGGAGCAATTGTTGCGCCCGTTGGTAACCAAAGGCGGTGTCTACCACCAATTCATCCACATCCTCAGTCACCATCTCGCGGATGACACGGTAGAGCAAATCTTGGTCACGGTAGAGCAGGGCAGGTGGGTCGGCACTGTCGGCCATGGAGACGATGTTTTGCCACCGTTCTAGCAAGACCTCAAAGTCTTCTTGCAGGTCGGCTTCGCTTTGGCCTTCGGCTTCGGTACGGATGATAATGCCCACGCCCGAAGGTTTCACCACGCTGACGATGCTTTTAAGGCGGTTGCGCTCGTTGGCGTTCTCAATTTTACGGCTGAGGCTCACGCCCTTGGCTTCGGGCATCAGCACCAAAAAGCGGCCAGGTAAGCTGATGTTGGTGGTCACCCGAGGGCCTTTGTGGCCTGTGGGTTCTTTCATGACTTGTACCACCAGCTTTTGCTTGGGTTTGAGGCGGGTTTTCAATTCACCCCGCCCCTGCACGTCGCTAGAGTGAAGGAAGCCCATTTTGTCGCCGCCCACATTGACAAAGGCCGCATCAATAGAGGGCAGAATGTTCTCGACTTCGGCCAAGTACACATCGCCTAGCAAAATCTCGCCACGGTGAATGATAAACTCGAGGGCTTGGTCGCCTTCAAACAGAGCAGCGATGTTGTCACGCTCGCTAATGACAATTTTACGCTTTGCAGCCATGGGGTAGTGTCCTTATTATTAGGCCACTGTACTGTGTTGCCCAACGTGTTACTAAACTAAGGGGTTGCAAGGTGGCGCAACCCTTAGCCCAATGGCAAGCCACAAGCCTTAACGGCCTAGGCAACCTAAAACACTCACCTACGGTGTGGGGTAACACAACATGTCGTAGGGTTAGCCAAAAGCTAGAGGAGGAACATCGCATACAGCGGGGAATCAATCAAAACTAAAACTTGCTAAAACGGTGCGGCAAGCCTAGCATCCATCCCTTGCTGTAGCGCAAATAACCTGAGAACTCTTGGCCTAGCATTCAACAAAAGCCCCACCTGACAGCCTACATGAGCTGAAGGGTTCACGTTTAACGAGTGTGGGTGGGTCAACATCATCATAAGTAAGGGGCAAACTTTGTGAGCATAGGGGGAATCAGAGGCATTCGGGCGACAGTGCAAGGGCAGTGCGTTGGCAGAGCCATTGGGCTGTGGGGGACAGGTAGGTGAGCAGCCATTGGGGCTTTAACCATCCGCCACCCAGCGATGCAGCGTTGCGTTTAAGGGTAAAGCGCACGGTGTCATCGGGGGATAAAACTTCAATCGTTTGCAAGGCAGCTACCAAGTCAACCTGCTTAACATCGCCTTTGGGTGTGGTCAATTCCACCAGTATGGGCTGAGTAGCGGTGGCTAGCAGTTGCGCTCGCTCTGCTATTGTACCCTTGCTACCCTCGGTTTGACAAGCACCAGTTAATGCAGGTAACGCAATCGCCGTATACGTCATGCTAGTGAGGCTAGCATCAATGCTCGGCGAGGTGATAGCAATGGCCTCGCCAGCGGTGAGCGCACAGGCGGGGGGCAGGTAGGCATTCACCTTGGCCAACACCTCGGCAGGGGTGAGTTCGGCAGTCACGTCAACGTCTAAAAACTCAGCGGCGGCGGCCATAAACATGGGTAAGGCGGGGCTAAAGTGCATTTTTGGCTTGGGGTTAAACCCTTGCGTGTAGGCAATGGGGATGCCTGCCCGTTTGAACGCTCGTTGCATGAGGCGCACCCAATCAAGGTGAGAAATGTAACGGTAGGTGTCGAGTTTTTGGGCGGTAAAGCGCAGGCGTTGCACAGGTGCGGCGGAAGGATTGGCCACCACATGCACTTTTTTCTTCTTTTTAACGCCCGCCTCTTCTTCAGGTAAAGCAGCAGCACCCTCTTGGGTGTCGCTAGGTTCTTCGTCAACTGGCGCATCATCAACCATTGCTTCAGCATCACTTAAAGGCGAAGCAGAAAACGTATCGCTTAACGTTGTGAAGGTAGGCCAAATGTTAAAGGTGCTGCACACGCCACACAGGCTACACTCCTCAAAACAAGGGGTGGTGCTGGCTTCTCGCAACGAGCGTTCCCATTCGTTACGCAACCAGGCCTTATCTAGCCCCACGTTAATACCGTCCCACGGTAGGGGGTCGTCGGGGTGTATCAGCCGAGCCGAGGTGTAGGCTTCTACGTCAATACCGCATTCTTCAAGCGCAATAAACCATTTTTCAAAGGGGAGCGTGTCGTCCCATGCATCGAGGTAAGCCCCTTTGTGGTAAGCCAGCTCAAGCGCATCGGCTAGGTCGGGCCCTGCCTTTGAAATGACAGCCTCGAGCTTACTAATGCGAGGGTCGGTAAAGTTGGCCTTAACGCCTTTAATGCCCTTGAGCTGCTGGCGAAGGTAGCTCCGTTTTTCTTCCAGCTTCTCCATACTGTCTTGCGGATGCCATTGAAAGGGTGTGTGGGGCTTGGGTACAAAGTTAGAGAGGGTGATGTTCATCTCTAAGTGCTTCAGCTGGCTTTTGTCCTGCTCCCGAGAGATGGCCTCGCACGCCTGTTTTAGCGAGCGCACTGTGGCCACAATACCGTCTAAATCGTGTTGGGTTTCGGTGGGCAGGCCTATCATGTAATAGAGTTTGACCTTGTTCCAGCCTGCTTGGTAGGCGGTCGTCACCGCCTTATGAATATCGGCATCGCTTAGGTTTTTGTTGATGACATCCCGCAGGCGCATGGTTCCCGCTTCGGGGGCAAAGGTGAGGGTACTTTTACGCACGCTTTGTACGGCCTCGGCCACGTCAAGGCTAAAGCGGTCGGCACGTTGGCTACTGAGCGAGAGGGAGGCATTTTTCTCTTTGAGCGCACCCGCCACGCCTTTAACCAAGGGCGCAAATTGCGAATAGTCGGCAATGCTGAGCGAGAGGAGCGAACATTCCTCGTAGCCTGTTTCTTCAAGCTGTTTTAGGGTGAGGTCGGTAATTTGTTCAATGGTGCGCTCTCGGGCGGGTAGGTTGATGAAGGCGGGTTGGCAAAAACGGCACATGCGGTCGCACCCACGGCGGGCTTCCACCGTCACACGGTCATGCACGGCCTCAACGGTGGGGATGAGGGGGGCGAGTTGCACGTTCTGCTCGCTCAATTCTATCACTCGTTTTTCAACGTAGGTATTGTAGCGGGGGACGAGTACGCCATTGAGTTGCGCCAAGGCGGTCAATTTTTGGTGACGGCTCCAGCCTTCTTGGCGGGCTTGGGCGCACAGGGCGAGGACTTCTAGCAGGAGTTCTTCGCCGTCGCCCACCATAAAGCCGTCAAAAAACGGGAGGAGGGGGTTGGGGTTGCTGGCACCTGGCCCGCCGCCAAGCACGAGGGGGAAGCTGTCGGCATGGGGGTGAGCGTCTCGATCGGCAGAGCGTAGGGGGAGTTGGGCAGCGTCTATCAGGCCAAGGGCGGTGGTGTAGTTGAGTTCGTATTGGAGTGAGACGGCCATCACGTCAAACTCGGCAATGGCTCGTTGGGTTTCTACGCCAAAGAGGGGGAGGTTGTGTTGGCGGAGGAGGTCTCGGAGGTCTTGGGCGGGGGCGTAGACACGGTCGCACAGGAAGCGAGCGTCGTTATTGACGACGCTGTAGAGGAGTTTGATGGCGTAAGAGGAGGCACCAATTTCGTAGATATCGGGGAAGCAGAGGGCGAGGCGGGCTTGCACCCCCTCCCACGGCTTGCGGAAGGCACCCAATTCGGTGCCGAGGTAGCGGCCAGGCTTAAAGACTTGGGGCATCAGCCCCGCTATCGCCGTGGCGAGGGGGGCGGTCGTTTGGGTAAGTGGGGGTGAGGTTGGCATGAGTGATGTGGGCTGAGATTGAGACTACCACCTTAGCCTAGCAGAAACATACTCATTCACACCCATAAAGGAACTTTAACAAGGCTATTGAAACCAAGTAGGTACTTGCTGAGATGCCTCATTATACCATTGTTCTATATCTTGCATCGATGGCCAAGGCTCAGTCATTACACCTCGTACAACGTTAACTACTCTTTCATAGCTTTCCATAACTTCAGCTAAAGGTGCTATTGTGCCATCAATTTCGTATTGCCTAGAAATATGTTCGAAGATAACCCCTCTTAACTCGCCTATAGCAGTAGGTGGATTCATAGGTTCAGGCATGGCGTGAGCTCTTATATCATGTGAAACAATAGAATGTTCATCATCAATACCATAAATAGCCTCAAATTCTTCTAACCTTTCATTAGTTCTATCTGTATTTAATCTTCTGGCTTCAAAAAACGGAATTGATAAATCCCTACGCACATTCAAGATAGAAGTGTCGCCTAGAGGTGTGGCGGTTGGGGCGGTGGTGTCAAAGCCTTCTAGGGAGGGTAGCTCTCCAATCAGTGTATGCCCTGTATGGGTGGGTATCTGTGGTATAACGTCAGGAATGTTGTGTACAGCGTTAGACTCTAGCTCTGGGTGGCTTTGCACATCTGGCGCAATCGTACCATTGGCAATGTGGCTTGCAAATACTTGGCTGGCAAGCCCGCCCAGGCCGTTTTGCTCTAAATTGGTGGCCAGTTGTGCCTGTGTCATCACACCGCTACTCACCACTTGTTGCAGGTAAGCTACCAGTTGCTCTTGGTTTAAACCATCCACACTAAACGCCTTACCACTGGGCAGTTGCAGTAACAGCTTGGGGCTGTTAGCGTTGCGTTGGTTGTGTGCCACGTTTTGCTCTAACATAAAGGCTACATCGTTAAGGCGAGTAGCGGCATCCATAAACTCAGAGGGTTGGCTACCGTTGGGTAAGGCTGGTAAACCCGCCACTTGCGAGCCTGTGGGATAATACTCGTTTAAGCCCTCTGTACTCACGCCACTGTTAGCAAAATCAGTAGCACTGAGTATAGGTGTGGCATAACTACCATCGGCGTTTTGGCGTAAGGGGTTAAGCCATTGCGCCAATTGCTGGGGCGTACCCGTTACCAGCATAGGCACATCAAGGCCAGTATCGGTAAGGCGAGTAAAGGCAATAGTACGGGTAGAGTCGCCGTTTTGTTGGGCAGCTTGGTTGGCCGTAAAGGCTTGTTGTGTTGCGCTTTGCAATGCTGCTTGGGCAACATCAAACGGGTACTGCCCAGCTTGAGGTGGGCTAAAAGGCACCACCGTGGCTTGTAGGCCTGCCAGCTTAAAGTTGGTTGCCCATTGCTTTGCTTCAGTAGAGGCTTGATTAAGGGTCTGTTGCGTTTGTGCAAGTTGTTGGGCTTCAAATTGTTGTTGGCGTTGTTCAGCCGTCATCACGGCAGGCATAGGGCTATTGTAAGTAGGGCTAGCCGTGGTGGGTACATAAGGTGAACCCACAGAAGGCAAGGGTGATGCGCTACCCTGATTAGGAAGCTGTTGCCTATACGCCTGCTGTTCGGCCGCTGTCATAGGTTGGGGTACAGAGGTATCGCTGGAACCAAAAATGCTGCCTACCGCAAAATCAACCGTTGAACCCACCGTTTGGTTGGTAAAAGGGATGGATAAATTGCGAAGTTCAGTTCCTAAACCGTAGCCTAAACCAGCGCCAGCACCTAGTACAAGACCAGTTCCCACAACAGGACCGTCTAAAACATCACCAGTTAAAGCTCCAGTGCTTATTGCTCCGCCAATACGAACTAACGATTGACCTAAAACAAGTTCTGCTCCCATTAACGCTGATTCCTTATCGCAACTCTCTTATTATCTTATCATTGAGGACTCTCTTTATAAACTATAAAAACATTTAAATGGTTATTATTGCCCAAGCCCTATAACCTTTGTGAGCTTAAGGTTGAGGGCAAGTGTCAAAAGGCACTGACACCCAACACGCCTGGCTCCACAACTACAAGGTTGAGACGGTGCAAAGGTGGCCAACCTCTGCTACACTAGCAAAGGTTGCCCGCTGGTTTGTTGTTTGTTAAGAGAGTGCCTCCCCCTTGATGTCTGCCACACCACCCCTGCTAGAAGCTGTCCCTTCGGCGATTGCTCTACCCGTTGTTCACCAAGGCCGCCCCTACCCCCTTGGCGCAACGTGGGATGGTAACGGTGTCAACTTCGCCCTCTACGCTGCACATGCCACCAAAGTAGAGCTGTGCCTGTTTAGCTCGGCCAAAGCCCGCCGAGAAACGGTACGCATACCCCTTACCGAAAAAACCTATAACGTATGGCACGGCTTTTTACCCAACCTACGGCCAGGGCAACTCTACGGCTACAGGGTGTACGGCCCCTACAAACCCGAACAGGGGCATCGCTTTAACCCCAAAAAAATAGTGCTAGACCCCTACGCCAAAGCCATTGAACGCCGCATTAAGTGGTTTGATAGCCTATTTGGCTACAAAGTGGGCGGCACCAAGCAAGACTTACTCCCCGACAACCGAGACAACGCCGCCCAAGCCCCCTTGGCCGTAGTGGTAGAAGGGGCGTTTACCTGGGGGTCAGCCACTAAGCCCAACATCCCCCTCAACCAAACCGTGTTGTACGAAGCCCACGTTAAGGGCATGACGATGAACCACCCTAGCGTACCGCAACATTTGCGGGGGACGTATGCGGGGCTGGCCTCGCCCGAGATACTTGCCCACCTAAAGGCCTTGGGCGTAACCACGGTTGAACTGCTCCCCGTGCATACCTGTGCCGATGAAGGCCATTTACAGGCCAATGGGCTAACCAACTACTGGGGCTACAATACCCTCGGCTTTTTTGCGCCAGATGCTCGTTACGCCCACGCCAAAGACCCGCAAGACGTGGTGCGAGAGTTTAAGGCTATGGTCAGCTCATTTCATCAGGCAGGGCTTGAGGTTGTGCTAGACGTGGTGTTTAACCACACCTGCGAGGGCAATCACCTTGGCCCTACACTAAGCTTTAAGGGGATAGACAACGCCAGTTATTACAGGCTGGTGCCAGAAAACCCCCGCTATTACATGGATTTTACGGGCTGTGGCAACACGTTAGATACCACCCAACCCGCCGTGCTTAATTTGATACTTGATAGCTTACGCTACTGGGTGCAAGAGATGCACGTGGATGGGTTTAGGTTTGATTTAACCAGTGCGCTGGGGCGTAACCATTACGATTATTCGCCGCACCACGCACTGTTTAGGGCAATAGGCCAAGACCCTATACTAAGCCAAGTTAAGCTACTGGCCGAACCATGGGATGCGAGCATGGGCGGTTACCAAGTGGGTAATTACCCCGCCCCGTGGTGCGAGTGGAACGGTAAATACCGTGACACCTTGCGGGAGTTTTGGAACCTAGGCGGTAGCTCGTTAGACCAAGTGGCTACTCGGTTGGCGGGTAGTAGCGATTTGTTTCAGCATAACCACCGTGGGCCTTATAACAGCGTTAACTTTATTACCTGTCACGACGGGTTTTGCTTGCAAGACTTGGTGAGCTACAACCAAAAACACAACGAAGCCAACGGCGAAGACAACCGAGACGGCACCAACGACAACCGCAGCACCAACTGCGGCGAAGAAGGCATCAGCAAACGAGCCAACGTGCTTGCCTTACGGGCAAGGCAAAAGCGCAACCTGATGGCGTCGCTGTTACTGTCGCAAGGCATACCCATGTTGCACCATGGCGATGAATTAAGCCACACCAAACAAGGCAACAACAACACCTATTGCCAAGACAACGACCTTAACTGGTTGAACTGGAACCTGAACACCGACGAAGAAAAGCAGTTTTTAGTATTCATGCAACGCTTGGTGGCTCTTCGCCATGCCGAACCTGTGCTACGGCGTAAGCAGTTTTTTAAAGGCGAACCCACCGACACGGCAGGCATCCGGGATATTTTTTGGTTTTCGCCCCATGGGCATGATATGACCGTGGGCGACTGGCACAACCCTCACCTTAAGGCCTTTGGCTTTGTGCTTGAAGGGCAAGCCATTGACCAACGTGACGATAAGGGGCAACCTCTGTTGGGGGATTCGTTGCTGATACTGATTAACGGTAGCGACAACGACGTGGCCTTTACTATGCCAAGCCATTATCGTTATGCGGGGTGGGATGTGGTACTGGATACCACCACGCCTGATGGCTCGCCCCGCTTAGCCCGTACCCTGTGGGAGAGCGATGACCCTTACCCGTTGATGGGACGGAGCTTGCTGGTGTTTAAATTACGCCATGTGCCGTTGCCGTCAGTGCATCCGCAATTGGCTAGGCCAAGCTTGTTTAGCATTAAGCCCCTTAAAGGGCAACACTAGGCGGGTTAAAGTAGATGACTCTCTCCACGGTTAAAGGGGCTACCGCCTACTTTTTTGGTAGCTTTAACCCGCTGCACCTTGGCCATGTCTTACTAGCCCAAAGCGCGCTGTACCAGTTAGCCTTGGCCGAAGTGGTGTTAGTACCCACGGGGCAACCACCCCACAGGCAGGGGCTATGGCCTATTGAGCATCGCTTGGCCATGGCAAAGCTGAGCTGCCAAGGGCTGGCGGGGCTTCGGGTGAGCGATGTTGAAGGCTCGGATGAGGCGCATTACACGGCGGCCACGTTGCAACAGCTTGTAGGGCAACACCCTCCCCATCGCATCCCCTTAGTGTTGGGCGAGGATGCCTACCAAAGCCTGCACACATGGCAGCAGCCCGACTGGTTACAGGCGCATACCTTAGCCATTGTGGCGCATCGGCCTGAAGTGACAGCAACGGAACTTAAAGGGTGGGCAACCTATCGCTTGGCCATGCCGTTAGTAGGTGTTTCAGCGACGTGGTTGCGTGAGCGATTGGCCGTGGGTGATGAGGTGAGGCCGTGGCTTCACCCCGAGGCCCTTGACTACGGCCAACAACATCAGTTGTGGCCGTAGCGTGTAGCACTTAGCGTTGGGGATAAGTCTGGTCATTAACGGGGAGTTTAAAGTTATTAGCCAAAATAAAGAAAGTGGGAGCCCATAGACCCACAAAAATACCAAAACGCTCGGCATGAGCTTGCGATTCAAGATCGGTACCACCCGTAGTGAACCATATCGCTATTGAGCCTATAATGGAAGCAAAACCAAGCACAAAGCTAATTTTGCTGAGCAAGTCGGATTTCATTGTGTTTACCTTTTTTTAAACAACCTACAAAAAGTTAAGCCTAACTTTTTTTCAAACCCCTCTCCATGAGTATTCACACAGTGGTAAAGGTGTGATTTTTAAGTTTGTTGATAAATGGCCTTTAAATGACCCTTTGCAAGGTATTATTTAATCAATGGAGGTATCATTTTATTGCATTGCTTATTGATACCAATGATCTTATACCATTTTAAAAACGTAGGGGCGGATTGCATCCGCCCATGATGACCCTCACCCTACCCTCTCCCAGAGTGAAGCGTTAAAAAAACCCGCCTCTAAGTATATAAATTGGTATTATAAACTGTTGGATGTTTTGTCGGTTAAGGTTTGAGATTTTACAAGTTTGTACAGCTTGGATGCTCCGTTTTTTGGCGATTTTTTCTTTTTTTAGGTGTTTTTTTAGACCCCACCACGCAACGCTAAAATAGGATAGGCTATTTTAAACTAAACTTGGTAGGAGTGTTTCAAACCTAACGCACCAAGCACCCCCCCACCAGCGGAGCAAGCTGTGCCTGTAACCGCTGCAATTGCCCTTCAGCAGGGGGTAACAACGTCTCAGCCCCTGCCAACGCCAACGGCGAGGTGACCGGCCGAAACGCCTGCAACACATACCTAGGCACACCCGCCACCCAGTGGCCAATGGCCATCACGTCCTCGTCACTTAAGAGGGGGCTGGCGACTGTGGTACGGCATTCAAAAGCAATACCACTCGCCTTTAACGCCATCATCGAGGCCTCTACCTTAGCCGCCACCCCCGCCGAAGCCTCAGCGGGTAGCCCCACCACCGTAGCGTACTTTTTAGGGGGAGCCTTCACATCCAGCGCAACATAATCAAGCAACCCTTCGGCCAACAGAGCCGTTAAAACATTGGGTTGTAGGCCGTTGGTATCGAGTTTTGTGGCAAACCCCATGGCCTTCACCGCCTGTAAAGCCTCGGGGAGGCCTACTTGTAACGTGGCTTCTCCACCCGAAAACACCACGCCCGATAGCACTTTTTGCCGTTGGGCTAACCATGCTAACAACTGAGCCAAGGTACGAGGCTGCGAGGAAGGGACGGTCGTGTTGGTAGCAGGGGCTTGCCCACAGGGGATGAGTTGCGGGTTGTGGCAATACGGGCAACGTAGTTGGCACCCTTGCGTAAACACCACGGCCGCCACTCGGCCAGGGAAGTCGAGCAGGGTAAGGGGTTGCAGCCCCGCAAGTGTAAAGTCGAAAGCATCCATAGTGACCCTAGGGTAACATGCAGCGAGGCAGGCCAAGTATGCGTAGCGTTAACATGCAACAATGCCCTACCCAAAGTGAGCAGAGCATTGTGTCGTTAAAGTAAGAGTGCTAAGTTTAGCCTACGCTGGTGATGGTGCCACTGACTTGGCCACCTAAAAAGTTAAGGGCTTGGTCAATACTGGTACCCATAAAGCTGAGGGCAGTAATACAAAACACGGCAATCAAAGCCACAATCAAGCCATATTCGGCCAAAGTTTGGCCACGGCTGGCTTTGCGGTTAGGGCGGTTGGTGGTGGTCAGTGCGGTCATGTTTGTATCCCCTTTGCGTAAGTGAAGTAAAGTTGAAGTCGGTTTAAAACTGCATACTCTTAGTGTGCCACACCACACGGGGGTTAGCCTCACCCGCTAGGGTGATACCCACGAAAGGCAAAAGGCAAACTTTAACCTTCACAACACTTTAGGTTTTAAACACACCTACACCCCACAAAACTACCCCCATGCGTATCACACTCACCACTGACATTCATCGCCCTAAACGCCTTACACCACCCTTGGTTAATCGTGTCAGCGTAGCCACCTTACCTAACCCAAAGCTTGGCCAACGTACCCACAACCTAAGTCAACAAGCGGCTTCACTTTGGGAGCGTGCAACGACTGTGACCCAACGATGGTTCAAGTATCAGTGTTTACAACACCACGATCACCTTATGTTAATAGGCGACTTTTTTGGTTTGGTGCGTGGCTGGCCACCCAATGTAGAGCGGGTTAAACGTGTTACAGCTCACTATAGAGTATTTCAAAAACGTTAGCTTTTTCGGCTCTTGGTTTACAGGCATTCCGTTTTTTGGTGTTTTGGGGCGCTGCCCCAAACCCCCTCAGCAGGCGATAGTATCGCCACTGCCCTCCCACCGTGTTGGGCTTGTCCCATGGCATGTTCAAACAAATACTATTTTAAAAGATAAGTAGTATCAGTATTCCGTTACCCTTTAGTTGGTGAGATGTT
This sequence comes from Vampirovibrionales bacterium, assembly GCA_044347425.1. Lineage (GTDB taxonomy): Bacteria > Cyanobacteriota > Vampirovibrionia > Vampirovibrionales > JAJTHC01 > JBIKUS01. The sequence goes on along the minus strand of JBIKUS010000004.1, from coordinate 26,194 downwards.
TGATGCTACCATTAGTTGGTGTTTTTCTTTTTTCTTTCTTTTTAGGTGTTTTTTGCCCCCACCACACCGATGCAGGGCTTACAAGCTAGCTTACTCTACCAGCCACTGGCTTTTTAACGCCACCAACTGGCTCACCACCCAACGGGTATGGCTATAACTTAACCCCCCTTGCAAAAACAACGTATACGGCGGACGCAACGGGCCATCGGCACTCAACTCCACACTGCTACCATCCATAAACGTACCACCTGCCATCAACAAAGCACTCTCGTAGCCTGGGGCTTCGCTGGGGATGGGGCTAAGGTGAGCGTTGACAGGGCAATGGGCTTGCAACAACCTGCAAAAGTGCTCCATGCGCTTAGGGTTGCCCAAGTGGAGCAATTGAATAATGTCGCCCCGTGGTTCGTTCCATCGTGGCGAAACGGCGAGACCACACTCATGCTCTAACGCCCAAGCGGCTAGGCTCATGCCTTTAAGGGCGTTAAGCACCACGTTAGGGGCAAGGTACAGCCCCATGGCGAGGGTGCGGGTCATGTCAAACATATAGCCCCCATGCGAGCCGACCCCAGGGCAGGTCAGCCACAGAGCAGCGGCTTCCACCAAATCAACACGGCCAGCCACGTAACCCCCCGTAGGCACAATGCCTCCCCCAGGGTTTTTAATCAGCGAGCCTGCCATCAAGTCGGCACCGTAGGCGGTGGGTTCGTCGTGGCCGATAAACTCGCCATAGCAGTTATCCACCATGATGATGGCGTTAGGGTTATGGGTTTTTAAGTCGGCAATGAGGCTTTGGCATTGTGATGGGGTGAGGGTAGGCCGTAGGCTATACCCCCGTGAGCGTTGAATATAGAGGGTATCCGCTTGGCGGATGAGGGCTTGTTGCTCTGTGGGCAAGCTGGCCACGAGTTTGAGGGCTTGCGTTGGGGGGGCTTGCTCATCAATTAACGAGACGGCATGGTAGACAACACCTTGTGCCAGTAAGGAGTGAGGATGGTTGCCCCGCAGGCCGATGACTTCTTCGAGGGTGTCATACACGTCGCCCGTGACACAGACAAGGGTTTGTTGGGGGCGGGTGACGGCACGCAAGGCCACGGTGAGGGCGTGGGTACCGCTGACCAGTTGGGGGCGTACGATGGCGGCTTGGGCTTGGAGGGCGGCGGCGAAAATGGTGTCGATGGCATCTCGGCCGAGGTCGTCGTGGCCGTAGCCCGTGACGCTGTAGAAGTGTTCTTCGCCGAGGCGGGCTTGTGCCATGGCTTGCACGACGCGTTGGGTGGTGGCGTGGCAGGTGGCTTCAAGGGCGGGCCATACGGTGGCGGCGAGGGCTTGTTCGGCTTGGTGTAGCCAGAGGGGTGGGGTGGGGGAGGGGGGCGTGAGTGAGGTCATAAGGTAACTGAGTATGGTGCAAAGCAAATGTGTTGTCAAAACCCACCCCCCTTAAATAACGGTGTGGGAAGGGGCTAAAAACACCTAAAAAGAAAGAAAAAAAAAGAAAAATCGCCACCTAGCGGTAGCACGAAAATCCCACCTAGCAAAAAGTATATGCCTCTCAACCAAAGTGCTAAACACTACAGTTTCAGTGCTTTTATCGGAGCAGTGTCTAGGGTTGAGGGTGTTATTAGCTGATGCGAGGGGTGGTCTCCCCTCGCGCTCCCCCAATGGCGAAGCTCGCTCCTGCCGCTCGGGACTCAAACTCGCCTGCGGCTCGATTCGTCATGGCCGAGCTAATACAAGCAAGTATGCTTAAGGTTTTAGTACTTTGATTAGGAAAAATTAAAGAAAAAACACTCACTCAAGCACTCAAAGCCAATCTTAGCAACTTAACTACAGCTTGTCTAAAAGTCGGCGGCGAGGATGGACTAAACTAAGTAGGCCTTTGGGGTCACTTCTCCCTACGACAAGCTTAACTGTGCAAGCCGAGCCAAACTACCAACAACTTACCCACACCTTACCATCACGTTATCTACAGCCCCAAGCCTTGCTGTTACTGTAAAAAAGAGACTTACCAACAAGCACGACAAGCGTCTAGTGTTATTGTTACTAGTTATTTTTAATTTAAATATAAGGGAAGCTTCTAAGGTGTGAATGTTGGTTGGTTTTATCAGAGGTTTTGTTCCGTTAGCTTTTTACGAGGTACTGCCGTCTCACCTTCTTTTGAGTATACTACCCTCACGCCCTTACCCTCTACGGATTCCCTGCCCATGCCCACACCCCTCACCCTAGGCCTTACCCAACTCCAAAGCCCCAACCTTCCTCTTAACACCTCTGCCGACGACTGGCGCACGGCTATGCTGGCAGCCCATACCCCTCTTATTGAAGCAGCAGCTAACCAAAACGTCCAAATGCTCGGGTTTCAAGAGTTGATGACAGGGCCTTATTTTGCACCCTCGCAAGACACCCGTTGGTACGACCTTGCTGAATGTGCCAACACGGGCCCTACCGTGTCTGCCATGCGAAAGGTTGCCAAGCAAACAGGGATGGTTCTCGTCGTCCCCCTCTACGAAGAAGCTATGAGCGGCCTGTACTACAACACCGCCGTGGTGATTGATGCCGACGGCGAGATTTTGGGTAAGTACCGTAAAACCCATTTGCCCCAAGTGGCAGGCTTTTGGGAAAAGTTCTTTTTTAGGCCTGGTAATTTGGGCTACCCCGTATTTAACACCCGCTACGGCAAGCTTGGCGTGATGATTTGCTATGATAGACACTTCCCCGAGGTGGCACGTGCGCTAGGTTTGGCAGGTGCCGAGGTGGTGTTTAACCCCAGTGCGACCGTAGCAGGCTTGAGCGAAACGCTGTGGGGTAAGGAGCAGGTGGCTCATGCCATTGCTAACGGGTATTTTATGGCGGCTAATAACCGTGTGGGTAGCGAAGCCCCGTGGGAGATTGGTCACTTTTATGGGTCATCGTACATAGCTAGCCCGTATGGGGAGATGGTGGCGCAGGCCAGCCGAGACAACACTGAGTTGTTGGTGGCCACGGTGGATTTAGACGAAGTAAGGCAAGCCCGAAACCTGTGGCAGTTTTACCGAGATCGTCGCCCCGATAGTTATGCGCTACTGGTAGAGCCGTAGGGTAAGGAATCCCTTAAAATAGCGAAAGGCGATACTGAGGTCAAAAAACAGTTAAAAAGAAAGAAAAAAGAAAAAATCGCCAATAGGTGGTAACATCAGGCACCCCACTCTATAAAAAGATAACGGAATGCTGGGGAACAATAATCCATAAACCAGCGGGTGGTCTATCGCCTTAAGGTGAGAGTTCTGTTTCCTGTTGGATAGCTAGGGCTTCCGTTAATTGGTGATTTTTTCTTTTTTCTTTCTTTTTAACTGTTTTTTGCCCCCACCCTACCGCTCACTGGCTTGTGTGGGGTGTGGTTATCTTTTTACAAGCGTTGTGCTAGCCTGTTGCTTCATTACATTGTGTGTTCGCTCGACGAAAGCTAGTCCCCCATGTGGAGTTTCCCCTGGTTACGCCCTACCAGCCTAGCAACCCCTAGGCTACGCCTCTACCAACAACTGCTGGTACTGTTGCTTATCATCGTACTGCTACCCCTTGGCTTGGCCACCGTCGTCATCTATAACCTCAACAAACGAGCCTTAAGCAAAGAGCTCACTCACTTTAGCCAACAACTCGCCCAAGCCATGTACCAAGACATGACCACCGAAATGCGCTGGCAACACCAACACGTGGCTACCTTAAGTAATGCCGTGGCCGTGCTGGCAGGGTTAAACGAAGCCGCCCTTAAACAGCCGCCGCCCCTTACTCGCTTGAACAAAGCCCTTGCCCACGCCCTTAGCCTAGATGCCGAACTGAAAGGCGTGGCTATCTACGATGCTAAAGGCACCCTGCTGGCCAGCCAGTACGCCAACTACGCCGATACCTTACCCGAGCATCGCTTCCCCTTGGAACGCCCTGCCACAGCGCAGGTAGCCGTCTTACCCCTCCCCAAGGAGACCCGCCGCCAAGGGCAACCCAACACGCAATCTCAAGGTTTTTTACTCCATACCACCTTGGCATGGCCCCAAGTAGCCAATCGTCGCCCCGAGGGTGCCGACCCACAAGCGCAAGCGTCGCCTGTGGTATGGGTAAGTTTTTTACGAGAGTTTGGTTACCTCTCGCAATTGGTGCAGCGTCATCAGCAAACGGTGCATCAGCAGTTGTATTTGGTTAACGAGTTGGGCGATGTTGTCATGGCTCCGCTGGCGTGGGGTAACCACCCCCGCCGCCTTAATACAGACGACTACGCCTTTTTTAAGGCTCTGCCCTCTGGCGTGGCCTCTACACTCCACACTAACATTGCGCAAGGGTGGTGGCCTGTGCCAGCTGTGGCCACACAGCCCTCCCTCAAAAAAGCACAGGACGACACCGAAGATACTGAACTGGATACCGTGTTTGTCAAACTCCCTGCCATAGGGTGGGGGTTGATTATTGAGTCGCCTTACCACGTGCAGCAACAGTATATTCGTGAAGCCCGTACCCGCACTTTTTTTGTGATGTTGGCCGTGTTAGGTTTGGCGTTGCTGTTAGGCCTGCTGTATGTGTGGGGGATTATCCGTAACTTTAGGCAGTTGATTAAAGGGATTAAGGCCATTGCCAAGGGGAATTATTCTCGCCAAATACGCTTGATTACCAACCCCGTGACCCCTTACGAGCTGGTGTTTTTGGCCGCCGAGTTTAACCGTATGGCGCACAAACTGGCCACGGGTTGGCAAGCCTTACAATTGGCCAACCAACAACTGGCCGAGTTGGATACCCTTAAAAACAATTTGATTGATACCGTTAGCCACGAGTTACGTACGCCCCTCACCAACATTAAGGGTTACACCAGCCGCTTGTTACGCTACCCTCACCTAGACGATGCCACCAAGCAACGCAGCCTTAAAACCATTAAGCAACAAGCCGACAGGCTCTCGCGGTTGGTGGAGGATTTGCTGGTGGTACCTGAGCTTGAACACCAAACCCTACGGGTGTATACCGATGCTGTACCCTTGCTACCGTTGTTAGAGCGAGTGGTGGCCCCTTTTTATGATAGGCAAGAGCCGTTGCTGTTAACCCACTGGGAAACCCTCCCCCCTGATACGCTTGCCTTGTGCGACCCTGACAGGATGGAGCAAGTGTTGATTAACCTGCTGGATAATGCCTTTAAATACGCAACGCATCCCGTTAGTTTAATAGGGTTGCCCGTATCTACAGCGTTAGAGGTGGTTTTTACGGTAGCTGTTGAGGGTGAGGCGTGCAAGTTGACGGTGACGAACCCTGCCGAGGCGATAGCTGAGGGTGAGCTGGCTCGGCTGTTTGAGAAGTTTCATCGGGTAGATGATAGTATGACGCGTACGAGTAGGGGGAGTGGCTTGGGGTTGTTTATTACCAAGGGCTTGGTAGAGGCGATGGGCGGGCGTATTCGCTTGGGGTATGAGGCTCCGTTGTTTAGCGTGACGGTGTGGGTACCCTTGGGCAACGTGATGGAATCGTGATGAAGTAAGGTGTGTGAGCGGTAGGGTGGGGAGTCAAAACACCTAAAAAGAAAAAATGCCTCTCAACCAAAGTGCTAAACACTCAAGGTTCAGTGCTTTTATCGGAGCAGTGTCTAGGGTTGAGGGTGTTATTAGCTGATGCGAGGGGTGGTCTCCCCTCGCGCTCCCCCACAGAGGGGGCTTTTGCCCCCTACTGCTTACCCCCAATGGCGAAGCTCGCTCCTGCCGCTCGGGACTCAAACTCGCCTACGGCTCGATTCGTCATGTCCGAGCTAATACAAGGAAGTGTGCTTGGGGTTTTAGTATTTTGGTTAGGAAGCATTAAAGAAAAAAAGAAAAATCGCTAACAAACGGTAGCACTAGATACCCTACTTACAAAAGATTAAAGAAACGCTGGGAAGCAAAAACACTTAAAGTGTTGTCACCTTTTGGCAAGATAAAAACATCTAGATAGAGAAGTTTAGGCCACTAGGCGATTGATGAGCGTGGTTGCCAAAAAGCCATGCTGGTTAGTGAGGTAGGTTCACACCTCCTCCATTGTAACGATATTGTAAAATTGTGTTGCTTTTTGTCACCTAAGACGTATAGTAGTGCTTGAACTCTAACTCTCTATCCTTTAAGCCTTCTCGCAAGGCTTTTTTTTTGTTTTCGGCTAGATGATAGTTATTTGGGTTCAAGCTAGGTGATTGTCTTTTACCAAAAAATGCAGAGTGTTTGGTATTTTTGTATCCCACCCTACCCTTAATAGCTTGGCTAGCTACTGGCAAAGGCTTGGGCAATAATGTTTCTGAGCGTGGGGTTGGCCTCAATAGCACTTAAATCACTGATATCAGTAGGGGTGTCGCCCTGTTCAGCGTGCCATTGCATACTGCCTATTAACGCATTCAACTCTGTTTGGGTAATGCTTTTACCGTTCCACAGCTCGAGGGTTTCTACCCCTTTATCGGTGCCTACAAACTGGTTGTTAATAGTCACGCTATCAGTGGTGCCAGCAATGCCCACCTTTAAATCTCGCCATTGGCCAGCGTGGTCGCCTTCCGTCTCAAACGCTACGCCTAAGAGTAGTTGGTCAGCCGTCACGCCCTGCTTAATCAGCAGGCGGTCATCGTCGCCAGCACTCTCGTTAATTAAATCGTTAGCGTCACCCTTGCCCCACGCATAAGTGTCGTTGCCTTCGTTACCGTTAAGGGTGTCGTCTTTGGGGCCTGCTACCAATAAATCATTACCGCCGTTGCCGTTAAGCGTGTTGTTGCCATCGCCTGCAAACAGACGGTCATCGCCTTCGTTGCCATTAAGGGTGTCGTTGTTACGGTAGCCAAATAACCAATCGTTATTACCATTACCATTTAGGGTGTCGTTGCCTACGCCAGCTATTAACACATCAAAGCCGCCATTGCCGTTGAGGGTGCCGTTACCTTGTGGGTCTGTGGTGCCTGCAAACAGCCAATCGTTACCTTCGCCACCGTTGACGGTGTCGTTGCCACGGCCTGCTAGTAATAGGTCGTTAAGGTTGCCACCTGTTAAGGTGTCATTACCCACAGAGCGACGTACCACACGACTATCGGTAGGAGGGGCGGGTAGTTGGGTAGGCAAGGGGCTGTTGGCAAGGGTTGTCATCAGCCTTTGGCCTAGCAGCACGTTGCTTCGGGTAGATGTTGGGGTGAGTGGTTGTTGTGCCACTTTGAGCAAAGGGCTTTTAAGCTGCTGACGTACTTGTTGCGCTAACACCACGGCACTAGTGGCCGTATCATCAAAAAATCTTAGCATAGGGCAGGGTCACACACGTTAGGGGAGGTAATAAATTATATACTATAAATATATAAAAAATAGTATGCTTAAAAAATTGCTTCCTGTTACCTAACGTAACGAAGCCTTAGGGAAGCGTTATTTTGGCCGACACCTTACCCACAGAGAGACCTACCCAATCGCCCCAACAGGGAGCTAAAACCATGTTGAGCCACGCACAGCCAACGGCCACCGTGCAGCCTTTAAACCATGCCCAAGCCGAACACGTGCTTGAAGCCCGTATTGCTACTTATCCCACGTTAGCCACTGCTGACCCACAGGAGCGGGAACGCCTGAGGCGAGACGTGGTGCGCTTTTACACGCCTTATGTGGAGCGTATTGCCCGAGGGTTAGCTCGAAGGGAGTATGACCCCGTAGAGGATTTGGTGCAAGTAGGGTGTTTGGGCTTGGTAAAAGCCCTTGAAAAGTACGACCCAGCCCTGAATGTGCGCTATAAAACCTATTGCACCTACCACGTTACGGGCGAAATACGTCATTACTTGCGAGATAAAGCCAGTATGATTAAGCCCCCTAGGGCAATTTATGAGTTATATTACCGCATGAACCAAGTGGTGAATGAGTTGAGCCAGCGGCTTGGCCGCCAACCCACCGATTTTGAACTGGCTGAGGCCTTACAATGCCCAGCGCAACAGGTGGCACAGGCGCACGATGTTGAGCGTCGGCAAACGGTGCTACCGCTGGATGCGTTTGCTTTGGAGAGTGGCGAAGGTAACCATTACCTAGAAAAACTGGTGGATGAGCGTACGGAGACGGCCTTGGCTCAGCTTGAAGACAAGCTGATGGTAGAGGCGGCCTTGGTGCAGTTGAGCGAGGTGCATCAGCAGGTGCTGACCCTGTACTATTACGAAGAGATGAGTCAGCCGAAAATAGCGAGCCGTTTGGGCATATCGCAAATGCAGGTAAGCAGGCGGTTACGCCAAGCCCTTAGCCAGTTGGAGCATCAGCTAACGCAACCTACCAAGCAGGTAAGACGTAAGCAGGGGCAAGTGGCGCAACGCATGGGTGTAAAGGCCAAACTTTAGGGTAAGTTGGGGTCTAAAAACACCTAAAAAAAGAAAAAAGAAAAAATCGCCAAAAAATGCCGAGCCTATGGTTGCAAAACACATCAAAAGGCAACATTCATAAGACATACCAGAGTATTCGCTTTAAGGCTTTTATAGCTAGCTTTCACTGCCAGATAGGGCAGCTAGTTTAGCTCGTTGGTCGGCCAGCATAAGGGCTTCGATAACATCGGTCAGGTCACCCTCAATCACACTGCTTAAGGGAAAGTTCTGCCCAATGCGGTGGTCGGTCACTCTGTCTTGAGGGAAGTTATAAGTGCGGATGCGTTCGCTACGGTCGCCCGAACCTACTTGTGACTTGCGGAGATCGGAACGTTCTTTGGCGAGGCGTTGTTCTTCGTAGTCGTACAATTTGGCTTTAAGCAGTTGTAGGGCAAGCTCTCGGTTTTGGTGCTGGCTACGCTCTTGGGTACAATGTATTTGTATGCCCGAAGGTTTGTGAAACAAGCGCACGGCCGTTTCTACCTTGTTGACGTTTTGCCCACCCGAACCACCACTACGGATGGTTTGAATTTCGATGTCGGCTTGGTTAATCTCAATGTCCACGTCTTCGGCTTCGGGCATAACGGCCACGGTAGCGGTAGAGGTGTGGATACGCCCTTGCGATTCGGTGGTAGGCACACGTTGCACCCGATGCACGCCACTTTCGTACTTGAGCGTACCATACACGTTGTCGCCCGTGATGCTGATGACCACTTCGCTAAAGCCACCCGCTTCGCTCTCGTTGCTGTTAAGGATGGTGGCTTTTAAGCCTTTGGTGTCGGCATAGCGGATGTACATACGCATGAGATCGCCCGCAAAAATGTTGGCCTCGTCGCCACCAGCACCGCCTCTGATTTCAAGCAGAATATCTTTGGTATCGTTCGGGTCTTTGGGTAGCAGCAACAGTTCCACCTCGGCTTCAAGTTGGGCGAGCTGAGCAGAGAGTCGATCCACTTCATCAGCGAGGAAGTCTTTCATCTCGGCATCATCAGCACCACCTGCTTTGAGCAACTCTTTTGAATCAGCCAAATCAGCGGTGACTTGCTGCCACGTGTTAAACACCTCAACCGTATGCGAGAGCGAGGCTCGCTTTTTGGAGAGGTCTCGCATCCGCTTAGGGGCAGAGAGTACTTCAGGTTGCATCAATTCATCAGCCAACTGATGAAAGGTGGCCTCAATGGCTTCAAGCTGTTGTATAAACTTAGTATCCACTGGCTACCCTTTGGTGCGCTAAAAAGTTAACTTATTGCCAACCTAGCACTACTTACCAGCAGCTTTGGCCATACGGCGGTTAAAGCGTTCCACGCGGCCTTCGGTGTCTACCAAGCGTCTAGCGTCGCCGCCTAAAAATACGGGGTGGCAAGCGTTACAAATTTCTACATTGATTTTGACGAGCGTGGAGCCAACAATAAACTTGTTGCCACAAACGCAGCTGACTTCAGTTTCGTAAAACTTGGGGTGGATATCGGGTTTCATGCTTGCAATTTCCTTGGGGCAGGCTACGCTGTATGAGTGTATCCATACAGCCTGACGGTGATTAAAGACGTGATGAGCGTACCCCAAGCATACCGCCATTTCAAGCTGGGGCTTGTGGCCTTGTTGGCCTTGCACGTGGTGGGGTTAGCACAAGCGGCCATACCCAATGAGGCTGCCCTACCGCTGGCACGTTGTTTACCTTCGCCCAGCAAGGCGGTAACGGTGTATTTAACCCACCAGCGCATTTGCAAGGCCTGTTTTGTGCAGCTAGAGAATGCTCACCAAGTGCGCCTGAGAGATGCCCAAGGCCGAGAGGGTGTGTACCTGCTGAGCGAGATTGCCTTGGTGGATACCCACCCGTGGCGACGGCGGTTTTTAGAGAACACGGCACTTAACATCAACTCGCACGTGGCTGATGCGGTGCTGCAACGCTACCTACACAACGGCCCATGCGTTGGGGCTAATTAGGCTAGCTCAATAAGGCTTCACACACTTGAATACTATGTTGAGTAATAAACCCCGCAAGCTCTTGGGTAAAGGGATGGGTTGCGTTGGCTTGGGCTTGGGTGCAGTGGGTGGCAATGGCACTGGTCAAGGCTACTAGCCGTTTTTTAACTAAGGGGTAGCCCAAGCCAGCCTCGGTGGTAAATTGTTTAAGGCTAGTGTTGTTAAGCCGTTGAAAGGTTTTGGCGTTACCAAAGCGCATGGCCATAGTGCTCTTCATATCGGGGTAGATGAGGGTACATAACAGGTCGTAAGCGGGGGCTAACTCGCTTTGCCCCGTAGGGTGGTGCAGTAGGGAGTAATTCTTACCATGGGCATCGCCATTGCCAATAAGCAGGTTAAACAACACCAAATCAAGCAGTTGCAACCTAGCCATAGCGGGTACGGTTAAGCGATTCATCAGCTCAAAGCAGTCAGCTAAGCTGGGGCCTCCTTCGTTTTGGTATTTAAAGGCGGCAGGTATGGCTAAGGCTTGGCATACGTCCTCTTGGTGGATGCGTTGGATGGTTTGCTCGTTGTGTACCACACGGTCGTAGCGTTCAATCAGTAAAAAGGGTAGGTCTTCGACTTCTCTTAGTTCAACATTGGCCACGTTTAGGCCAACGGCCTTGGCTAGGCTCATGCAAAAATGTTCGTTAAGCACGCTATGCGCTACCGTGGCAATAGCGGGTTTAATGATATGCGTTGTGAGGGTACCGTCACTGGGTAGGGCAACCTGACCCTGTACCAAGCACACTGAGGCCTTATCCTGTACCCCTGCCAACGAGAGGCGTAGGCCTTCGGCATCCATAAAGAGCGGTTTTTTAGGCAGGTCTCGTATATGTTGGGCAAGGGCTTGAGAGCTAATGGGTTGGGCTTTAAAGGGTAGGGTTTTACCGTCTATGATGGGTTCATCAAGGCCGTGTAACGAAACGGCGCCCGCACAATCGTACCCAATAGCACGCAATAGGCTAAACTCGTTACGGGGGTTGGCCTCATAGCGTTTGGCAATGGCTTTGCGTACTTCGTCGCCTTCTGGCAGTAGCCCACCAAAAAAAGCAGTACTAGGGGCAATAGCAAAGGGTTGGGTGCCTTGGCTTAAGGGCAGGCTTAACGAGAGCGCATAGGCTGCGCTGGGTAGGTAGGCAAACTGCATGGCACCTTTGTCGGGTTCTTGTTGCAAGGTGCCTACAGGTTGGCCATATAGGCGTACAGAGAGCGTTTTATCGGCTGTCATGGCTGCTTACCCGTGTGGGGTGGGGTGAGCGTGACGCTAATGCCCAGTGTCGCTAGCACGCTGAACACTTTGCCCACTTGGCAGGTGGGTTTACCGTTTTCTAGCTCGCTAATAAAGCGTTTGCCTACGCCACAAGCCCCCGCTAACGCCTCTTGCGTGAGGCCTTGCGCCTTGCGTGTCTTTTGAATCGTTGTGCCAAGCGAGTCGAGCGTGACCATAGCAGCCTCGTACAAAGTGACCTCTGACGCTTATAAGCATATCATAATTATTCCCGTTCGGGAATAATTATGGAAAAACTTGGAATAAGCCCATTTTATTCCCGTTCGGGAATAATTTAAGGAGAAATCTAAGAATAAGCTGCATTGTTCCCGTTCGGGAACAATAAGGTGAATACCGATTTTAGTTTAAAATAGCGTATGCACTCTCGCATAAAGATAACTTTATGTTAGTTTTTTGATTTGTAGTGTCTCCGCTATTTGGTGATTTTTTCTTTTTTCTTTCTTTTTAGTTGTTTTTAACCCCCACCTTACCGTTAATAGCTTGTTTGCGGGTAGTCTTACCTATAGGCTATTTTAAAAAGAAGTGCTGTAAGAATCCACGCCAACGTCGATCACACCAAAGTTAAACCCACTACACCACCTTAACAGAGCGGAGTTGCAATACCGTCTCATCGTCGGCGGTGCTGGCAAGCGTGCCTTGGGTCATCATCGCTTGCTCTAGCAACAAGCTGGCAGGGTTGGGCAGTTGTGTATAATACAACACTCGGTTAACGGTGCGGGTCACTTCGGCCACGTCCCAATTGAGGCAACTTGAAGCCTCGCAGTTGCGTTGCCGAGTTGCCCACAAGCACGGCCTACAAGGTAAATCGGGTACGGTAATGACCTCGCACCACGCCTTTCGGTTGCCTTCGGCGTTGGGAGGGGTCAGCAGTTTTTCGTCTGTGGGGCCAAACAGGGTGACCACAGGCCGATCTAAGCCCACGGCCATATGTAAGGGGCAAGAATCCACACACACTACCACGTCGCTTAAACGCATTAGGGCGGCCACTTCGGCCAAGCTACGGGTGCGGCCTTTTAAGTTGACGACATGGTGAAGGTTGGGGGGCAACATGGCGGTAATGGCATCTAGGGTAGCGGCATCGTCGGGGCCACCCACCAGCACCACACGGTTGCGGTGTGATAGTTGCAACACCACTTGCGCCCATGCCACGGGAGTCCACTGTTTGCGGATGCCCTTGCTGAGACTGACTTGGCTGACCCCAGGGTGAATAAGCACAGTTTTGAGCGGGTTGGGCTTGTCATCGTCTTGCGTGGAGAGAAAGGGTTTGATGATGAGTTTGTCGGCGGCTTTGAGGCACGCCTCTTGCGAGGGTTGGGCAAGGTAGGGCGTGGTGGGTAGGGCGTTGAGTTCGTCCCAGGGTAGGGGGGTGAGGGTGGCTAAGCCGCCCAAAAAGGCCGTGGCTAACTCGGCATACATCGTTCCAGCATAAGCCTTGGTGTTAGCGGCCACACTGGCTGAATACAACCGATGCGTCCCCCAGCGGGTGTGGTAGCCCACGGTGTAGGGGATGCCGCTGGCCTTGGCCAACAGGGGCAAAAAGGGTGAACGTCCCGTTAAAATCAACCCGTCAAAATGCCGACGCTGTAAATCAGTGGCCAAGGTGCTAAACACTTGCCTACGGCTCACCCCTTGCACGCTTATGGGGACGATACCATCCACCTCAGCCACGAGGTCTCGGGCGGCAAGGCTACGGTCTTCAAGGTAGAGGGTCAGGTTGAGCTGGCTCCCCAAGGCGTGGCGCAACTTGCGCACCACCGAGCTAAACAGCAACACATCGCCAATACCGCCAAAGCACACCAAGGCCACACGCTGCACATCAGAGGCAAGGGGAGGGGATTGTAACACGTTAAAAAAAGAAGATGGCATGGGGGTATTAACTCCTCTAGGGGGGCGTTGTTGGGTAGCCCAAGGGGGCAACAGGCTAAAGCCAATGGCTACCCACAACCACAAGGCCACTTGCACGGGGGGGCGATACATCACAGTGTCAAACATCCCTTGGCAGCTTAAGCCTACCACAGCCACGGCCACGCACAGTAGCCACCAGCGTTGGTGCGGGGCAAGTTGTTCGTCGCCCAACCAGCTTAGGGCGTTGGTTAAGGCTAGCCACAGCAAGCTTAGCAGGGCGAGAATGCCCAAGATGCCTTGTTCTACCGCCACGGCGAGGGGGACGCTGTACGTGCCAAGGGCGTTAAAGCCTGGCACCATATACAAGCCATAAAGCTGTTTAAACACGCCGTTGCCAGGGCCAATACCTACCCAAGGGTTATGCAGCACCATCTGCCAGCAACTGGCATACACATTCAGCCTATAAGCGATGCTGCTATCCTTATGGCCTGCGGTAATGGTGCTAAGCCTGTGGGCAATTTCGGGTTTGATGGCTAATAAGGCTCCCAACCCTGCCACCCCTAGGGCTAAGAGCAGACACCAACCCGCCAACAGCCACGGCTTATACCGCTGAAACCGATCCACGGTGACGTAGGTCAACACGCCGAGGTAAGCTGTGAGTAGCATCCCCCCTAGCCCCAAATACGCCCCACGCGAACCTGACCAGATAATGGCCAATGAAACTAACGCCAAGGCGGCCACACTCACCAGCACCCACACCCAACGGAGCCGAAACACCGCTTGCCACCCCGTAAGGCCAGCGGGTCGCCACAGCACGAGGCCACAACAGGCCAGCACTGCCGCCCAACAGGGGAGCAACACGCCAGCATACAAGTTAGGGTTAAGGGGTAAAATCGTACCGTAGACTCGGGTCAGCACCGCGTCGGGGTGTTGGCTGGCGGCATCGCTCCAGGTGGCGAGGGCTGGCACGTAGTGCAACTGTTGCCACCAGCCAATGCCCGCCTGTACCACGCCCGCAAGGGCGAGTGTCACCACGGCAATGGAGGCAAACCGCCGATGCGTTAAGGCCAGTAGCCTAAAAGCGAGCCACACACCCGCATACAAGGCCATTTTGGCCAAGCCAATTAAGGCTTGCGGTTGGGTAGAGGCAAAGGCGGTGGCCACGCCATAAGTCGCAAAAAACACGACAAGGGCAGCGTCTAGCCCAGTAAGTTTAGCCCATACTTTGGCCGATAACGGGGCTACCAGCAACCGAGTAGCAACAACCCATCCCACCAAGGCCACCATCACCAACGACAACTGGCCAGAGGAGGCAAACGTGATTGCCATGAGGAGCGTCACCAGCAGGGTATTGTCCACCCCTGCTATCACCCTAAGTAAAAAAGGGCTAGGCGATACCACAACGGCGCAGGTTTGCAACGCTTGGGCGAGGCCACTGCTAGGCCACAGGTTGCGCCAACCCAACAGCCAAGCATCGGCTAGGGCGAATGCCCAACCCAACAGCAGACTGCTTCGGCAGGCTTCGCCCCAACCTTGAGCTGTAGGCGTCAGCGACTTAGCCATGGTGAGCAGGAGCGGGCTTGCTGGCAGAGGCCACAGGCTCAACGGCCACAATGGCGGCGGGGATGCGGTAGGTGGGGCCTTCAAGCTCAATGGGCAAGCCTACCTTGAGTTTAACGCCGTTGGCTACATAGCCGTCGCTGGTGATGAGGGCATGGTCACGCAGTTGCAGTTCGTAGTCTACACTATACGCCAGTGTAGGGTCGGGGATGAGGTGGGTTTGCCCCGCCGCATTGGTGACGACCATAGCGTGGGGTTTGTGGGTGACGGCGACAATGGCCACGTTGCCTCGGGGTTGATTACGTACCGTTAGGTGGGTGGTGTCGCCCGCTTTAAGCATATCGGGGTGGGTGGTGCGGGTGTTGGTGGTGATGACGGTAAAAACGACATCGGTTTCGCCTTGTATGGCTTGGCTACTGGTGCGATGCACCCCCGCCTGTACTAACACGATACCTAGGGCTACAAGGGCAACGACGATCAGTAGGCCAACATCCACGGGGTTAAGGGCTTGGCGTAGGCGATTAAAAGACAGCATAAGATAAGTATCCCTTACAGATCACTTTAGGTTAGCGTAAGCCACAGTTTAACACACAGCTTTGTGGCAGGGGAGCTACAACTTAAAGAAGCTAGCCACCTTCTCGGCATCGGCGGGTAGGGTGACACGGCGAATGTCTTTGCTACCCACACTGACGGCGGTGTCGGGGTCTTTAAGGCCGTTGCCTGTTAAAATACACACCACTTTACTGTTGGGGGGGATGCGACCTTCGGCGGCGGCTTTAAAGAGGCCTGCCACGCTGGCCGCACTGGCGGGTTCGCAAAATACCCCTTCGTGCGAGGCTAAACAGTGGTAGGCGGAGAGGATATGCTCGTCGCTCACGTGGTCAATATGGCCACCACTTTCATCTCTAGCATCGGTGGCACCTTGCCAGCTGGCGGGGTTGCCAATACGTATGGCCGTGGCCACCGTTTCGGGGTGTTCTACCACGGCGTTACGCACAATGGGGTTGGCACCCTCGGCTTGGTAACCCATCATGGTGGGTAGGTGGCTAATGTGGCCAGCGTCTTTAAAGCGTTTAAAGCCTCGCCAGTAGGCGGTAATGTTACCCGCATTACCCACGGGGATAAAGAACAGGTTGGGCGCAACAGGGGCTTGGGGTGTGCCGAGTTGCTCACACACTTCATACGCCCCCGAGGTTTGCCCTTCGATACGGTAGGGGTTGATGGAGTTGACAATCTCGAGTTGGTCGCTGGCTTCGCCCAGTTGGCGTACTAAGGTGAGGGCTTGGTCAAAGTTGCCTTCAATCTCTACGATTTGCGCCCCATACATGAGGGCTTGCGAGAGCTTGCCCATGGCAATCTTACCTTGGGGGATGATAATAAGCGATTGCAAGCCTGCCCGTGCAGCATAGGCACTGGCACTGGCACTGGTGTTACCCGTGCTGGCACACAGTACATAGGGGGCTTTGCGGTGCTTGGCCATGGTCACGGCGTAGGTCATGCCACGGTCTTTAAAGCTACCTGTGGGGTTGAGGCCTTCGTATTTTAGGTAGACTTCCACGCCTGGCACGCCAAGGCAGCGGGCAATACGTTCGGCGGGGATGAGGGGCGTGTTGCCTTCGTGCAGGGTGACGGGGGTCACCTCGGCGGGGAGGTTAAGCAGGGTGCGGTAGCGGTGTAGGATGCCAGACATAGGGTGCAAACTCTTTAAGTAGATAATGCTAATGGGATAAAGAGGATAATAGAGGGGGTGTTACAATACCCGCAATACACTGCCAATGGCGTGCGTGGTGGGTTGGGTTTTAATCACCTCAAGGGCGGCCATAAAGTGCGCTTCCTGTACGTCGTGGGTCACAATCACCAACGAGGCTCGGCCACTTTCAGCATCGGGCGATTGCACCAACGAGGCCACACTCACGCCCTGCTCGCCAAAGGCTTTGCCCAATTGGGCAATGACACCTGGGGCATCTTCGGTAATCAGGCGCAAGTAATAGCGGTTGATGGTGTCACCAATGGGTATCAAGCTAGCGGCCTGCTCACAATGTAGGCGCATACTGGGTACGGGGTCGTTATCCAACACCATATCGGCCACCAAGGCCAACACGTCGCCCATTACCGAGCTGGCTGTGGGCAATTCGCCTGCGCCTTTGCCATAAAACATGGCTTGGCCAAGCGCATCGCCCTGCACCACAATAGCGTTGTTTTCGTTGCGGATGCTGGCCAAGGGGTGCGTTTGCGGCACCAGCATGGGGTGGACACGCAAATCAACTGCAATAGGTGCGTCGGGTTGGGTTGGGCGTGCGCCAAAACGAGCCAACCCAATGAGCCTAATGGCATAGCCATGGGCTTTGGCAAAGGCCATATCGTCAGCGGTGATGTGGGTAATGCCTTCGCAGTGTAGTTGGCTCACGTCAATGCTACGCTCGGCAGTTAACATGGCCAGTATGGCGGTTTTATAGGCGGCATCGTAGCCTTCCACATCGCTGGTGGGGTCGGCTTCGGCAAAGCCTTTGGCTTGTGCTTCGGCTAGGGCATCGGCAAAGCTGGCACCTGTTTCCATCATGCGGGTTAAAATGTAGTTGGTGGTGCCGTTTAAAATGCCTGCAATTTCTTCAACATGGTTGGCGGCAAGGCTTTGGCGCAAGGGCAACAAAATGGGGATGCCTCCCGCCACAGCACCTTCCATCAGGAGGCGCACATTGTGCTTGTTGGCAAGGGCAAAGAGTTCGGGGCCATGCTTGGCTAAGAGTTCTTTGTTGGCGGTAACCACATGCTTGCCAGCCTTGAGCGCTTCTTCAACCCAATGTTTGGCAGGCACGACGCCACCCGCTACTTCAATTACAATAGCCACGTTAGGGTCGGCCAGTAGTGCGTCGGGTGTGCCGCTCAGGTCGTTGGGGGCAATGCCGTTAACAAAGCGGGGTTTGTCGGGGTTACGTACCACCACGTGTCTTACATCCAGCTGGGGGTGACGTTTAAGCAGTTTGTACACGCCTTGGCCTACGGTACCTAGGCCAATGAGGCCGATACCCATTTTTTGGCCTGGTTGTTTGGGTTTAAAGCGTTGTTGGGTAGGCCAAGGGCTGGGGGCAGCGTGGCCAACGGCGGCCAAGGCCACGGGCGAAGCGGCTTGCGAGGAGGTGGCGAGGGGGGGCGTGTGAGAAGTCATGGCGAGAGAGACCCTTAGTGCTGGCTTGCAAAAAAGTAACGGCTAGCAACTACTATAGCAGAAGCATAAGCCAACGGTACTAGCTCTGTAACGCTGTGGTGGGGACTAAAAACACCTAAAAAAAGAAAAAAGAAAAAATCGCCAACAAAGGGAGCATGCAAGCTATTCAAACTTGTAAAATTACCCACTTTAACCAGCCAAACGCCCGCTACCTTAAACGATAAAAGGCATTAACTGTTAAGAATAGCCGCACCCAGTTTACCCGCCTGTATCAGTGGTTTGAGGCATACTAATATGGAGGGGTAGTTGCGTTGAGATTCCAGCGTACAGCCGTTACATTCTGTGCTTTTGCCTGCACAAGCACGCAGTTGTTTGGCTTTGTCGCTTTGCCACAGGGCTTGAAAATCATAGCCCACGTCTCGCACGTTGCCCAAGGCTTTATTGTCGGTGGGGTTAAGGGCAAACTCCTCGCAACCCCCTATCACGCCGTCGGCTCCTAAAAAGGCACCGTAGCTACCTGCTTGGCAAGTAAAGCTGGGCTTATTTTGTAGCACGGTGTCTCGGTTGGCTTGGTGGCTCAACAAATCAACAGCACTTTTCATGGCACCATCCATCGCTGATTGCGTGTGGTACAAAAAGCGAAGTTTACCACTCAGTACGTCGTGTTGTACCTGTTTGGTGACTTCAAGGTAGCGTTGTTCAAAGGGTTCAAGGGTAGTCGATTGTTGCCTGCGTTGGCTAAAATCCTCAAGGGGTATGTCACTCATTTGCACGCTTTTACGCATCAGGTTAAGGTTCCACTTGTCGGGGCGCAACACGTCGCGCACGTAGCGGTACCACACGGGCAGTATCGCCTCGTTGTCGGGGGTGCAAACGGTACACAGTTGCACGTCTAAATGGCTGTAGTTAAAGCGTTCTCGCATGGCTTTTAGGCCAAACAAGGTATCAATGGTGTTTTGCCAAGCGTCCCAACCTTGGCGTTGGGTGTAGCGTACGCTGTTGTTGTGTGCCTTGGGGCCTTCAATACTCAAGCTCCAAGTAAGGTGTAGGCCAGGGCAGGTTTGCATAATGCGGTGGGTAATCTGCATCAGCAGCTCGGGCTTCCACGCATTGGAGATGATGTAGACGGATTGTACGGGGGTTAGCTCGTAAGCAGCTTCAATAATCTCGGGTAGCTCTTTGTGAAGGGTAGTTTCTCCGCCTGAAAAGACAAGGGTGTTGAGCGCACCGCCCGTGGTGGCATACACCTTGCGTAGCTCTTCGGCAGAGAGTTCGTTGGTTTTGTTGTTGAGCGAATCGGCATAGCAACAAAAGCCACAACTGTAGTTGCATCGTGTGGTCACGATGTGGGTCATCATGACGGGTTGGCGTTTAAGGCCTAACCAACGGCTGGTAAAGGCTTTGGCCACAGGCCACACCAGTAACCTGTCCGTTTCGCTTAAAAGGGGTTCGTAAAGCTGGCGTTGTGTCACACTGGGGTAGGTGGTTAAGTCTACGTTTAGCGCACGCCGTAGCCCTTCATCATCTAGCCGAGAGTAGGCCGTAATGTCCGCTTCCATTTGGTTGCTGAGCTGTTGTGCCGTGGCAAGTGCCTCAGCTTTGGGCAAAGCTAGTGATGGGGGTGCCTCGCAGGTGGCGGGGCAAGCAGTGGGTGGGGAAGCAAGAGCCATAGTGTGAAGCGAGTCTCAAGTCTCACGTATACGTTAGGCTTAGTTTACCACTGACACACTCGCTGGCCAAGGGGTGCGGTACACGATGTTACTTAACCTAGGGGGACAAGCCAACAAACGGCACGGTGGGGTCTAAAAACACCTAAAAAAGAAAAAAGAAACAATCGCCAACTGACGGAACTTCCAACAATCAAAAAACTTATAAAAAGCTACCCTTTGGCGACAAAACGTCCGTTAATGGCTAGAGCCTTTAAAACCACTGCCCACCTCTTAAAAAGAAGCAGGCAGTGGTTAAGAATCAAAAAAGTTTACTGTACGTTAGGCTTGGGTAGCTTAACGGTCGCCATCGCCTCGGGGTGAGCAGGTGCTGCCCCCTCAGGTTTGCGGTTAAGCGTTGCCAGGTAGCTGGCCAAGGCGGCTTGCTCTTCTTGCGTGCCAACAAACGGGGGCATGTAGCCGTGGTAAGGGCTATCAGGTTTGTTGTTATCACGCATGAGTGTTAGCAGGCTGCTAATGGCTTGCTCATCACGTTCGCCTAGCAGGCGTTGCATACTACGGTAGCCCGAGCCTTTTTCAACATGGCAGCTCATACACTGGTACCTAAATACCAAGCGGCCAACCTCCTCTTGCGAGGCACCCACAAGGCTTTGCCGTTCGGCATTAGCAAACTTAGCCGAGGCAAAAAAGCCGTCGTTGTTGACTTGTTGAATGTTCTTTTTAGGCAAGCCGTTACTGTACATGTAATCATAAATGACGTAAGGCTTACGCATCATCTCGCGCGACCATTCTTCGTTAAGCATAAAGCCAAACATCGTGGCCAGCATCACCAAGGCAAAGCTCATGCTAAAGCCTTTGGGGTTGAGGTAAGGCCCGACTAGTGTCATACCAAACAAGCTGACAGCAAACACCAGCGTCATAAAAATGGCACGGGCTAATATGGAGAAGTTACCTTCGCCCATGGTACTCAAGCCCGAGAGGATAATCTGCTGCGTGCCATCAGGCAGGGCAAACAGGTACCACAGCACAAACAGCGGAGCCAGCGTCACGGCAGGCAACATCCACTTGGCCGAATACTGAAAGAGGTAGGGGCGTAGCGTATCTGTTTTGGGTAAGCGAGCTGCCGACACCAAGGCGTACACACCAGCGATACCAAACATAATAAACAGCCGTATAAACAACGAGGGGATAAACCCTTGGTTGAAGTAACCCGACCAAATATTACCATCTACCGCCCACGTGCCGTTGGTCAGCATAAAGGTGAGGATGCCGTTAATCACAAACAAGGTGAAGAAGGAGACACCAAAGTAAGCCCAGGCAATTTGTAGGTGCGTCTTTTTAGGGATGCGCCCCATGGTGTAGTACCACACAAAAAACGTGACCAGCTCCACCAAAAACAGCACCCATTCGGCTGCCCAAAATAGGCTAAAGTTTTGTAGCAGTAGCGAGGTTCCGTTGGGGCTGACGAGGCCAATAGCCCACCAAATACCCACACCCGTCACCGTACCCAGTACGGTGGTAATCAATAAAAAGAACTTAGCGTGGGTTTTAATCCAGTCGTACAGGCGTTGGTCATCACGCTTGTAAGCCAGATGCTCTGTAAAGGCCAAAAAGGCACCGCCACCAATGGCAAAATGGGAGATAAACACGTGGAGACTGGCCATTAGGCCAATAATCCACCCGCTGCCTATAAAAGGCACTTCCCATATAGGATATGTCATCATGAGATCCACCCCCAGATGGTAAAGATAATGAAACCAAGGACAAATAAAACGCCGTGTACCGTGGCAGCTTGGCTAATCCACTTATAACGGCCTGTATCAATAAAGGGTATAATGCCCATACTGCCCGCTGCTGCGCCAATCACGCCCATGGCCACATGCTCGCCTTCAAGCGGGCCAATATGGGCGGGGAAGAGTTTAAGCAACTGAAATTGTGAGAGAAAGTACCACTCTGGCCTAATACCAATGGGCGCAGGTGCCACAGGGTCGGCCACGGGGCCTAGGTGCCAGGGGAAGAGGCAGACAATCATCACAAACACGTTGATGACCACAAACCACACCAGCAAATCCTTAAGGATAAACTCGGGGAAGAACTTCTCGTACTTACGCTCGGCTTTGGGCTTGGCTTGGATGCTGGGGGGTTCGCTAATGCCGTGCATTTGTATCAACAACATGTGGATGCCTAACAAGCCCATCAGGGCAGCGGGCAAAGCAATGACGTGAATGGTAAAAAAGCGGTTCATGGTGGCTTGGCCAATATCAGGGCCGCCACGCACAAAGTCAGCCAATAGGGGGCCAATCACAGGCGAACTGCCCGCAATGTCTACGCCCACCTTGGTGGCGAAAAAGGCAATCTCGTCCATGGGTAGCATGTAGCCCGTAAAGCCAAACACCATGGCCACGCCTAGCAGGCCTAAGCCAGTCAGCCAGGTCACTTCGCGCGGCGCACGGTAGGCCTTCATAAAGTAGGCACTAAACATGTGGAAGAGCAGCACCAAAATAAACAGGTTGGCTCCCCAGCTGTGCATGGAGCGTACCAGCCAGCCGAACTCCACCTCGTTGTTGATGACACGTACACTTTCGTACGCACCATCAAAGGTAGGCACGTAATGCACCATGAGCAACACGCCCGTGATGAGTTGCACCATGACAAACACCATGGCGATACCGCCCATGTAGTACCAAATGGAGTGTTTGTGGACGGGGACTTCTTTTTTACCTGCTACGGCGGCAAATTGGCGCACGGCAAAGCGTTCGTCTAGCCAATCCAGTGCCATGGTGGGCAGGTTGAGTTTTTGTAAAGTGGGTAGTGCCACAGGGGAATCTCCTTAAAAGCGTTTAAGCAAAACGGGGCGTAGCACAGGGCTAGGCTCGTTTAATAACAATCTCGTCGTTAACGAGAACGGCCACCAACTTATCCAGCGGGGCAGGGGGTGGGCCAGAGATGTTTTTGCCCGAAGTAACGTCGTACACGCCACCGTGGCAAGCGCAGTAAATGTTGCTAATATCGGGTTTGTACTGCACGGTACACCCCAAGTGCGAGCATTTAGCGTTGTAGGCAAAAAGTTTACCATCGTTACTGTGGATGAATAAACCAGGCACGGAGCCAAACTTAAAGTTTTTGGCTGAGCCAGGGGGGAAGTCGGCCACTTTGCCCAAGACCAACTCGTTGACGACTTCTTCAACCACGTCTTTGGGCCAAAGGTAGCGTAGCACGGGGTAAACCGCCACCACTGCCCAAGCAGCGGCAAAAACACCGATAAGGGCTTTGAGAAAAGTACGCCGACCAAAGTTGAGTTCATTTGAATCAAGCTCGTAGGGGTTGGGTGTTTCAGTGGGTGACGAAGTGGTGGTTTGTTCTTCCAGTTCTGTTGCCATCATAGCAGGGTTCTCCAGGTTGCTCATTGAGCCTTAGCAAGTTGGGTAAGTGTTTTTAGTTGACTGGCTAGGGTATGCCTAGCCAGTTGGGTAGGCAGGGCTACCATTTAGCCACGGCAGTGCCGTTTTCGGGGTGAAAGGCTTGCCAAGTGACCTTGGCCAGCCAAGCAAAAAACACAACGGTAGCCACCACCATACCTGCAAAAATAGCCAGGATAGGCCATTGTGGCTCGACGGGGTGCAGGTTGGGGTTGACGAGGCCATCGAGCATCATCAGGCGTAGGGCGTGGCGACTAACTATCATGGCGGCCACAATACCTAAAGCGGCAAAAAAGCCTACCTTAAAGGCTCCCACGCTCTTTTTAAAGGCGGCTAGGCTCATGGCGATTAGCGCAATCACATCCAGCACCATCGCCAATAAAAAGGGGTGAAACGCTAGGTTTTTTCCGCCGAGGAAGGCGGCCGTCATGGCGGGGGGTAGGCTAAATAAAAACCACGACCCAACCCCAATTTGTACCAGTGTAATGGCCAAAAACACCGATGCGGAGGTTTGAATCAGCCATTGGCTGTAGGCTTCATCGCGCTTGGCTTGATACCAGCCAAAACAGCCTAGCACCAAACTCGTCACTGCCGTAGCTGCCAGTACAAAGTGCAGGTAGCGGGGGATGAGCGAGGGTTCGCCGAGGTTGAGGTTGAGACCGTTGGGGCTGTTGGCCACCATCGGCACAAACTTGTCGGGGGTCAGCATCAGCGTCATGTTGTTGGTAAAGAAGAAGGCAATCACCAAAAAGAGTAGCGAGGAGGCAATGAGTACCCAAGGCGAACGTGCGCCAAACCACTCTTTTTTATAGGCGTAGATGTAGAGGGCGTAATAGCCAGCCGCCAGTAAAAACAGGATACTAATCCACGGCACGGCCATAATAATAGAGCTGGTGAGTACCACGGGGCCATACAGCACCTGTAAAAACAGCAAGGGGACAATCCCGTTGGTAATGGTCATGGTGGTAAACAAGGGGAGCGATTTCGCCAGCGATTGGCCAGCTCGTTCGGCGTGGGGGTGTTGGGTAGCTTTACCCCACCATAACAAGGCGGCGGCCATAAGCCCACCCATCAAGCTTACGTTCATGGGTAGGGCGTGCAGGAAAAAACCTGCCACAAGCAACGTCTGCATCAACCATACAGGGGCGGGGAAGGGAACGGCGGCATAGTCCCCAATAGGGGCAGCCATTAGGGGTAGCAATAAATCCATCACAAGCAACTTCCTATGCAAGCACAAGGTTTAAACCATAGCAGAGACAACAGTGGGGCAGTTTACCCCTAGACTCTTATTAGCCTAGCTTAACTTAAACCAAGCAGATGCGGTAGTCTCTGCGTTAGCTTAAAGAGACAGGTAGCGTACCGCCTTGAAAAGGTGTTGAAAGACGTGTCCGTGTCATAGGCTCCTTGCAATCCTCTCATTTTAAGTGGCAAATCCTATCAGCCATAATAGAATAATGCAGTGCTAATGATAGGAGTAACCCGCCATGGCAGTCAGCCCTCGTCAGTAAAAAAACGATAGTCCTCTTTTTTAGAGCAAGTACGCTTTAGTGTAACAACCTATTTTCACTAGCGTGAGGCTTCTACACCCATAGGCCATGCTTGGCTAAAGCCTCAGGTCGCCAGCCGCCTAAGGCCATAGCGGCTTCAGGTGGAGCCTTCCCCCCGCAACACGACGCATGGGGGAGCAGTTTGCACGGGTTGGCCAAGCCCAAGGGGTCAACGGCGTGTTGTACCCACGCCATCGGCTCCAAATCAGCGGGCGAAAACTGAAGCGACATCAAATCTCGTTTTTCGAGCCCGATGCCATGTTCGCCACTGAGTACACCGCCAAGGGCTACCGCTAAGCGACTAATAGCCTTACTGGCCACAAGCACCGCCTTGCGTTGCGCCTCGTCGGCGGGGTCAAAAAACAGGTGAGGATGCACATTGCCATCGCCAGCATGAAACACGTAGGCCACGGTTAAACCTTGGGCATGGGCGCACTGGCTAAAGCCCGCCAACGCCTCGGCCAACACCTGCCGAGGCACGACACAATCCAGCACATAAAAGGCAGGGGTTACCAAGCCGTAGCTGGCGGCGGCCCCTTGCCGTGCCTGCCAAAACTGCCGACATTCCTCGGGGGTCGTGGCCGTGGCCTGCCACGTAGCCCCCAAGGCGTTGACTAAGGTGGCGACCGCTTGCGTTTGGCTGGCCACTTCGTGCAGGTGATGCCCCTGCACCTCCACCAATAACAACGCCGACCCCGCCGAATCGGGGAGGGTGAGGCCAAAGGCACGGTTGACGCACTGCACGGTGAGGGCATCCATCAGCTCAAGGGCGGCAGGCTCCAGCCCGTGCCTAAAGAGCTGCCCCACGGCTTGGGCGGCTTGGTGCAAGCTGGCAAAGCTGGCCAACACCACCTGCTGATGCGTGGGCAATAAGCTCAAGCGCAACCATGCCCCCGTTACCAAGCCCAAGGTGCCTTCGCTGCCGCACAACAAGCGTTGCCACGTCCACCCCGCACCTGCCCTGTGAGCATGGGGCGGTTGCGTCCATACCACCTCGCCTGTGGGAGTCACCCATTCGAGGGCTAGCACGTGATCGGTCGTTGTGCCTTGCCCTAGGCAGTGAATACCCCCAGCGTTTTCGGCGATATTACCGCCGAGGGTACTCACTTTAAGGCTGGAAGGGTCGGGGGCGAAGGTGAGGCCGTAAGGGGCGGCGGCTTGGCTGAGGGCGAGGTTGCTCAGGCCAGGCTGTACCCAGGCTCGGCGATGGTGGGGGTGCAGGGCGAGCAGGTTGGCCATGCGGGCAAAGCTGATGAGCAGCGTGTTGGGGGCAGAGGCTACGGCTCCGCCACTTTGCCCCGTGCCAGCCCCTCGGGCGGTGTAGGGTAGGTTGTGGGCGACACAGGCACGCACGAGGGCGGCCACTTGGGCGGTGGTGTCGGGTAGGGCAATGGCGGCGGGGGTGCCTTCGGCC
>JBIKUS010000183.1:0-3278 GCA_044347425.1 Vampirovibrionales bacterium | reverse complement strand
TAATCAATCACATCGCCACGGCGTTCAATACAAAAGTCGATATCAATATCAGGCATACTCACCCGCTCGGGGTTGAGGAAGCGTTCAAACAGCAGGTTGTGCTTCACGGGGTCGAGGTTGGTAATGCCCAACACGTAGGCGACGAGGCTACCCGCTGCACTGCCCCGCCCGGGCCCTACGGGGATACCTTTGTTACGGGCATAGGCGATAAAATCCCACACAATCAAAAAGTAAGCGGGGAAGCCCATTTGGTTAATCACACCCAGCTCGTACAGTAGCCTGTCGTGGTAGGCGGGCGATAGGGAGCCGTCGGGTTGGCCCACCTTGGCTCTGGCGGCGTTAAAGGTGACGCTGTGTAGGTAACTCTCTTCGGTTTCGCCCGCAGGCAAGGGGTAGGCGGGTAGCAAACTTTCGCCCATCGGCCAGTCAAAGGCGATGCTCTCGGCCACGGCCACGGTTTCTTCAATCGCTTGGCGCACCGTTTTAGCGTCTAGGTTGCTAAAGCCTTCGGCCAGTTCGTCGCCGCTTTTTTGGTAGTAATGCTCGTTGTAGCTTCGGGTCAGGGTGTCGTTAATGGTTTTGCCCTGTTGCATACATAGCAGAATATCCACCGCTTGCTTTTGGCCAGCGTAGGCAAAGCGAGCATCATTCGTCACCACCAACCGAGAGCCGAGTTTTTTGGCCAGCTCCACGCTAAAGGCATTGACCTGCATCTCGGTGCCTAGGCCGTGGTCTTGCAGTTCTATCAGCAGGCGGTCGTCAAACACGTCTTTTAGGCGACGAGTGAGGGCTTCGGCTTTATCCACATGGCCACGTAGCACGTTGTAGCCTATGGGGCCGTGTTGGCAATCGGTCAGCAGGGTGAGGCCTTCGTGGTGCTTGAGGAGTGTGTCGTAGTTGATGCGTGGGCGGTAGTAAAAGCCCTTGGTGTGTGCCTCGCTAACAAGGTGGCAGAGGTGTTGGTAGCCCTGTAGGCTGTTGGCCAGTAGGGTCACTTGGTGGGTGGGTTGACGGGTTTGGCGGTCGGTGTGGTCGCCTTCTATCACGGCCAGCTCTACGCCGATGATGGGCTTGATACCAGCGGCTTGCGCTTTTTGGTAAAACTGAACGGCTCCGTAGAGGTTGCCACTATCCGTAAGGGCAAGGGCGGGGCTTTGGTGCGTTTGCGCCACGGTTATCAGGTCGCTCACCCTTGCTGAGGCTTCGAGGAGGCTAAACTGGCTATGGGTGTGTAGGGCAACGTAAGGCAAGGGCATGGCGGGGGAGCAACTTTTGGTTTGAGGGGTGTTAATACCCTTGTAGTGTAGCCAAAGCTACCCTGCCTGTACAACCCTCACCTTTAAAAGGACATCTCTCATGGTATCGTTTAACACCAACTTCGCCCCCGCCCCCGCAAGTAAGCAACCTGCCAGCAATGTAAACCCTAGCTTTGGCAACATTTTGATAAAAGGGACAGAAGCCAGTTTTGACCCTTTTATGAAAGCTTTTCGTCAAAAAATTGAGCAAATGGTAAACGCCACACATAGGGTTGGCCTTACACAAGTGGCTCTAAATGGTAAAAAAGGGGAACGCTATTCTCATGTTCAGATTAGTCCTATGAAATCTTCGTTAGGTAGCGGGAATAATAACCCCAACTTAGCAGCCGAGCCTAACTACATACAACAAATTGAAAGCCTAGCGCAAGGTCACGATATAAGCATTGAAAGAGTTATGCCTGATCAAGCCCACCTTAAACTTATTGTTTAGTTTAAAGTTTTCAACACAGCTGGCCTCGCTTGTTATAGCGGGGCTTTTGCTTTTTATAGGATGCGTGCCGAGGCTTCAAGCAGGCTAGACTGGCTATGGGTGTGCAGGGCAACGTAAGGCAAGGGCATGGCGGGGGGCAATCTTTAGCTTGAGGGGTGTTAGTTAGTTTACTTTAACTACGTTCTTCTGTTTTACCAACTGTTTGCACCATTTTAGGAAAATTACAATGCTCTCTGCTATCACATCCGTAACTCAACCTTTTTACCAACCACAGCTTAGCCTAGTACCCAAGCAACACAATCAACCTGCTTTTGGTAAACTTAATTTACCGCTTGATGAACGGCCAGTGGTTGCCCTTGCTGATGTATTAAAGCAAAGTGAACCTGCACTCGAAGAACTCTTGAAACAACTCAAAGCCGATGGTTTTGCACGACTTAACCCTGAAGGAACACCCTATCAAGATGTTGGCATACAAGCTTTAAACCTTGCGAAGGCATTTGTTAACCATCAAGAAGAGCTTGTTGATATGCCAAGCCTAGCCGCACCTAATCCTGTTTCAGGCGGGCTTAGCCGATATTTTCAAGTTGAAGAGATGCCAGACGGACTTAAACGATTCGGACAGCTTATTACGGCTATAGTAGGAAAACCCATTCAAGCCAAAGCCGTGGAACAACCTCAAACACCACTCCCAGAGTTTGCAGAAAAGTTACTCACTGGACTGTCCGACACTTACAATAAGTACGTTTACGGCATGCTTCACGATGTATTTCAGGCCATAGCTCAACATTATGACATAGTAAAAACAGAAATCGATCCTTTGGTAACTAAAAAAAATGGGGGTGCTGTAAGATTGATTCATTATAGTAACCCTGTTCCTTTGTCCTTGAGTGATAGCTCTCCGTTTCTTTCGCAACAACCGCAACATCCATTAGGTATAAAAGGTATACCAAAACATATTGATACCTCTTTATTAACAGGTAATTTTGGCGAAACTGCATCAGGATTAGCTCATGTCGATGCTGATGGAGATTTAACCATTATACCTAGCCAAAAAGACCATGTGATTGTTACTGTAGGTGATATGTTAGCGAACATGACTAAAGATACACTTAAGCCATTGCCCCCATTTAAACATACTGTTATGGGAGATAAACGGAGCGTTACCGTAGGGTTTTATTCGCCAGATTATGATGCCACTATGAAAACATGGGGTAAGGGTCAACCTTTAGGCACCACAGAAGAACATTACAAAGAATACCTTCCTGATGTTGAGCAGACTGCCTAATTTAAAACTACCATTGAATTACTTATAATCTACACAAAGGGATTGTGAAATATCACAATCCCTTTGCTTTTTAGTTGAAATGTTAAAGCTTACAAGCCAAAAAAGTCTGGCCCACTGCCTTGAGCGGTGGGGCGTACTTTGAGGTTTTGCTCTGGGCAAACAATCTCGCAGGTGCGGCACTGTATGCAGTTTTCTAAGCTCATGCCGTGTACCTTAATGGTAACAGGGCTGGCCGAAGGCTCGCTGG
>JBIKUS010000182.1:0-3299 GCA_044347425.1 Vampirovibrionales bacterium | reverse complement strand
AGAAAAGAGGGTTCAAGGGTCATAAGGGGTTGTCTCTTAAGCAAAAAACAACTTACCTTACAAACTTAACTCTCTGTCAATACCTTCCTTCATGCGATTGCCCTGGGGGTTTGCCTAGTGTGGCTTGTCATTTAAAGCTACAAACGCTAGAGTAATGGGTGTGTTTGCATACTTTCACCCTTCTCATTGCTCTAAGGAGTTTCCTCATGCCATTAACCCAACCCCGCCAAGGGAGTGTTAGCCTAGGTGGTCACCCATGGCTCGCCCGCATGTTAGACAAAGCCCGCCTAGATGCCGAAGGCACCATTGGCGAACTTGACCTCGTCTACCCCTGCCCCATGGACCAACGCCTGCTACAGCAGTTAGGCATTGCGCCAGCCACCTTCCAGACCATTGCCACTACCCACAGCACTGATGATGACGTACTACAAGCCTTGGCCGATGCAGGGGCTAAGTTGTAGCCTTTACCTACCCTTATGGTGTACCCTAGGTGTTATCGTGTTGCTATTAACCTAAAGGCGGTGTGTCGTGAGCTACCTTATAATGATATTGCTGTTAAGTGTGTTGATTATCACACACGAACTTGGACATTATGCCGTGGCCAGGTGGTGCGGCGTTAAGGTAGAACGCTTTGGCCTTGGCCTGCCTTTTGGCCCCACCCTTTGGCGCAAACGCTTTGGTGATACCGAATACTGCCTGCACGCCCTGTTGTTTGGTGGCTACGTGGCCTTCCCAGACGATGACCCCGAAAGCACCGTCCCGCAAGACTCGTTACAACGCTATGAGAATCAACCACTACTCAACCGTGCGGCGATTGCCATTGCGGGTATTACCGTTAATGCCATAACCGCCTACCTGTTAATGACAGGCCTTATTTTGGGATACGGTGCAAAGTACCTCCCCGTAGAGGTGTGGGGCTTTAGGCCAGTGGTCAGCGAATCCATCGTAGTGATGCCTGAGCAGTTACCCACATGGCCACAGGCACGCTACGCCAGTTTGCCCTTATGGCCCGTGATGGGGCAAGCGCAACACCTTAGCCAGTTGGCTCCGCTGTTGCTCAAAACCGATACCTCTTCATCACTGATGCTATTACCTGCCCAAGGCTCGCCCAACGAAAAGCGCACTGTCATTGTTGCTCCTGCGCCTGCCTTAGTGGGCGGCATGCAACAGGGCGACCAAGTGCTGGCCGTGAACGGTAACGCCATAACAGGCTTTTACGGCGATAGCTTTGATACATTTAAGGCGCACGTCAAGGCCAATAAGTCTCAGCCCATGGCACTTAGCGTTAAGCGAGATGGGGCAACGGTTGACCTTACCGTGCAACCCAACCACAAAGGCGAACTCGGCCTCTACCTTAACCCCCTAGTGCCAGAAGTGGTGGATCGTTCGCTGAACCCGATACAAGCCCTAGGGGCAGCCAGCACCTTTTTACACGGCATGGTAGTTAAGAACTTTGAAGGTTTAGGGCAGTTAGCCACAGGCCAAATTGACCCCGCCATGGTGGATGGCCCCATTGGTATCGTGAGCAAGGGCGGGCAAATTATTGAGCAGCAAGGCATGGAGAAAGGCCTACTACTTACCGCCATTATCAGCATGATACTCGCCGTAATGAACCTGCTGCCCATCCCCCCGCTTGATGGTAGCTTGCTGGTGTTTATTGGCCTAGAGGCCATTAAGGGTAAGCCCCTAGCCAAGCAAACCCAAGAGCGTATTTTACAAGCTGGCTTTTTAGGGCTAATGGCTTTAATGGTAATGATTGTGGGTAACGACCTCCTTAAAATGGTAAACGGTAGCTTGTAAACGTCTAGGTGTGAGTGTTGTTGTTCATGCCTCTCAATAAACATACTAAAATCTTAAGGTTAGTCCTTCCTTCAGCTCGGTCATGACGAATCGAGCTGTAGACGAGCTTGAGTCCCGAGCAGCAGGAACGAGTTTTGCCTTTCGGGGTAAGCAGCAGGGGGCGAAAGTCCCCTCTGTGGGGGAGCGCAAGGGGAGACCACCCCTCGCATCAGCCAACAAAACCATCAACCCTAGGTAAGACAACCCGACACAAAGCACTGAAGCCATAGTGTTTGGCACTTTTGTTGAGGGGGCATTAACTTAGCTGCTGCCCTTGATACGAGTGGGCGTAACATCGCTCCAATCTGCTATTTGAGCGAAGAGGATCTCTGCCTCAATGGTCTGGTTGTTGGCCACGGCTTGCACGTACTGCAAGTTGAGCCAATCTTGCAAAAAGGCCATTAACGCCGTATCAAAGGGGAATTGGCTGGCCTGCATCATCAGCAAGTGGGTCAGCAGCTTGGGGTGTCCCTCAGAGGTTTCGCTTTTGGCACGCTGTTGCCATGCCTGCAACGTGGCGGGTACCCATCGCCATAGCACACTTTGGCTTAGCGGGTGCTTGGCCGCTTGTGTTACCTGCCGATGATGACTTAACCACCATTGCCACGCCGTGGGCGCACTGCCCCCTGCGGGGTAAAACGTGGCCACAAAAGCCAATCGCCCTAAGTGATCCCACGCTTCAATGGCATCCATCACGTTGTGGTAACGCTGACTTAGGCGTTTAAACAGTAAGCTAAGCCTACCCACATGCCTGTGCGCTAAAACGGTTTGCCCTTGTTGGCCATAGTGTAGCCACACAATCACCGCTGCTTGGGCAACCAACCTAACGGAAGCCAACCATTTTGGGTGCTGCATTAAACTGGTACACATGGCCTGCATCAGGCGTTCGGCTTCGGTGGTTTCGTGCCGATGACACGCCAACCACAGCTTGGCCAAGCGTACCTTTTGCAACCACACCACCGCATCAGCTGGTAGTGTCACGGCAGCAGGGTCGGCGGAGCTGGTAGGGGTGGTGTGTAGTAAGGTTTCAAGGGCATCAAGGGCATTATCTACCGCTTCAGTGTCGCCGTGTTGGGTCATCATGCGCCATAGCACATGCAAACGGGCATTCACCCAAAACGTCATAATATCCGTATCGGCTGGGTGATCAGCTTTGAGTTGTTCCAGTTCGGCGAGGTAAAGGCCAAGGGCGGTGGCGGGTTCGTGATGGGGGTGCGCTAATACGATGAGTTCGCAACTTCTCGCCCAACAAAAGTGAAAGAAGCTTTGGCTGGCTTGCCGACGTGCCAAGTAGCGTAACTTAAGGTGAAATTCAAAGGCATCATCCACCACGTGACGCTCTGTAGCCCATGCCACACAGGCCAGCAAGCTTGAGGCTTGCGCCTTGTGAAGCTCCACACTGTCGGGGTTGCGTTCGGTGGCACTTTCCATCAAGGCCACGCACTCAAGCAAGCCTTTAT
>JBIKUS010000058.1:0-12377 GCA_044347425.1 Vampirovibrionales bacterium | reverse complement strand
GACAGTTTGGCATTATATGACCACCCTTGGGGCTTTTGGCTAAAGCAAGTAGTGTTTATGGCCGTAGGGTGGGGAGCTTTGGTGTTTTGCGCCCAAGTACCCACCCGTGTCTGGGGTAGCCCTGCCGTGTTGTTAGGCGGGTGGCTAAGCGTGATGGTGCTACTCCTGCTCACGATGGTAGCGGGGGTCACGGCCAACGGCTCGGAGCGGTGGTTGTCGGTAGCGGGGTTTCAGTTTCAACCGTCTGAGTTGGCCAAGCCCGTGGGCGTAATGCTGTTGGCGTGGGCGCTCTCGCAACGAGGCTCGCAACGGCCTTTGGTCATTGTCTCTTTAGCTTATGCGCTGATGGTGGGGCTGATTCTCAAACAACCTAACCTTTCTATCACTTTATTATTGTCGGCCACTTACGTACTGCTCTGCTTTATGGGCGGCTTGCAGGCCGCTTGGTTTAGCCTGCTGGTACCCGCTATGGCTGGGGCGGGCTTGTACATACGTAACACGCCTTACCAATGGCGACGCATTGAAGGTTGGCTCGATCCCTTTGCTGATAAGCTGGATGCGGGGTATAACCTGATACAGTCGTGGTTTGCTTTTGCCCAAGGTGGGCTGTGGGGAGCAGGTTACGGCAACAGCGTTCAAAAGTTGTTTTACCTCCCCTTTCACTATACCGATTTTATCTTTGCCGTGGCCGCCGAAGAATGGGGACTGGTGGGTAGTTTAAGTATTGTTGGCCTGTACGCCTATTTTGTGTGGCGAGGCTGGCACGTGGCACTCAATGCTCGCACCAGCTTTGGCCAGTTGTTAGGCATGGGCTTAATCGCCGTGATTGGCCTACAGGCGGGTATTAACTTGGCCGTGGCCACAGGGTTATTCCCCGTAACGGGGGTGACGTTGCCTTTGATGAGTTACGGCGGGACGAGTGCCGTGGTGACGCTGGCCATGGTGGGTATTTTGCTGAGCCTGAGCCGAGAAGCCAACCAACCGCTACCGCTGTATGGCTCGTTTGCCGAGGATGAGACCCCCGCCCATGCCTAAGCCGCTGAAAGTGGTACTCACGGGTGGCGGTACGGGTGGCCACCTGATGCCCGCCCTTGCCCTTGCCGATGCCCTTACCGCTCACTACGCCGATACCCCCGACCAGCTTACCCTCACCTTTATTGGCAACCCCACCAGCATGGAGGCGACCAAAGTCCCCCAAGCGGGTTACGCCTTTGAGGGTGTCCCCTTTTATGGGCTGCCCCGCAAGCGCAACGGTGTGGCGCAACTCAAGTGGTTGTTTGCCTTGGTGCGTGCCACTTACCAAGCCGATAAACTGTTGGGCAAACTTCGCCCTAACGTGGTGGTAGGCACAGGGGGCTATGTGAGTGCGCCCGTGGTACTGGCCGCCAAACGCCGAGGTATCCCCCTCTTGGTGCATGAGCCTGATGCCACCCCTGGTTTGGTCAACAAGCTAATGGCGCCGCTGGCAACCCAAGTGACTGGGGCGTTTGCTCAAGCTCAACAGGCTTTACGCACCCACGCCTTTGAGGTAACGGGCAACCCCTTGCGGGGGTTTACAGGCCAAGCCCTGCCCCACGCCGAGGCGCAAGCCCAGTTGGGGGTAGCCTGGCCAGAGGAGCGACCTGTTTTAGTCGTTATCGGTGGGTCGCAAGGGGCGAGGCAACTTAACCACGCCGTGGTGCAAGCCTTGCCTACGCTCATCAACGAGTTGGGGCTGGCGGTTATTCATCAAACAGGCGATGCCCTCTACGAGGAGACCCTTGCCGCCCTCCCCCCCGAACTGGCGGATTCGCTGTATTATAAGGTGATGCCGTTTTACCCCACCATGCAAGCCGTGTGGTCGTTAGCCTCCGTGGCGGTGTGCAGGGCGGGCAGTTTAACGCTTTCGGAGTTGTGGGCGTATGGCGTACCAGCCGTGCTGGTGCCGTACCCTCATGCGGCGGCCAATCATCAGCACCATAACGCCGTGGCCGTGGTACAAGCAGGGGCAGCCACGCTTTTGCCTGATGCTGAGTGTACTGGCAAGGGACTCTTAGTCAGCCTTCGGCCGTTGTTGGGGGATGAGGCCAAGCTCCACGCTATGCGAGAGGTCGCCTTAGGGTTGGCTAAGCCCCACGCCACACAGGCGATATTGGCTCACGTGCTACGCTTGGCAAAATGATGTTACAAAAATTAAAATAAAAACAATTTAAGAGTGTTAAAATTGTTTATTATTGAGTCCTCACTTTAAGTTATCGAGGATACGAAGCGAGTTAGGTTTTAAGAGGAGATATAAATTATGTCTGAAGGTATTAGTTTTAGCCAGCCTTACACCCATCAACAGATGATAGACCGCAACGCAACTGTAGCAAGAGGACAAGAAGTTCCTTTGACGCCTGTTTCGTTACAACATGAATGGAGACTTCGTTATTATGAAGTTGAAAACTTAAATTGGGGTGAATTAGGTACGGCGATGGAAACACAATTTGGTGACAACCACTGGGGACGTGCCACCAATAGTGTTGACCTAGACGGAGATGGCAATACTGGCGTTGTAGTTTATGTATTTGGTTCAGATGTTAGATAATCTAACCAATTTATAAAGAGGAATAAAAAATGTCTGAAACGATACGTATTAGCCAACCTTTTACATTAAGTGACGTACAGCGTCATAATAGGCAAGCACATCCTGACAGGGATATTACCTTACCGCCTGAAAGTACCCTAGGCCATACCTTCTACGAAATTGAAAACCTCAACTGGAACCAGCTTGGTACGACCATGCGTACAGAGTTCTCTGGTTTAGAATGGGGTCGTGGTGCAAATGACGTTGACCTTGACCGAAATGGAATTGAAGGTGTTGTTGTTTGGGTAGAAGTACCCCCCAGCAATGAGTAGATGGTGTAAAGTTAATCTAACACTCACTTTAAGAGCAGTCTCTAACCAATAGGCACGGGCAA
The DNA here is from genome assembly GCA_044347425.1 of Vampirovibrionales bacterium. Lineage (GTDB taxonomy): Bacteria > Cyanobacteriota > Vampirovibrionia > Vampirovibrionales > JAJTHC01 > JBIKUS01. Next base: position 9,438 of record JBIKUS010000058.1, on the reverse strand, counting down.
CACGTCGGCATCTACTAACGATTGGCCGTAGTATTCGGCGGCGTTGTTGCGTGATTCATGCAAGCGCACGCCATACAGCTCAACCCCAGCGGGTAGGTGCGGTTTAAGTTGGTGATAGCAGGCCATGGCCACCGTCTCAGCGGTGGTAATGGTTCCCGCTAAAAAGGCAACGTCGTGGTTCAGGTGTTTGTGATCCATCGGCTTCACCAAGTGTTGCTGCACCAAGGTGTCTAAATCCAGCAGGTTAATCAGCATGCCCGTGGTGGGGTCGGGGTCGCCTGCCAGCATCACTTCAAGCTCGTAGTTGTGGCCGTGGCCGTGGGGGTTGTTACATTCATAAAACACCGCCCAGTTGGTGTCCTCGTCAAAAGCGGGGTTACACAGGCGGTGGGCAGCCGAAAACTCGTATCGGCGGGTAAGCACGTGCATGGGGAGGCTCCTTGGTGGGGGAAAAACGGCCGAAGGTGGTGTGGTTGAATCGGGTTGCCACGTGAGGACTTGCCCCGTTAGGGTGTCTAACTGCACCCGTACCAGCGTGGCCGTACTCAGATGGGTGGGCAGGCTCTGAGTCAATTCCTCACACAACGCATCCAGCAAAAACGCCCAAGGCAAGGCGTGCGGAGGCGTGGTAGGCGTGAACGTCACCTTAGGGTGTTGGCCAGCAACGGCAAGAGCTTGGTTCACCCACCCCTTCACCAGTTTGAGGTTCACCAACATCGCCGTATCAGCAGCCATCGGCGAGGCCAAGGTGACAGAAAGGCGACACGGCACGGCGGTGTGTGGCCAGTACGTGGTTAAGCGTTTGGTAATGGCCAACGCTGGCGCAACACCCGCTTGGGCTGGCCAAGGATAGGTTGCCGTGGTGGGTAAGGCAGAGTCACACACAGTTATCATCATAGAAGCTCCCTTTGTCGGCTACAACACAGTCAACAAGGGGGTTCCTTCGGCGTGGGCGGCGTAGGCGTTGTGGTCGTGGATGCTTTCAAGGGCTTCGACACGTACCCTAAAGCCCGTCACGGCGGGATGTTGGCGCAGGGCAACCGTCATATCTCGGCACACGTCCTCAACAAACTTGGGGTTGGTGTACTGGCGTTCCGTCACCCATTTTTCATCGGCACGTTTGAGCAGTGGGTACACGGGGCAACTGGCTACCTCGTCGCTCAGGGCAACCAAGTCCTCAATCCACAACAGCGAGTGGCTCTCGGAGTTGGCATCCAGCATCACATCAGTGGTGAGCAAAGCTCGTTGGTTGTGCGCCCCAAAGTCAGAAATGGCTTTGCTGCAGGGGCAAAGCGTGGCAATGGGGACACGTATCTGTAGTCGGGTTTGGTGTTGCGCTTCGCCTTGGGGGGTGTGGGTTATGCTTGAGATAAAACGGCAGGCGTAGGCCATGGGGGCTTTACCTTGGGTGACGGGGGCGGCCTTCTCAATAAAGTAATCAAAAGCCACGTCAACCATGGCTGATGGGGCTTCGAGGCGTTGCGTCATTTCCTCTAAAAACTCGTGTAGGTAGAGGCTAAAGGTTTTGGCACGGCTCCACTCGCTGAGTTGAATGACGAAGCGAGACATATGCGTGCCTTTTTGTTGGGGTGGCAAGGCCACGTTCATGGCCACGGTGGCGGCTACCCGCTGGTGTTGGCCGTCTTTTTGTAAGACGTTAAGGGGCATTTTTACGTGAGAAATGCCTGCGGCTTGCAAGGCCACTTGTCGCTCGTCGGGGCGATTTTGCACGTCTTCAAGGGTGGCGGGGGGTGTGGCAGTGTGAGCCGTGGTCATAGCGACAAACTTCCTAGGGTTAGTGGAATTGGCATAAAAAGCTACTACATAAAGTAAGCAGTTATTAACTGTAAGTAGCTTAAACGAGAAGTGGTTAGGCCAGTGAGTTTACCACAACAAAGTTTAAGATTTGGCTGAGCTTTAGCAAAGAACAGGGCTATCGTATGAATGCCGTCCCCCCTCTCCCCGTGGGGAGAGGGCAGTTGCGTTAGCAACGGGTGAGGGGTAAAAATGCAGGTATTCCTTTAAAAAACCCCTCACCCCAAACCTCTCCCCAAGGGGAGAGGGAGCTTTGAACCCCATCAGCCTGTCAAAATTGGTTTCATGCGATAGCCCTGTCGCAAAGAGAGGCCAGCAAGGTTTGGTAAGCCACAAGCGGATTGGGGGCGTGGTACACGGGGCGACCCACCACAAGGTGGGTGGCTCCCGCTTGCAGGGCGAGGGCGGGGGTGAGTACCCGAGATTGGTCGCCAAGCTCGTCGGTGGGTAAGCGGATGCCTGGGCAAACCCGCAAAAATGCCTCGCCGTGGGCTTGGGCAATGGCTTGGGCTTCGTGGGGGGAGCAGACCACACCGTTAAGGCCAGCTTGGTGTGCTTGTTGCGCCAAATGTGTCACCATAGGGGGCAAGTGGCACGGCACACCCAAGGTGTTGGGTAATGAGTCGGGCGTGTGGCTGGTGAGCAGCGTCACGCCCAAGACTGTGGTTTCGGCCTGTAAGCCTGTGGCGGTAACGGCGGCCATGGTGGCCGTCATCATGTCGGTGCCGCCAAGGGTGTGGACGTTAAACCAGCGTACGCCCCCTTCAAGCAACACACCAGCCGTCCGCCCCACAGTGGAGGGTATATCGTGGAGTTTGAGATCGACAAATACCTCTAAGCCTTGGGCGTGCAGTTCGTTAATCAGCGGTAGCCCCGCTTGGTAAAACAGAGACATGCCCACCTTGACCACGGCCAAGCCAGCGGGTTGTAGTGTGGCCACCAAGGCCAAGGCTTCTTTGGCGGTAGGCACATCTAGCGCAACAATCAGGCGTTGTTGGGGGGTGAGAAGTGCGGGAGCTATCGCCATTGGTAACGGTCTACCACGGCCGACACCAAGGGGAAGCGATGCTCTTTGCCCAATAACGCCATGATAAAGGAGAAGATGCCTAGCAGGTAGGTGAGTTGCATCCACAGCCACGGCCAGCGAGCGACGTTAATGGGCGAGGCGAACACAGTACCCAAAACAGGCAGGTGCTGAAGCACGGCCAGCATGGCTACACCCGTGTTAAGTAGTACGCCAAGCAATTGGCCTAGCATACTGGCCATAAAAAACAGCAAAATGGCTTGGAGTAAATGATAACGTGTAAAACTGTTGGACGATGCCCATTGCCAACGGCGAAGATACACCGTAGCGTAGTACGTTAGACCCAAAATAACAAACAACCAAAACGAAAACCCTGTAGCCGACAGGTAAGCCACAGCGAGATAAGCCACGGCACACAACACCTTGTGCAACCAACTGGCTGACGAGGTGTGTTTGCTTGCGGTGGGGAAGGTATAGATTTTTGCCATGGTTACAGTCTAGCGCAAAGGGTTAGGCGTGTTCAAGTCAGTGAGGAGGGCTTACTTCCTCTCCTTAAAAGGAGAGGGAGATTAAGGGCGAAGCGTCACCGTGGCGTGGCTAGGGGGTTGCGCCCATTGGTAGTGGGCTATCAGCAAAGCCACGTTGCGGGTGTGTGCTTTAAGTTTGGCATCGGCCAAGTCGCCTACCACGGGTAGCAGGCCAATAAAAAAGTCGGCCAGTAGATTGGTCAGCATGGTTAGCACCACTCGCCAAGGGAGTTTGTAGTAAAGGGCTAAGGCAACGGTGGCTAAACCCAATATCAAGGTTAAGGCATCGCCTGCTGCGGGTACCAACCCCGTTAAAGCATCTAAGCCAAAACGCCACTTTAAAATGGGTATTTCAAAGGCGTTATCCATCCAATACGCAATGCCTTTAACCACTTGTATGGGCTTAGGCAAGGGAAGTTCGACAGGAGGCAGGGGTTTAAATTTGTAAAACAGGGGGATATCTCCAAAGTGGGTACCCTAGCAGTATAGCAGATTGTTTAACCAGCCGTGTCAATCACAAACAGAGGCTGGCCGTATTCTACAGGTTGGCCATTATCCACCAACACTTGTTTAACCACGCCCGTTAGTTCAGATTCTAGCGTGTTCATCTGCTTCATGGCCTCAAGGATGCACAGCGATTGGCCGACAGTCACCCGTTGGCCTACCTCAGCAAAAGGGGGAGATTCGGGCGAGGAAGAGCGGTAGAACGTACCCACCATGGGGGCGGTGACCGTTTGGTAACTGGCAGGCGTGGCAGCTGGGGCAGGCGACGCCTCGGCCATGGGTGCAGGGGGGGCTTGAGCAACGGCAGGGGCAGGGGCGTAACCAGCCATAGCAGGGGCGGGTGCGCCAGCTATCACGGTTTGCGCCACAGAGGCGGGGGTTTTGATGGTAATGGTTTTATCGCCATCGGTTAGGGTAATTTCGGCCAGCCCTTTGTCGGTAGCAAGGGTAGCGAGGGCTTCAATTTGGTCAAGCGTCCAATCCATGGGGGTAGGGCTTCTTTCTTTCACAAACGACACGGCAAGGTAGGGTTACCTTACCTTAAGCACGATCCAAGTAATCGTTGGTGCGGGTATCCACCCGAATTCTGTCGCCATTCACCACAAAGAAGGGGACGTTGACCGTAGCACCCGTTTCAAGCGTGGCGGGTTTGGTACCGCCCGAGGAGGTGTTGCCTTTGTCGTTGGGGGGCGTGTCAGTTACTTCAAGCTCTACCACGTTGGGGAGTTCTACCTTGACGACCATACCGTTGTGGCGCATTACGAAGCATACCATGTTCTCTTTAAGGTACTTAATGCCGTCGCCAATCATCTCTTTTGAGATGGACATTTGCTCGTAGGTGTTGCTTTCCATAAAGGTGTAGTCGTTACCGTCGCTGTAGAGGTAGCTCATATCGCTTTTTTCAAGGTGGGCTAGCTCTAGCTTTTCGCCAGCCCTAAAGGTGCGCTCTAGGGTTTGGCCTGTGAGTACGTTACGCAGTTTGGAGCGCACGAAGGCCGACCCCTTACCTGGCTTCACGTGGAGGAATTCCACCACTTGCATCAGGCTGCTGTCTAGCTCAAGGGTGATACCTGTTTTAAAATCGTTGGTTGAAATGGTGGCCATGGGTGGCGGTCTCCTAAAACGAGGGGGGCAGAGGGCTGGCTTTTGTTGGCACAAGGTTTGCGCTAGGCTAAACACAGGCAAAACAGCCCACAGGTCTCCGTAACATCGGCGATAAGCAACAGTGTACCAAACATCCCCCCTAAAAAGCGATAGCCCCGACACGCTTTGCTTGCACTTGCCCACCTTGGCTGCTACTCAGGCGTTTGCTTTGGCCTTAGCGGGGTGGCTGCAAGCGGGCGATACCGTTGCCTTGCACGGCGGTATGGGCAGCGGCAAAACCACGTTGGTGGCGGCGTTGGTGCAGGCCTTGGGCTTGCCTCATGTAGCGGGTAGCCCCACTTATACCTTGGTGCATGAGTATGACCCCAAAGGCGAGAGCTTGGCCGTGTGGCATAGCGATTGGTACAGGTTAGAGGCCTCGGGGGCGCAAGCCCTGTGGCAGGAGGCCTTGACGTGGTTGGACGAAACGACAGGCATTGCCGTGGTGGAGTGGCCAGAGCGTGCCGAACTACCGCCCGACGTGTGGACGCTCCACCTTACCCTTGCCCCACTGCCCGAGTTGGGCGACGAGGCAAGGGTCGTCACGCTGAGGCAACCTTTGTCTACGTTTAGGGGATGGGGAGGGTTAAGTGATGACTCATGCCCCTAAAAACCTCACCCTAGCTGCGGCGGGGTTTACCCAACAGGGCGAGGCGGGTTTGAGTTTGGCCTTGTTTACTGATGAGATGCCCCCCCCTTTATGGCAAGCCGAGGAGGCCGTCACCCAGCAACGTGCCACGGCCAGCACACTCTTTACCTTGCTAGCACAAATGAGTGAGGCCACAGGCATCCCCCCTAACGCCATAACAAACGTGGTATGGGAGCATGGCCCTGGTAGTTTTACTGCCCTACGTGCCGTGGCGACGTGGTTGGCCACGTGGCAACAGTGCCAGCCGAGTTTAAGCGTCACCTGCCTTACCCAAGGACACACCGTGGTAGGCCACGCCCTCGCCACTGGCGTCATCACGCCCGACTCCCTTATTTCACAAGGTGTTGGGGTGAAGTTATCCCAACCTAAGGGGGCGGTGGTATGGCAAGTGCTAGGCGGCGACGAGCTGGCCACGCATCTGCAACAAAGTACCCACCTTGCCAGCTTTAATAATGATATTTTGCCCCATTACCCAACCTGCCCGTGGCTAACACCCACCCCGCCACCCTACGGTGCTGTGGCTGTGTGGCAAGCCGTGCAGGCGTGGGCTAAGGCGGGGCTACCCCTACCGCTAGCGACCACGGTTACGCCTGCCTATGCCAGCCACCCACAACTGACGGCTACGGTGTCTTACGCCGAGGGGTAGTGTGTTGTCGTTAGCCTTCCCCCAAGTGCCTTAGTTTTTGGGTTTGTACCTACAGTTGTGGCACACTCTCACCTATAACTAAAGTAGCCCTCCTTTTTGTTACTAATGGAACTTGCTATGGCCACTTCAGCCTCATCTTTAGCTTCGCTTTACCCCCAGCCTTGGCAGGTGGTGTTAGTAGGCTTTGAGGCCAACGCCGTACCCAAAGCCTTAGCATCCCTTTGCCAACAACAGCAAGCCTGTATTGTGGCACACTTTACTCAGCCCACACTGCCCGTAACACTGGGCAGCACCCCTTGGCCTAATGTGGTGGTGCTTAACGGCGATTTACCCAACAACCAAGCCGCCAGCTTGAGTTATGCTCTGCGAGAATGCCCATGGGCAAGCCAAGCCAGTATACTTGGCTACCATGCAGGCCATACGCCCAAAGCCGAACATGAAGCCCCGTGGTGGTTTGCCAAAGTAGATGCGTTACTATCGCAAGCGCATCCCCCTGAAGCGTGGCTTACCCTGTGGCAACACCTTAGCCTTGGCCGTGAAGCCATTCCTACCGCCAAGCTTGCCGCTGCCACACCGCTTGACCCCGAACCTGTTGCCCAACGCCTAGGGCAAGCCCTGCTAACCCTTGACGTGTTGCAGGCTTTTAGAGCTTTACAGCAACCCGTAGCGGGTGGCGGGGGGTATGACAGCTTTGCCGCAAGGTTATTTCAATTAGTGGCCATGGTAGTACCCTGCCACGGTATGGCTTTATATTGTACCCAACCCAACCAACCAACCCCTTGGGTAGATATGGTAATGGCCGACGGGGCGAGCCTGACCACCGAACAACAGGAAGCTTGGTTTACACTCCTTGCCCCCGCCTTGGGTGAAGCCTTACCCCACGAAGCCACGGTGAAACCTCGCTTATTTTACGAAGCCCAAGCGGGCTTGCCCGACCCTGCTACGCCTGCCCCCTTGCCTAGCCCGCAACAGTTGTGGGTAAGCACCTGCCTTAACAGCCAAAACGACGTACTAGGCCTGTTTTGCTGCTGGTTTTTACCTAGCACCACACCGCCACAACAGTGGCCAGCGTCGGCCTTGCTCAGCTCAGCCCAACTACAAACCGAAGTGCAGCAAAGCCTTGGTTTTTACGTATTACGCGAACAAGCCCAACTGGCACAACGCTGGGATGCCACCAGCAACCTGCCTAATTTAACAGGCTTTATTGAGGCTTTAGAGCGTGAGTGGGCAAGGTCGCATAGGCACGAATTACGCTTAAGTGTGGCCAAGGTAAGTGTGGCCAACCAGCAGCAGGTGTTAACCACCTTTGGGTCGGCGGGGTTAGCCGCCGCCAATGCCTTATTGGCCAAGCAAGCTAAGCAGTACGTAAGGCAAGCCGATACGCTTGGCCATTTAGCCCCCCTTACCCTTGGCCTGCTGATGCCAGAAACCCCAGAAGAAGAAGCCTGCATCCCCTTACAACGCTTGGCAGAAAAACTAAGCCAAGTGGCCTTGTTGCTTAACGGGCAAACCCTGCCCTTACAGCTACAGTGGCAAGTGGCCAGCTATACCCCCAAGCGAGACAAATCGGCCAGTATGTTATGGCATAGGGTAGAGAAAGCCCCCAAGCAACATAACTAGAACATGTTGTGGCATCTCATGGTGAAACACCTCGCCCTTGCGTCACACTAGCAATGCCAGTTAGTCTCACGTTATACTACCTTTAGGTTTGTACCTTAGTTATACTGGAAGCCACCCTACCCTTAAGCCCTGCCCTGTTACTGGGTAGTGGTCTGTAGCTTTTGTTGAGTGTTTACCGTGATTCTCTCGTCAACTACGCCTGTGTTAACCTCGCCTGCTTGGGCTTTTGTGGTGGGCGGTTTGCGTCACAGCAATGCCTCGTTAGCCCTGCGCGAAACGGTTGTGTTTAGCGAGGCCGAAACCCTACCCGCCCTAACATGGTTGGCAGAACAGCCAGGCGTGAGCGAGGCGGCCTTGTTGACCACCTGCAACCGTACGGAAATTGCCCTGCAAGGTAGCTCACTCGCTTTATTACAACAAGCCTTATGGGGTTGCTTTTCTCACTTTAAAGGCTTTAACCACCAAGCTCACCCCGAGGCTACCTTTTGCCTTACCAACGCTCAAGCTGAGCGTCACCTATTTGACGTGGCTGCTGGGTTAGATAGCTTGGTACTAGGCGAAGCCCAGATTTTAGGCCAAGTTAAGGACATGCTTAAACGAGCGCAACAAGCTGGCACAGCGGGCTTTTTTATTGATAGGTTGCTGAAGGCAGCCATCTCTAGCGGTAAGCGGGTGCGTAGCCTAACAGGCCTTTGCCAACGAGACGACAGCCTGAGTAAAGCCGCTTTTAGATGGATGAGCCAAACTCTCCCCGAATGGTCGAGCTATCCCCTCGCCGTGGTGGGCGGTGGTAAAATGGCCGAAATCTTTTTACAACAGTTGTGCCAATGGCAAGATAAGCATGGCCTTACCCTGGACGTAACCCTGATTAACCGTAGCCCTGAACGCTCTGCCCAACTGCACGCCCAATACGGCTTTGCCGCCTACGGGTGGGAGCGTTTGCCTGATGCGTTAGCCCAATGCCGTATCATATTGGTAGCCACTGGCGCACCGCATACCCTGCTATGGCCTGAAAGTTTTGAAGGCATCCCCCTCGCCCCCGAGGCACGGCCTGCCCAGTGGTTGCTTGATTTGGCCGTCCCCCGTAACGTGGCCGCCGAAGTGGGAGACTTGCCCAATATCACGTTGCTTAATAGCGACGATTTTGGCCAAACCACACACACCACCGCTCAAGCCCAAGCTGACCTAAAACACCAAGTGAATACGTTGGTATTAGAGGATTGGCAAGCCTTTAGAGCATGGCATACCAGCCTACCTGCTCAGCAAGCCCTTGCCCACGTGCGTTCGCACTTTGAGGCCATGCGCCAACAAGAGCTGGCCAACCTTGGCCCCGACACTGAAGAATGGCTCCCCGCCATGGACGAGTTTTCTCGAGGGTTGATGAATAAATGGTTGCACACGCCCGTGTCTAACCTACGGCAATCGGGCTTTACCACGCAAGACATTGACACCATTACCCGAGCCATGCACCTACTGTTCGACGTGCCAGTAGCCCCGACCGTTGAAACGC
>JBIKUS010000181.1:0-3323 GCA_044347425.1 Vampirovibrionales bacterium | reverse complement strand
CATATCGTTGTTTTTTCTTATCTGTTTTACTCAATGTGAGGGTACCTTTATTATGCCTTTCTCTGATCTTCCTTTTATAAGCTATGCAACTGAATCCCCTAATGTTGTGCGCAATAGAGCCAATCAACTTACTGAACTGCGTAAGACAGCCATCCCACCACCTCCCACGGACATTGGTGGCGGTGCCGTAACCCTGAGGTATCCCTCAGACGATCCTGTTGGTACAACAGTACCCCCCACAGACATTGGCGACAGTGGTGTCTCTAGAAGCTTCCCCACTGACGATCCTGTTGGTACGCCTCCACCCCTCACGAGTGAAGATAGTAGGAACTATATAGCCACCCTTAAATTATTATTGATAAGTAATTTAGGTTCCTCCTTTGCTGGCGGTATTGGCGATGGTCCTGCCACTAAGATGTTTCCCTCAGACGATCCAGTAGGCATTAGCCCACCACCACCTACAGGTATTGGCGATGGTGCTATCACTTTGAGGTTTCCCTCAGACGATCCAGTAGCCATCTGCCCACCACCACCTACAGGTATTGGCGATGGTGCTATCACTTTGAGGTTTCCCTCAGACGATCCAGTAGCCATCATTCCCCCACCACCTACAGGCATTGGCGATGGTGCTATCACTTTGAGGTTTCCCTCAGATGATCCAGTAGCCATCATTCCCCCACCACCTACAGGTATTGGCGATGGTGTGATGCGAACAATGGTCTAGGATAGCTGCGATGTTGAACTTCTTGTTATAGACTCGTAATCTTACACTAGGCTTAACCTGTTAAAGCTTATTATTCTGAGTCATTTTTACCTAAGACCTTTTGTAGCACCTTACTTTTTCGGCCGTTGCCCCTGCTCAAACCAAGGGCGAAGCCGTTCGGTCAGGGCTTCGCCCACGCTGTGCCACTGGGCAGGCGTGTGCGTGGGAATGCCCTCAGCCACGGCTGCCTGCCACACCTCGGCGTGATAAGGCTGTAAGCTAGCAGCTTTATCGGCCAAGGCTTGCGCTTGTGCCACCTCAACCCTAGCAGGCAGTATCAACCCGCTTTGTGCCAACGACGCTTGCGCCTTGGCACTGTTAAGGTAGCCCAACAAGTCTAACGCCTGCTGTGGGTGAGGCGTGTGCGCCCACACGGCAAAGCCGCTCGCATCCACCCCTACCCTGCTCCCCGCAGGGCCTTGGGGGAAGCGCACAATGTCCCACGCAAAAGGGGCTTGCTCTCGCAAAAAGGGAATCGTCCAAGGGCCTGCCAGCATAAACAACAGATCGCCCTTTAAAAAGAGTTGTGTCATGGGGGTTTGCCCCGTTACCGCCAAACTAGGGGCTACTTGCCAACGGTGCCGAAGGTCAGTATAGGCTTGCAAGCCTTGCCATGCAGCAGTGTCGGCATCGTCCACCATGGGGTGTTGGGCATCGGTCAACCACTGCCCACCCCAACTCCACACAAAGGGGAGCCAATACAACGGCGGGCTGCTATAAAACGACCATCCCTTAACGTGGGGTAACTGCTTTTGCACGGTGGTGGCCACGCTTATCGCCTCGTCCCATCGCCATAGGGTAGCAGGGTTGGGGCTGGTGGCACGGGCAAGCAACGCCTCGGCTTGTGCCGCCCCAAGGGCTTGCTTCAAGAGCGAGGTATTCACCACCACGGCTAAGGTGGAGACATCTCGGGGTAAGGCCACCAAGGCGGTTTGCCCACTGGGTAGCGTGGCTTGCATGGCCGCTAAGGCTGCTGGGGCATACGCCTGTGCGCCATTGGGGGCAGGTTGTTGCGCCAGCCAAGCGTCTAAGGGCAACAGTTGCCCAGCGGCGGCATAGGTCGGTGCGGTCAGGCTGTTTAGCATCATCACATCAGGGGCGTGGCGTGCCGCCATCAGCAGGTGAAGCTTGGCAAAATAATTATCAGGGCTGTGCTGCACCTTGACCCGTACTTGCGGATGCAACGCTTGGTAGCCCCGTGCCAACTCGCTCAGCAAGGCCTTCTCTGTGGGGGTTCCCCAACAACTCAAGGTCAGTGTGGTAAGGCCTGTGTTAGGCGAACCACTTTGGCAACCACTCAACCAAGCAAGGCCTACCATCAGTAGCATGGCCAGTGTTAGCAGGGCAGTTGGCAAGGGCAAGGGTCGGTGACTCCAATCAAATAGGCTATTGACGAAACTTAGGCATGGCAAGCTAGCAATTTTGTCGCAAAGCGTGCCTTTAATCTACTGTAAGGCTTGTGTTGCATCAACACAACACCCTAGCCTGTACCCTTTAACCTTACTGTACCCCCCCTTAACACGATACTTACCTGCCTGTTGCCTAGGCTGTTGGTTAGCAACAGGAAGCCCCTGCCTTATGAGAGAAAGAAGCACCTGCGTCGCTTGGCGTTAGCACCTGCCTAGGATATTGAAACCATGACCTCATCACCTACCAATCCGTCTGCCCCCCACCCCCATACCCCCAGTTTGCCTGCTGCACTGCCCGCCATTACCTCGGCTGATGATTGCTACCACTTGCTTGAATCGCTCGATTTGCTTGGCGTTTCTCGTGCGTTTTTACTCGAAGAGTTTGGTCCCTTGGGCTTAAGCTCGGCGGCACTTAATCGCTTGGCCAAAGCCGTCAGCCAACGGCTTGAGGCTAAGGGACTTTCTGTAGCCGATTGTTTAGGCTTATAACCCACCTAAGGCGTGACACATTGTAACACTTTAGCAACAGTCGTTTCATTTATGTTTTTATTTAGTTAGTTAGCGTTTAAACTGATAGTAGCTTTTCTACAGTTGCTATTATTACGTTAACACTTACTTTCCCCACGGATAGACAGGTTCAATCATTATGGGTATTCCACCTATTGATTCGAATAATTATTTAAAGGCAGGCGCTGCAGCTCAGGCTTATACGCCCTCAAACTTTACGCCAAGGCCATTGGGCGAAAACAACGTTTGGCAGATTCCTGCGCAAGGCCAAGTTACAGGTGGTAATCAGCCCGTAACTTATGATGCACTAAAAGCTATTGCCAGCTTGGGTAAACAACCAACGCCAAATTATGGTAATCAGGAGTATTCTTTTCAACAAGGAGCCACACCACTCTACTCTTTAGCAGGGTTTAATGGTGAACGCATTGATTCTAATAACTCTTGGTTAGCTTAACGTTATCGCCTAGCCCCTTCTCACCTCCTTTACCCTCAAGAGTCGCCCACAACGGCGGCTCTTTGTGTTTTCTCGCTATGGTTTTTAAAGTAATTAACCTTAGGGTGGCTTGTAACCTTACTACCCTTGTTGTATACTTTAGGTAGCGTCTTTGTACTGGCAAGTTCAACTGACAGGCGCCGGGGGTGTG
>JBIKUS010000180.1:0-3363 GCA_044347425.1 Vampirovibrionales bacterium | reverse complement strand
TGCCGTATAAAAAAGCGTGGGTTTTAACGCTGATGCACGCCTCGCTGTCGGGGACAAACTGCCCTCTGAAAAAAGCAACCGTGGGTGAGGGAGTGGCGGGAGGCATAGAGGGCGTATCCTTATGTAAAAATCAGCTTAACAGTTAATAAGGGCTTTAGTATAGCACACGGGGCAAAGGCTCGCCAACGCTTGGCTAAGCCAGTCAAGAAACCCTAAAAGTTAAGAAACGCACTGTGATAGTAGAGTAGCTTTTTACGTTTTGTCTAGTATCTACTCCGTTTTTTGGCGATTTGGGGCTCTGCCCCAAACCCCGCAGGAGGGACGCGTCCCTCCTGGCCTCCCACCGTGTTGAGCTTGTCCCAAGACCGTTGCTCTTTACGGCTTACAGCTTTTTTCAACACCGTTTCAACGTTTAGGGTTTCCTGCTAAGCCAGTACCAGTGGCAACTCGTCCCAGTGGGTGGTGTAGCGTGGCGAACGATGCTCTTGTGTCATGCGCCAACGGGGGCCTAGCCCTTCGGCGGCAAATTTAATGGCATGGCTGCCTAGCTCGGTCGTTAGTTTATCTACCGTCGCCAGTAAGGCCATGCGTTTAGGGTCAGGGTGTTGCCAAAAGTTGGGCTGCACGGCTTCTTGGGGCAGCAGGCCAAACAGCATGGCTCCCGCTTTGTGGTAAGCAAAGCCTGGTTTGTAGAGTTTGGCCACGGCTTGTGTTGCATAACTTATCAACACGGCGGTATCGGCTGTGGCTAGGGGTAGGGTCATATCAAGGTAATTGCTGTATTGGGGTTGATGTTTGCTAAAGGGATTGGTGCGGATAAATACCCGTAGTGCCAAAGCGGCTTGTTGGCCTTGTCGTACTTTTTGAGCAGCACGAGCCGTATAAGCCGCCACCGCTTGTTGTAAGGGTGCCAGTTGCGTTATAGCTTGGCCAAACGAACGGCTACACACCACACTTTGCTTGGGGGTGGGTGCCAACTCAAGGGGGAGGCAAGGCGTGCCTTGAAGCTCAGTAACAGTGCGTAATAAAGGGGTAGCAAAGCCGTTGGCAAGTAGGTGCTGATGAGGCGTATCTCGCAAGGCCAAGGCGGTGGTAATGCCCATGGCTTGTAACTTGGGGGCCAACTTGCGCCCCACACCCCACACGTCGCCCACAGGAGTGGCGGCCAAGGCTCGCTCTTGCAGGGTAGGGTGGCCTGTTAAGTTAAGCACCCCTGCTAGCTGGGGGCTGCGTTTGGCTAACTCGGCGGCTAGCTTGGCCAACGTCTTGGTTTCGGCTATCCCAATCGAGGTAGGTATCCCCGTCCATTGGCGTACTTGTTGGCGTAGGGTTCGGCCTTGGGCAGTAAGGGTTGGCCTGTCGCCAACCAAGGGTAAAAAGGCTTCGTCAATAGAATACACCTCAACCTCGGGGCTAAAGCTGTGTAAGGTTTGTACCACCCGCCACGAAAAATCACCATACAATGCAAAATTGCCCGAAAATACTTTAACTTGGTGCTGCTGTAGAATGGCTTTAGCCTTAAACACAGGTTGCCCCATACCCAAGCCAAGGGCTTTAGCCTCGTTGGAGCGGGCGATAATGCAACCGTCGTTGTTAGACAGCACGACAACAGGCAGCTTGGCCAAGGCAGGCGCAAACACCCGCTCGCACGAGACAAAAAAGTTATTGCAATCAACTAAAGCAATGGCTTTATGTGGCTTTGTGAATGACATAAGTCACCACGCCCCACACGGTTACATCGTCTACATCAGCGTTAAGCACAATGGGGGGGTAATGTGGGTTTTCGGCCATCAGTACCATGCGCCCCTGTTGTTGCATCAACCGCTTTACCGTCAGTTCGCCGTTAATGGCGGCTACCACAATACGGCCAGCTAATGGCTCTAACGAGCGATCCACCACCAACAAATCGCCCGAGTGGATGCCCGCCCCCGTCATGGAATCGCCCGAGACACGCAGGCAAAACGTGGCGGCGGGGTGTTTAATGAGGTATTGGTTAAAATCGAGGCCTCCGTCGCTGTGGTCATCGGCAGGCGAGGGGAAGCCCGCCGACACGGATTCGGCAAAAAGCGTCACCTGGTGCTGGCTAGGGTTTGGGGTTAAGGCAACAAGTTGTAACATGGCGAAGGACGACCGAGTGGTTTAAGAAAGCTAAAAAACTGACTGAAGTATAGCACAGCCCCTATCTCATATTAGGGTCTTATTTTAGGGCTTAGGTTTGACAATACCTTGCCCTACAGCAACGTAAGCACTGGCGTGTTTGTGGTACATTGCAAGCAGTGCAGTTCTCATTCACAGTTAGGTAAACCCTATGATACCCAGATATACCCGCCCCGCCATGGCCGCCCTGTGGGCAGACGAAGCCAAAGCCCAAACGTGGCTAGCCGTAGAGCTGGCCGTGACCCAAGCCCAAGAAGCCCTTGGCCGCATACCCCAAGGCGTGACCGCCCGTTGCCGTGCCAACGCCCACATTGATTTACCTAGAGCTTTGGCGATAGAAGAAGAAGTTCGCCACGACGTGATTGCCTTTTTGACCATGTTGGCCGAAAGCCTTGGCGATGACGATGCCCGCTACGTCCATTTGGGTATGACCAGTAGCGACCTTGTTGACACCGCCCTTGCTCTACAACTGCGTGACGCTGGCCAGATGCTGTTGGAGGGCGTGGTCACCCTACGTAACACGGTGTATCAGCAGGCAGTGGCACACAAGCACACGGTGTGCATTGGCCGTAGTCACGGCGTACACGGCGAACCCATTACCTTTGGCGTTAAGCTACTGGGTTGGGTCGATGCCCTTGACCGCCAACACGCCCGCCTTACCCACGAGCTTGAACTGGCACGAGTCGGGCAGGTCTCTGGTGCTATGGGGACGTATGCCCACCTACCCCCCGAAGTGGAAACCCTTACTTGTGAGATTCTCGGCCTGAAGCCTGCTCGCCACTCTACCCAAGTGCTACCTCGGGATCTTCATGCGGGGGTGCTAACAGCTATGGCTTTGTTGGCCTCCACCATTGAGCAAATCGCCACAGAATTGCGCCACCTGCAACGCACCGAGGTGCTAGAGGTGGAAGAAGCCTTCGCCAAGGGGCAGAAAGGCTCCTCGGCCATGCCCCACAAGCGTAACCCCATTAGCGGCGAAAACTTGACGGGGCTGGCTCGGCTGGTGCGTAGCTACGCCCTACCCGCCCTTGAAAACATTGCCCTGTGGCACGAGCGAGACATTAGTCACTCCAGCGTGGAGCGGGTCATCTTCCCTGATGCGTTTATTGCGTTAGATTATATGGTGCATCGCCTTAACGGCGTGGTGGCCAACTTGTTGGTGTATGAGGCTAACATGACCCGTAACCTCAACGTGTACGGTGGGGT
>JBIKUS010000057.1:0-12775 GCA_044347425.1 Vampirovibrionales bacterium | reverse complement strand
GCATCCGTCTGCCTGGCTTGGTAGCCCACCAAGAGGTGTTGTTGGGCAGCCAAGGCGAATTGCTCACCTTGCGCCACGATGCCTTTGACCGCACCTGCTTTATGCCTGGCGTGACCTTGGCAGCCAAGCAGTTGCCCACCATGCCCATAGGCCTTACCGTAGGGTTAGATGCCTTCTTAGCGTAACTTACGGCCTCTCCTCTGTGGCCATGCTTGTGGTAGAGTTACCCATGTTGTTCCTCCTCTCTCTTAACGCAAAGGTGTTGCCATGTCCGACGCTTCCCCCCAGCTTTCCCCTCAAGGTGGCTTTGTCAAACGCTCCCTTACCATTAAAACCTTACTGACCGATGCCTTTAGGCAACAAGCCCAACAAGACCTCTCGCAAGAGAAAGACTTGGTGGCACAACAGCTTGAACAACTTGAGCTACAAGTGCAGAACAACCTCCGCCAGCTTGAAGAAGCCTCTCGCCAAGGGCATAACGTGGCTCGCCAGCTAGACCAACTGCACCAAGAGGCCAACAAGCGTAAGCACGAACTCGCCACGCTCCAAACCGAAATTGATCAACAACTCCAAAACCTAGCCACCATGACCAACGGTAACTACATTAAAACAGGTCAGCTTGAAAACTGGGTGCCTTTGGCTGTGGGTGATAACCTCTACCAACGCCTGCGTGGTGCCGAAGTGCTGGTGACGGACGGCAAAATAACAGCCATCCTTGAAGCCCCCGCCCCCCATACCGCTGGCTAACCTATGACAAGTTCGCCCCCCGAAAACCCTATCCATATTGGCCTTGTGGTAGCCGCCCACGGCATTACAGGCGCACTTAAAGTTAAAACCGCCGACCCTCACCCTGATTGGTTGGCCTCGCCGCCACCGCTGTGGGCTAAACGCAAGGGGCAAAGCCAGTTGCTGCCTTGCCAATGCGTGCAAGGGCAACCCCTTAAGCCTAGCGTCGTGGTGCTACACCTCAACGGGGTCAGCACTCGCACCGCCGCCGAGGCATGGGTGGGTACGGAGCTTTACCTTGACCCTGCCCACCTCCCCTCCGCCCCAGACGACGACACCTTTAGAGCCTTTGAGCTTGAAGGCATGACGGTGCTGGCCGCCGACACGGGCGAGGCTCTTGGCACCGTTACCGCCTTGGCCTACTCGCCAGGGGGGCAAAGCTTTATTGAAGTCGCCCTTCAGCCCCACGGTGTCGTGAGACTGATCCCCTTTACCTTGGCCTTTATACCCACCATTGATAGGGTTGCCAAGACACTGACCGTGCAAGGGCTAGAGGCGTTTTTAAGGGAGGAAGCCCTGATGGTTCCCGTCCCCAAAAAACCCAAGTTTGTTAAAGGTAAGGCCAAAGGTAAACGCCCAGCGCAAGCCCCTCTCACCCCCGCACCCGAGACCCCACCCGAGCCACCATTGACCTAAGGCTTGGCCTTTGGTTTAGTGGTTACTGTCCCCCCTCATCAGCGAGTTGACCCCTATGCTTACCTCTGCCCCTTTGCTCTCCCCCACCGCCTTGGCACAACGCTTGGCCGATATGATTCGTACCATCCCCGACTACCCCAAGCCAGGCATTCAATTTAAAGACATTACCACCGTACTTGCCGATGGTGAGCTGTTTCAGCAGGTGAACCGTGCGTTGGCGCAACAAGCACAAGCCCTTGGGGCGCAAGCCATTTTAGGTATCGAAGCCCGAGGCTTTATTTTAGGTGCCGCCGTTGCTCACGAGTTGGGCTTACCCTTTGTGCCTGTGCGTAAGCAAGGCAAACTCCCTGCCAAGGTGTATCGGCAAACCTACGCCCTTGAATATGGCGAAGACACCCTCGAACTCCACCAAGAGGCTTTACCTGCTCAAACTAAAGTGGTGATACTAGACGACTTACTGGCCACAGGTGGCACGGTTAAGGCCAGCTTAGCCTTGGCACAACAAGCCAACCTTAACGTGGTGGGTGCGCTGTTTGTGGTTGAACTTGACTTTTTACACGGCCGAGAAGCCATTCAGCAAGCCAGCCCAATCAACGTAGACGCTTTGGTACACTTCTAGTTTTTAGTATTGATACCATTTCATAAAGTAAGGCCTTAGTGTGTTTGTTCTTTTAGGCTTTTGGCTGGTCGTTACTCCGTTTTTTGGCGATTTGGGGCGTTGCCCCAAACCCCATCGGAGGGACTCATCCCTCCGAACCTCCCACCGTGTTGGTCTTATCCCAAGGCCGTTAGCTTTGTTTTTCAAACAGTGTATGACTACGCCCTTACGCTATAAGGTGAGTATTACAACAGCTTTAAGTTCTCTAGCGTGAGTTGATGGTTGGGTTGTTGTTTGAGTACCTGCTGGTAGTAGTGCTGTGCCTGTTGCTTGTTACCTAAAGCGTGTTGGCTCACCCCTGCCACAAACAAGACATCGGGGTGGGTGGGGTAGCGTTTTAAGGCCTGCACGGCTTGGGTATACGCCACACTATAGGCTTTTTGGTTTAACTGCTCCTGCAACTGCCTTAGGGTCGCTATTAGGGTGCGGCTATCGGCCACGCTGGCCGTGTGGGTGTCGTTGGTGATATCGGGGGTGAGGGTGTAGAGCAGGCCAAGGGTTTTCACATCTCGGGCGGTAAGCGTGGCCGAGGTTTGCGGGGTGTTGCTAAAGTACATCACATCTTGGGGGTTGGCACTATGCCCGTGTAGCCCCAGGGCATGGCCAAGTTCGTGAAGAATCACTCTGCCCAAGGCTGCTCTGTCTAGCGGTTGCCCTTGTACAGGGTCGTGCGTGGCCACAGTGACATCGGCCTTGGTGATGCGGTTGCCTACCGCCTCAAAGGGGCTAACCCCCAAACGGTTATGGGTGAGCTGCTTCGCCCAGCTCAGGTTAATATCGGCTTGGGCGGGGTTGGTAACCACCACAAAACTCACCTTGCCACCGCTGGCTTTTTGCCACGTGGCCAAGGCCTGCCGTACCAACGCATCGGCTTGCACAGGGGCGTGTGCCGTGGTGATGGCCACCTTCAACGGCATCGCCTCGGCCGACCAGCGCACCACGTTGCCTTGGTTAATGGCAAGGGTGAGGTAGTTGTCATCGCCCTTAAGGTTCTGCCCATCGGCCTGTTGCATAAGGGCTAGGTTAAGTTGTTTGCCCTGTTTGGCCACGTCTGGCAAGGCCTTTTGTTGGCTAAGGCCAGCATCGTCTCGTAGTTGTAGGCGGGTAACCAGCCCACGGTTGTGCCTAGCCTTACGTGCCAGCTCACTATCTGGCGGGGTGGTTTTAAGGACGGCATCAAAATAGGCTTCGGCTTGGTTATAGTTCTTTTGCTTGGTGGCAATTAGCCCCAGCAAAAACACCGTATCAGGCGAAGCTCCGTGGGTTTGCGAGGCTTTTTTGGCATACTGTACCGCCTGAGCGTAAGCTCCCTGTTGGTAGGCCTTAAGGGCTTGCTGGTAGTAGGGGCTGGTAGGCGAAGCGAGGCTAACACTTGTGGTTACCAGTACCAAAAGGCTAGCTACTAGCAGGTATAGGTGGGCATTCTTCATCTCAATAGGTCTCTCTTTGCTGGTAAACTCATGCGTTACTTCGGCCAAAGTGGTAAGGGCTTAAGGGTGTGTAACTAAAACGTGGCACTTTGGCTGGTAGCGTTGTACGTGATGATAAACTGTGGTGCAAACAGCCTTATCCCCCCGCCGACACTGGCCAGCCGTTGCCCGCTGGCAAACATAGGGGTAAACCGCACGCTTAGTTGGCTGCTGTACCCTTGCCCTTGTTGCAACGGCGTTATGCTACGGCTGGCAACCGTCAGCCTGGCTTGTGCCACACTGGTATCAAGTGCAGTAAGCCCTTGCGCTACTGATTGCGTTTGCGCCGCCACCAACGCTCCTTGGTAAGCGGCGTGTCGTGCGCTGGTGTAGGCGTGCCACACACGGGTCAACTCCACCCCCGTGTAGAGAAACACCACAATAAACACCAACGAGAAGCTCAACTCAACCAAACCCTGGCCGTGTTGTGCCGCCCTACCCTTGGCCAAGCAAGGGCGGTTTGTTACACAAAAGCTACCAGTTATAAGGCTTTTAAACATGATGTATGGGCTTTACTTATCACAAAGGTATGCACTGTTACAGTATCGGCCATAAGGCCAAAAACCGTAGGGGAGCAAGCAATACTGCCCCATACTTTGTTTTTATTATAGAGAACACGATGGAGATAGCCCGCTTAACCAAGTTTGGAACTGAACAGCCTTTTGTCTGAACGGTTTCATTTTTTCCTAATCGCTCTCTCTCTCATACAATCCCTGGAAGTCTCTCTCGATGGTTAGACTTCTTTTTTTTGCCCAAAAATAAGCACACCTCCCACTTAAAGTGAGAGGGTGCGAAGAGACTTTAAAGGCAAACTCACTTATTTGGGTTTGTTAGCCAGTGTGGTTTGCGGATACTTAGCGTAGACGGCTTGCTCAATCTTACGGAGCGATTTGGGCAAATCCGTCGAGAGGAAGCTAGCAATAACGGATTGAGGGATGGGTACCCCAGGCTTAATGGCCAACTCATACGCCATAATGGTTTGCCCAGCTTCGGGCCCAGCCGAGAGCGTGGTTTTACCGTCCATGGCTTCAAAGGCACCTTCAAGCCGTTTAAACTTGGTACCCTTTAAGGGGATGTATTCCACTTGGCCAACGTAGTTAAGCGGTGGCAAAAACGGAGCCAGTTTTACTTGGTATTCCACCACTTCTTTGTTGGTGGCAGGGCGACTAATCACCTTCACTCGCTCAAAGTTGCTACTTTTACGCAAGGTGTTTTCAGTGTCGCGTACAATCGCCCATACTTCGTTTACAGGGCGATTGATCAGGATGGTGGCCTCAACGGCATCCATACCGTTTTGCTTTTTGGGGTGAACCACAATTTTACCCGCTTTAAGGGTATCCACTTCGGCGGTGGTCAGGGCGGCAAGGGCTGGTTGGCTGGTCATGCCTAGTGTCCCTACCATCAATGTGGCTAAGGCGGTTAAACAGAAGTAACGGTTAAAGAAACGTCGTGTCATGGTCAACTCTCTTGTGGGGCATGTGGGAAGCGGAGGGGGGAGTCATTAAACAACGGATGACGCTGCTCAAGCTGATGTACTGTAGTTAAGCTATCATAAAGCAAGCAACTTGCCAAGTGGGCATTAGCTACGTTTGTATATGGATAGTATGGTGATGTCACCTAAAGCTGCACGCAAACGGGCTTCAATCTCATCTGCTTGGGGTTCGCTTAGGGTGCGTAGGGTGCGGCTGTCCACAATGGGGTCGCCGTGGTTGCCTCGTGAGTCTACCACCCAACTGAGCGGGTAAGGCCGTTTGGGGGTGTTGAGTTGCACTTCGTGCGGGGCTAGGCTGCCCACCAGCTCGGCCAGAGCGTCCACTTCGTCAAAGTTGGTGGGCATAAACATGCATTGTAGGCTGAGTTTACCTGTGTAGGTGGCTTTAAAGGCCTGTATCCCCTGCACAATGCTGGCCATGGTGATACCCGCCACGGGGCGGTTCATGCGCTGAAGCACGGTGTCGGTTGCAGCGTCTAGCTTACAGGCCACGTGGTCGGCGTGGGCAAGGTCGGCTTGCACGGCGGGGTCGTTAAGCAACGTGGCGTTGGTAAGCACCATGGTGGGCTTGCCCGTGGTGGTTTTAACCAGTTGCAGGCACTCACCCAAGTTGAGGGCAAGGGTCGGTTCGCCATTGCCGCTAAAGGTGACCACGTCGGCTTGTTGCCACGGGCTTTGGGCTAAGTCTTGCGCTACTTTGGCGGTAGGCACATATACCTTGCGCTCGGCGGTTTTAAGTTGAATATCGCCCAGTTGGCAATACACGCAATTAAACGAGCATATCGACGTGTCCAGCAACAAATCCACCCCAAGCGATAGGCCCACCCGCCACGAGCGCACAGGCCCGTAAATGGACGAGGTAAAAGCAGGTGCGGCTGCTTGGGAGTGAGGGGTGTCGTTGTGCGTTGTGGCCATGGGGTGGTTTGCTCCTTTAAGGGAGCTTAAGTTTACCATAAACCCATTGAGCTTAGACCACTGTGTAGCCTTTAAACCTTATGGGGGTTGGGCAACTTGCTGAACTTGTCCCATTGGGGGTGTTTGCCTTGGGCAGGTTGCGCTTTGGGGTGCAATAGGTCAATCCACAATTTAGGGTTAATTTTTTGCATGACCAGTTTGGCAGCCTGTAGGGCTTCTTTGGGGCGATTGGCACGATCCTCCATAGTGGCTTTAAGCACGCTGAGGGCTTGCTGATACACGGCAAGCACTTTCTCGTTTAAAGTAGCATCGGCAGTAGGTACGGTGGGGAGTGACATAACAAAGTGACCCTCGGGGTGTGTGAGTGGTGGGTGGATGTGTGGTGATAGAACGACGGCTGAGTGGCCAGCTAAGCTGTCGTTATTGCTATTGTAAGTATAGTTCATATTTGTCAACTTGCCTAGCTAGATTGTCGATTTTGAGGGTTCTTGGCAAATTAGCCTCCCATCATTCTCTTTAGTACACCAAGGTCTGCTTCCCTTTGATGAAGTCTATGTTCTCCAGCCACACCTGGCATATGTTGGGCAATGAGATCAGACTCTGGCACTTTGGCTTGCCAGTAACCTACCACTTTTGCCATTAAGTTAGGTTCTATTGATTTTATCTTGAGTTCTCTCATGGCTTCTTGTGTTAGTGCTTGCGCTACTTGGCCTTCGTTTTGTCCTTCATAGGTCTTTTCGTAGAGTTTTTTCATATGTGTCGCCAGCAGAGCTAGGTAGGTGTGAGGTTGCATGACACCACCAAATGCAGGTTTGACACTAATTTGGCTGGTAAAGGTGTCGAGGGTAGCAGGGTGTTACCCCTAAAGGTCTATCCATCACCACAGAGCGTACTGCCCCATGAGATACACCAACAACAGGTATAACAACGCCTAAGGCAATAGGCAACATAGCGGTGGCTCCTACAGGAAGCTATCAATTAACACGATGGGAAAAGCAAAAGTTCGATAGCTTAACCCTACCGATAGTTTCGCTTCGTGTCAAGGTTACACCTTGCGCCTGTTACATTACCTCGGCTTATCTAGCTTGACCCAGCTCAAGGGCTTTGCTGGCCATGGTTTTGGTCACGCCGTACAGGGCAAGGTTGGCTTCGTACATGCGGTTGGCCACCATGGCATCGGCCATGTCGCCCATGGGGTTGGTGTTGCTCATGGTCACAAAGCCCTGCTCGTCGGCCAGCGGGTGGTTGGGCTGATAGATTTTTTTACCTGGGGTAGGGTCGTCTACCGCTTCTAGCAGTTGTACGCCTTGAGGGGTACTGGCTGCCATGGCGGCGGCGGGGCCATCGGTACGCATTTTGCTCAGTAACGCATCAAAGGGGACGTTGGCATTTTCGACCAAGACAGGGATTTTACGTACGTAGCCTGGTGTGCCAATGTTGGCCATGTTGGTGGTGTGTATTTGCAGGCGTTCTACTTGGGTATCTAGCCCCATGCCTGCTATCGCCATAGATTGGTATAAGGTCATGTCGTTCACTCCTTTAAGCCTTGTTCTTATGCTGCGCTAACTACTCTATTTGCCTACGTTGCTTACGGTACGTATGTTAGTCACCACGGTGCGTAGGTGACGGCTGGCCAAGTTAAAGTTCATCAGGTTTTCTTGCATGGTCATCATTTCTCGTTGCAAGTTAACCTGCCCGCCACTGGCAGCTTCGCCCAGTAACGTGGCTACCATGCCTCCGCCCATTTGCTGCGACAGCGACGTTTCAAAGGGGGAACTGGCTTGCTCCAACACGGCACTAAAGCTAACGTGTTTGGCCTTGTACCCTGGTGTGTTGGCATTCACGATGTTGGACGAGGTGGCCTGCTGCATTTGCGTGATGCCACCAATCACCTGCATGGTGGGGTTAATGGCTTGGCTAAAATTGATGCCTAATAAACTATCCATGGCTTAGCCCCCTACTGTTTTAGGTTGACGGCTTGGCGGAACAAGTCGTCGCTAAACTTGATGATTCTGAAGTTGGAGATAACCCCCGCATTGAGCCGTAGTACCGTCTCAATTTGGTCGGGGATGGCCACGTTGCTACGCTCTAGCTTGCCTTGGGCTAGCTTGGCGTGGGCCTGGTGGAGGGGTGCGCCACTTTCGGCGGTTTCCGTCAGTTTGTTGGCACCTTCGCTGGCCAGCCCTTCGGGGTTGGGGAAGGCCACAAGGGTGAGCTTGCCGAGGGTTTTGGTCTGCTCGTTGGGTTTTTCACGCACCTGCACCGTCCCATCGGGGAAGATCATCAGCTTGTCGTAATGGGTGGGGATTTGGATGCCCGTACCCACCAAGTCGCCCTGTTGGGTGACGAGGTAGCGGTTGGCGTCTACGGTAAAGCTGCCGTCTCGGGTGTAGGCCACTTTGCCGTCGGGTTGCGTCACCATAAAATAGCCACTGCCTTCAATGGCCACATCCAGCGGTCGGCGGGTGATGACAGACATACCAGGGCTGGTATCGGTACGCACCACGCCCGTTACTCGGCCGTGGATGTCCATGACTTGTTGGAAGCGTTGCGCTTTGTAGCCCGTGGTGTTGAGGTTGGCAATGTTGCGGGAGACCTTCTCTAACACTTCAAACTGTTGCACGCCATGCTGAGACGCTGTGTAAATGGTGCTTTGTAACATGGGCTACGGCCTCTAACGTGTGTGGGTTGTCGCTATCCTAAGCAAAGTGATATATGAATGATGGCTAATGGAACTATGGGTTAGCTAAAGTATGCCCTGCCTTAGGGGTTTGGCAAGGTGGGGCTAGTGTTAGTATCGGCGTGGGGGGCTGGGGGCTTTAGGGGTGTGAGACAAAACACAACACAACCCCCTCTGTTTGGAGGGGGCTGGAGGGCTTTACACCTTGGCGTAGGGGCTACCCAGCCAAAAGCGAATCTTGGCCACTGCGAAGGGAGAGAGGGCAGGGTGCGTAAATACTATTTAAACAACTTCGTAAGTCCTATAGTATTAGTCATACCAAAGGGGTGGGCGTGTATAAGTATTTTGTTGATTATGGTGACTATAAAAGCTACTACCTGATACTAAATAGCCAGAAGTACGCACTTTGCCATCAGCATAAATAGCTACCAGTAACGAGTCTTCGGCTCCCGTTGCTTTCCCGTCGGGATCTAAAAAATACTTGAAAAAATAGCCATTGTTTGTACCCCAAATAGGTCTGTTGTAGGCTAGAATAATAGCACCGTTGCTTAGCTGATAACAGGTATAAACGGCAGAGTTAGCACTGGAGCAGGTAAGGGTTTTACCTGTAGGCACAGCATTGGTGTAAACGTCATCAATCACATGGCCTTGTAATTGCGGTAAGTATTTTACCGCATTCAACTTACCCATAACTGCGCCATGTGTTGGAGACATGCCGCTAGTTACTTTGCCAGCAAGTATCGTCTCTTGCCAAGCTTCAGACAAAGCGGCAATGGCTTCGTCTGCAATGGCTCTGCGCTGAGCATTATCAAGCACAACCACTACTTTGTTTATCACCAAGGTAGCAATTAAGCCAAGTATAACAAGGGCTATCAGCATTTCGGGTAGGGTGAAACCCTTGTTGGTGCTATGCTTACCTAGCGAGAAGCGAGAAGCGAGAAGCGAGAAGCGAGAAGTGGCAGTGCATGGCAAACTCCGTTGGGTGGGGTGGTACTGGCTTTAGTTTACAGTATCGGCTAAGGTGGCGGTAACTTTAGGGTGCTGTACCTAGGGTAACCACAGGAGAGGACTCCACCCTAAAAATCTACTAAAAACAACTTTATACTTATTACTTTGCATAGGCACAGGTTTAGCAATTCTGTTCGATAGACAGTTTTATATACTTATAACCTAGCTTTTATTTATTATGATATACCCATAGAGAGAATACCGCCATGCTTGAAGTGACTTCGGTTAATTTAATGCCCGTAACCGCTGTTGGTGCAACTGCCACCGCCTCTCCTAAAGAGGCCGCCGTTGAAGAGGCCGTGGTGCAACGCCCCGCCGACCCCACCCCTGAGCAACGCCAACTGGCCGATGCGCCCATCCCCGAGTTTATTGAATTTGTAGACCCCACCGCCGACCCCAGCGCACAAAGTTCGCCCGTGGCCACCCAAGCCGACGACACCACCGAGATGATTGACTGTGGCTGCTCTGGTAAAGATGCGCCTGAGGATGCCTTGGCTGACGGTGAGGTGTTAATGACCACCACTGCCGTGGTACTACCCCCCGCCGATGCCGATGACGAGGCCACCGAAACACCCGAAACGACAGGCGATGCCAGTGTTGAAGAGGCGCAAGCCCAAGTGGATGCCATGCGCTTAATAGCAGGGCAAGGCGTAGGAGCGCAAGTACTCAACCAATTGGCCAGCCAAAGCACACCACAATCGCTTGAGCAAGCTAGAGCGCAAGTGGCACCCATTATGCGCCAAGCCCGAGAAGTGAGTGCCGCCGCCCGAGAATTGAGCCAAACCCTAAGGCAAACCATGCGTGAGTTTAACGGCCTGCCCCCAGCCGACAGCCCTGAGGCGCAAGAGTTGCTGGAGCTAAGAGACGACGTGGTAGAAAAAGCGCAAGCCCTTAACGTGGCTGCCCCGCTGCCTACCAACCCAGCGGCCGAGGAGACAGACGCAGAAGAGCCTACAACGCCCACCGCACCCGCTACGCCTCCTGTGGCGCAAACGCCTGCACCCAGTACACCTACCACGCCCGCCACAACGCCCGAAGCTGAAACGCCAGCACCTAGCACGGCTACGCCACCACAAGCTGATTTGGCCAGCCTAATGCAAGCCTTACTCCCTTTGCTTGAGGCTTGGTTAAGCCAAATGAGTGACGATACCACGCCTGCGGTAACAGGCTTGGGTGGTACCGCCACGGCGGGTAACACACCTGCCACAGGTGCTGAGGACGACGACACGACGGCTACGCCACAAAACAGCGTGGAAACACCCGCTACGACGACACCTTCACCCACCACCACACCAACCACACCTACCAGCACACCTACGACACCCGATCAACCTGATTTGATGACCATGGTGCTTGGCATGCTTCAACAACAACTCACCAGTAGTAACCCCGATTTGCAAAGTATGATGATGCTGTTGATGATGCTGCTCATTTTGCCTAACTTGATGCCAGCCCCAACGGGAGCTACCACGGCTCAAGCCGCTGCTTAGCCCATGGTTCGCAGTTTACCCTCGCACTCAGGCGGTACAATGCCAGCCTTGGTATAGTCAAACTGCTTGACTTGTGCCGTGTGCTTAGGGTATTCAGCTTGGGGTAGCTTTAGGGCTTTAAACGCTGCCTCGACTGTCTTGACGTACGCTTTGGGTATCAGGGTTTCCCCCAGTAGGGGGGGCTTATCTACGGCGGGTAGGCGGTTGTCAGCGTCGGCTACGGCAACGTACAGATGCTTGGGGGTGGCTTCAGAGATGTTGTCACCGTTAAGCGCCTTCCAGCTTGTAACGTCATTGCCAACGTCGACAAAGTGGTACATTTTCTCCCGTTTGTCTATCGCTTCGGCTTGGGCTTCTGTGACGTGCAGGGCTACGGCAGTCATTGTGGATTGTTTTGTGGGCATGAGGTTTAAAAACACCACGTTGGTGCGTTGGCCAGCGTCGTCTAGCACGGTGCAAACGGCATCCCATACCCGTTGCCAGCCCGTAAGGGTGACTTTGCGTTTATCTTCGGGGGCGATTTCAGCGGTTTTGCTCAGGCTGGTGGGTTCCATGAGTGAGCCGTAGCCGAGGAGCCAGACTTTTTGCTCTTGTTGTGGTAGGTGGTGCTGTTGAGGCGTGCCAGCAGCTTGCTGAAACATGGCTGGTACGCTAACGGGTGGGTAGGTTGGGCGAGACAAAAGGGTGAGGGAACTCATGGGGGTGGATGACCTTAATAAGACTAAAGTGCTACTAAAAAAGCCCTGCTCTGGCGGATGGGAGAGAAGGGCTTGCGATGGTAGGAGGTGAACTAAACGCTCTTTAGGGGTTCATTCGCCAAGGCAGCCAACAGCAACACATACAACACATGGCCATGTTAGGGGTGGCAACGGTTGGGGCTAAGGTGCTGGGCTGAAAGGTCATGGTGAGAGGGTGCCTAAATAAACAACTAGGGTAAGGGTCTCATAAGAAACGAGTGCTGGCAAGGGGTAACGCCTAGCCATGAGGAATCTCGACCACATCGGCGGCGAGGCGTTGCCAGTAGTGGGGTTTAATGCCTTCTCGGGGCAGTAAGTCAACGGGTAAGCCTAAGTGTTGGCTCAATTCGGCTTCAAGGTCAAAAAACTCAAGGCCAATGGGTTGGCTAAACGAGACTAACAGGTCCACATCGCTGGTAGCGGTGTGTTGGTTACGTGCCACGGAGCCAAACAAGGCAAACGACGCTACCCCATAGCGTTGTGCTAACGCTGGGTGTAGTGCGGTAAGTTGAGCAATAATCTGTTGTTGTGAGGCTTTTGCCATGGCGATGCCCTTGATACTGGTGTATACACTGCCTTAGTATAGCACAGCTCGCCCCACATCAGAGGGAGAGGTGAAGATGCACCCCTAGGGGAGAAGGGAGCTACTTGGCAGGGTAAGGGTTGGCAGTTGTGGGGCAACAGGGCGACAAGGTTTGGCGAGGCAGGGCTAAATTACCACAAGCTGTAAAGCAATTTTTAGTTTTAGGTGCGTTGATTTATTGTTCCATTCTGTTCTCTGTTCTGTTCTGTTCTGTTCTAAAATTTTATGTCAAGGATATATTTTAATGAAGCTAAACTACCCGCTTACTATTATAGCTGACACTTCCTCAACTATAAGTATTTCTGAGCAAAGACAAAGATT
>JBIKUS010000056.1:0-12790 GCA_044347425.1 Vampirovibrionales bacterium | reverse complement strand
GCCCCAATGAATATACCTAATAGTTACCATCAAACTTCTGGTAAGACTCTCACAGAAGCCACTCATATTGTCTCCATGTTAAAGAGTGCTTTCCCAAGATTACAGTAGTTGCCCCTGTGGTGGGCGTTGTTGTGCCTGCTTTAAGCGGGTAAAGGTATGGTGTAGGCGATTACTCACCGCAAAGCCTTCGGCCATACGCTGTGGGTCGGGTAGGGCTTCGCGTAGTTCGCTTAGCACCTCTATCAACTCGTCTAACACCGCTCCCATATTGTCGGCGTTTTGCTGGTAAATGGGCGACCACATCGCCGCCGAACTGGCCGCCAGTCGTAGCTGGTCGTCTATCCCCCCGCCGTGGTAGCGCAACAGGCGGGCAGGCTCATGGCGAGCAATAAGATTCGTCAACGCTACGGCGTACAGTTGAGGCAGGTGGCTCACATAGGCCATCGCTTTGTCGTGCGCTTCGGCCTCTAGGCAGGTGGGGTGCATCCCCATCGCTTTAACAATGGAGCTAATTGTATCAATCAGCGGAGCTTGCGCCTCGGCATCGTAAGGGGTCAGTAACATGCGCTTGCCCGCAAACAGGAGTTCGGTAGCGGAGGCCAGCCCTTGGGTTTCTCGGCCTGCCATGGGGTGCGCCCCTAAAAACTGCTGGGGGAGTAGTTGTTGCCCTAGGGCGGTGATTGCCCGTTTGCAACTGCCTAAATCAGAGACCATCACCCCTCGGCCAGCGACGACAGGGGCAAGGTGTTGGAGCCATGCCTGATTGGCCTCTAGGTGCGTGGCCAGCACTATCCAGTGGGTAGGCGGCTCGTTGGTAGTTGGTGGAAGGGTGTTAGGCAACGTGGCTAGCCATTCATCGCCGTTAACATAGGCATGATTGATGAGCTGACTTTTAAGGGCGGTTTGTAGGCTTTCGGCGTTGGGGTCAACAGCAGTTAGCACCAGCTGAGGGAAGGCCGCCCGAGCCGCCATGGCAAACGAGCCGCCAATAAGGCCAAGGCCAACAAGGGTTAAGTGTGTGAGGTGAGGAGGGTTCATAAAAAGGCCATCAAGGTAGGCTACTTAAGAGAGAAAACTTACTATATCAAAAAGGTTGGCATGTTACGAGGTTGCGCTTGGGGCTTGACGTTGCGCCATGCTCCTGTTGAAATAGTGCAACGCAACGTACTCATTGTGTATTCGTATGGCTTTAAGCTGTAGGGTGCTTGTGGCAAGCTGGTCTTGTTGCAAGCCTCAACTGTAAAAAGCCTCTGCCCTAGGAGAGCAACAGCTATGATGGCTCGCGCAAAATTTGAACGTAGTAAGCCCCACGTCAATGTCGGCACCATCGGCCACGTTGACCACGGCAAAACCACGCTCACCGCTACAATCACCGCAACCTTGGCCGCCATGGGTCAAGCTACCAGCCGTAAGTTTGACGAAATCGACTCGGCTCCTGAAGAAAAAGCACGTGGTATTACCATTGCCACCGCCCACGTTGAATACGAAACCGACAACCGCCACTACGCCCACGTAGACTGCCCAGGCCACGCTGACTATGTTAAAAACATGATCACGGGTGCTGCTCAAATGGACGGCGCTATCTTGGTTGTGGCCGCTACCGACAGTGTTATGCCACAAACTCGTGAACACATCCTGTTGGCTCGTCAAGTTGGCGTTCCTAAAATCGTCGTGTTCCTCAACAAGTGCGACATGGTAGATGACCCTGAACTCATCGAAATGGTTGAGATGGAAATCCGCGAGATTCTTGACCAATACGAGTTTGATGGCGACAACACCCCCATCATTAAAGGCTCTGCCCTTAAAGCCCTTGAGCATATGATTGCTAACCCCAAAGCTGCTCGTGGCGACCATGAGTGGGTAGACAAAATTTGGGAATTGATGGATGCCGTTGACGAAGCCATCCCCACCCCCGAGCGTCCTTTGGATCAGCCCTTCTTGATGCCTATTGAAGACGTGTTCTCCATTACTGGCCGTGGTACCGTGGTAACGGGCCGTGTGGAGCGTGGTATTGTTAAAGTGGGCGATGAAATTGAAATCGTCGGCTTTGTCGATACTCGTAAATCCATCGTCACAGGTATCGAGATGTTCAAAAAACAACTCGACCAAGGCCAAGCTGGCGATAACGCTGGTTGCTTGCTTCGTGGTATTGATAAAACCGCCATTGAGCGTGGCCAAGTCTTGGCTAAGCCAGGTACCATCAAGCCTCACACCAAGTTTTCGGCCAACATTTACGTGTTGACGAAAGAAGAAGGTGGCCGTCACACGCCATTTTTTGGCAACTATCGTCCTCAGTTCTACGTTCGTACCACGGACGTTACGGGAACGATTCACTTGCCAGAAGGCACTGAGATGATTATGCCTGGCGAAAACGTCACGCTAACCATCGAGTTGATATCGCCTGTCGCCATTGAAGCGGGTATGCGTTTTGCTATTCGCGAAGGTGGCCGTACCATTGGTGCGGGCGTTGTTGACAAAATTATTGAGTAACATTTAACAGCACTACGCTAACGGTAGGAAGGTAATCATCCACAATGGCTAAGCAACCTCAACAAGCCAGCAAGCCCGCAAATAAACCTGCTGCACCTGCTCAAAAAGCAGCTGCGCCCAAGTTTCGGGTACGTATTAAACTTCAATCATACGATCATCGCCTGATTGATGCGTCGACGGCCAAAATTGTCGATGTGGCTCGTGGTTCGCAAGCCAACGTTGTGGGGCCTATTCCCCTTCCTACCGAGCGGAAGCTGTTTTGCGTCTTACGTTCGCCGCACGTTAACAAAAAATCGCGCGAACACTTTGAAATGCGCATTCACAAGCGTTTGATAGATATCGTGGAGCCTGCTCCTGATTTAGTCGCTCAACTCAGCAAGTTAGACCTGCCTGCTGGTGTTGATATTGAGGTCAAGCTGTAGAGCTTGGCAGAAGAAAGAGGAACGTGCTGTGGCTGTTGAAGCCTTTATCGCCAAAAAAGTGGGTATGACCCAGGTCTTCTCTGAAGAAGGGTCCGCTATCCCCGTTACCGTGTTGCAGCTTGCTGACCTTACCGTAACGGCTATTAAAACCGAAGAAAAGCATGGTTATTCCGCTATCCAAGTAGGCTATGAGCCTTGCAAAGAAAAGCGTTTAACCAAAGCTCAAATGGGTCATCTCAAAAAGAACGACCTGCCTTTGTTCAAACACCTTAAAGAATTTAGAGTGGATGCCACGGTAGCTGCCTCGGTAGCTATTGGTGACGTGCTGCCCATGGAGTTTGTGCAGCCTGCTGTCAAATTTAAAGTGACGGGGCAATCTATTGGTAAAGGTACGATGGGTAACATCCGTCGTTGGGGGCATCACCGTGGCCCCATGTCGCATGGTTCTAAATCGCACCGTTTACCAGGTTCGATTGGTGCTGGTACCACGCCTGGCCGTGTCTTTAGAGGCTTGCCTATGGCTGGCCGTACTGGTAACGAAACCGTTACTGTAGCTAACTTAGCTGTGGTAAAAGTGCTGCCCGAAAAGAAACTGGTATTGATTAAAGGATCCGTTCCTGGCGTTGAAGGTGGCTACTTATTTGCCACCCGAACCAAGTAGCAGGAGGACACACACTTATGACCACTCAACTTATTCAACTTACGGCACAAGGCCACGGCGCAGCTATTGATGCACCTGAAACTTTGTTTCGTGATGACGTTCATAAACATTCCCTTTACCTTGCCTTGAATCGTGAGCTTGCTCACCGCCGTTCAGGCTCTGCTAACTCCAAAACTCGTGCCGAAGTACGTGGTGGTGGACGCAAGCCTTGGAAGCAAAAAGGTACAGGTCGCGCTCGTGTGGGTAGTATCCGTTCGCCTTTATGGGTTGGCGGTGGTGTAACGTTTGGCCCTAAGCCACGCAAGTTTACCATTAAGCTCAACAAAAAAGTGCGCCGTATTGCTCTGCATTCTGCCTTAACGGCTCGCCAAAGTGTGATGTACTACGTTGAGGACTTCTCGTTTTTAACGCAACCTAGCACCAAGGCGTTGTTTACATTTTTTGCTGCTAATCAACTGGTAGGCACAAAGCTGCTGATTATTGCCAACTATAAAGCCGAAGCCAACCAACACCTTATGCTATCTGCTCGTAACATAGAGGGTGTCACTGTGACGTTGCCTTCTAACTTGTCAGTGCATGATTTGTTGAAAGCCAAAGCTGTGGTTGTCACTGCTGATGCTCTTGCTCAGTTGAAGGAAGGTTTGCTCTCTCATGTCTAAACATTCTCTTTATCAACTGATTAAAGACCCTGTAATCTCAGAAAAGTCGACTGCTTGCCGTGAATTTGGCCAGTATGTCTTTAATGTTCATCCTTTAGCTAACAAAATCGAGTTGGCTAAAGCTTTTGAACTGATTTTTCCAGGTCGTCGTGTTACTGCTGTACAAACCATTGCGGTTAAACCTAAGCAAGTCCGCAAGGGCAAACGGGTTGGTTTTACCAAGCGTGGTAAAAAAGCGGTATTCACCGTTATCGGTGATTCGCTCGAAAGTATTGGAACCTTGTAGTTATGGCAACAAAACTCTTTAAACCAACCTCTCCTGGTATACGTGGCCGTGCTGATATTGTGTCTATCACAACAACAGCAACACCTTACAAACCTTTGTTGGAATCCTTGCCAGAACGGGCTGGGCGTAACAACAATGGTCGGATCACTTGCCGTCACAAAGGTTCGGGTGTTAAACGTGCTTACCGCATCATTGACTTTAAGCGCAAAAAAGATCACATCCCAGCTGTGGTAGAAACCATTGAATATGACCCTAACCGCACAGTTAACATCGCTTTGGTGTGCTACCGTGATGGTGAGCGTCGTTATATTCTTCACCCACAAGGCCTTAATGTTGGCGACACCATCCAAAACGGTGATCAAGCTGATATTAAAGTAGGCAATTGCTTGCCTTTAGGTAACTTACCTTTAGGTAGTACCGTGCATAACATTGAGTTACAACCTGGCAAGGGTGGCCAAATGGTTCGCTCAGCTGGTGGTTCGGCTCAATTAGTGGCTAAAGAAGGTGATTATGTGACCTTACGTTTACCTAGCCAAGAAATGCGTAAAGTGCATATCCGTTGCCGTGCTACCTTAGGTGCGCTTGATAACCATGACCACAAGAACGAAGTGCTGGGTAAAGCTGGCCGTAACCGTTTAAAAGGTATTCGGCCTACCGTACGTGGTTCGGTAATGAACCCTGTTGACCACCCCCACGGTGGTGGTGAAGGTAAGGCTCCTATTGGTCGCTCTGGACCAGTAACACCTTGGGGCAAACCTACTTTGGGTTACAAAACACGTAACAAAAAGAAGGCTTCGTCACAGTTTATTGTGCGTCGCAGAAAGAAATAAAGGCTAAGTCATGTCTCGTTCTTTAAAAAAAGGTGCTTACGTTGATGCAAAGCTACTTAAAAAGCTAGCTTCAGCCGAAAAACAACGTGGCCTCATTAAAACATATGCTCGTGCTTGCACTATTACACCCGTTATGGTAGGCCATACAGTGGCTGTGCATAATGGTAAGCAGCATTTGCCTGTTTATATGACAGAGCAAATGGTTGGGCATAAATTGGGTGAGTTTGCACCTACTCGTACATTTAAAGGTCACGCCAGTGACCGCAAAGCTAAAAGATAGGTGCTGACAAATGATAAAATCGTTTGCAAGACAAAAAAACATTTGGATGACGCCACGAAAATTACGTCGTGTCGTTGACCAAATTAGAGGCAAAGGCGTTGAAGAAGCCTACGCTATTCTCAAGCTAATGCCTTATAAAGCATCAGATGTCGTCCTTAAGAAATTGGTCGAAGCAACGCACAACGCAGCTTTAGCTCATGGTTTAGCCTTAAGCGACTTAACCGTTGTTGAGGCCTTTGTGGATGAAGGCTCGAGGATTACTCGGTTTAAGCCTAGAGCGCAAGGACGTATTTACAAGCGTCTCAAGCGTACATCACACGTAGCCATTGCCGTTGGTCAGGCTTAGATAAGAGGTTTATCATGGGACAAAAAGTTCATCCTAATAGTTTACGTGTACCTCTCATTCATGACTGGGACAGTAATTGGTACGTCAAAAATCGTCGCCAATTTGCTGCTTATGTTAAAGAAGATGATGTTATTCGTACTTACTTCAAAACAAAGCTCAAACATGCTTCGATAAGTAAAGTTAAAATTGAGCGTAAATCTGAGAAGCTTACTCTTAAGGTTTACACAGGTAAGACTGGTGTTCTCATCGGTCGTGGTGGTCAAGGCCTTGAGGTGATTCGTAAAGATATTTTAGAACTGACCAAGCGCAACACTGTTCAAATTGACGTGCTTGAAGTTGCTAAAATTGATTTAGATGCCCAGTTGGTTGCTGATGCCATTGCTTTACAACTTGAAAAGAGGGTAGCTTATCGTCGTGCGATGCGTTTGGTTACTCAACGTTCGCTTCGTGCGGGTGTTAAGGGTATCAAAATCATGGTAGCAGGCCGTTTAGGCGGAACCGATATTGCTCGTACAGAATGGTCTAAAGAAGGCCGGATCCCTCTCCATACCTTTAGAGCTGACATAGATTATGCCACCACAGAAGCAAAGACTGTGTTTGGTATTATTGGTGTTAAAGTATGGATCTTTAAAGGTGAGGTGTTACCTAACCAAAAAGCACAGACGAACATCAAACAGCGTTCGTCACGTCCTCCTGCTTCACCTGCACGCACTC
Organism: Vampirovibrionales bacterium; assembly: GCA_044347425.1. Lineage (GTDB taxonomy): Bacteria > Cyanobacteriota > Vampirovibrionia > Vampirovibrionales > JAJTHC01 > JBIKUS01. The sequence goes on along the minus strand of JBIKUS010000056.1, from coordinate 6,102 downwards.
GCTCTGCAAAACCTGAATAACAAGGATTCTAGGTATGTTACTCCCAAAACGAACTCGTTTTAGAAAAATGATGAAGGGTCGTCTCAACGGCTCTGAAACTAGGGGCTGCGTGATTGAACATGGTACTTATGCTATACAAGCATTGGAACCTGGTTGGATTACTAGTCGCCAAATTGAAGCCGCTCGTCGTACCATTGCACGTGCCATTAAGCGTGGTGGTAAGACATGGATTCGTATCTTTCCTGATAAACCCATTACACGTAAGCCTTTAGAGGTGAGGATGGGTTCAGGTAAGGGTAACCCAGAATTTTGGGTTGCCGTTGTTAAGCCTGGCCGTATTTTATTTGAACTTGACGGTGTGGCCGAAGATGTTAGCACCAATGCTTTAAAGTTAGCTTGTCAAAAGTTTCCTATTAAAGTACGTGTTATTGCAAAATCTCAATACCCTGATGGGGGAATTCGTCGTCATGTCTAATGTTGTTACCTCTACAGAGTCTTCGCTTGAGTCTCAATTGATTGCTATTGATAAACAGCTTCATGAATTTAGGCAATTGCTTTTGCGCCAAGAGCTAAAAGATGTCTCTGTCTTTAAAAAATGTCGCCGACAAAAAGCTCGCCTGTTAACGCTGGCTTCAGCACAAAATAAGGCGACACAAGGATAAGTATTATGCCCAAACAAGAGCTTACTGGAAAAGTTATCTCAGCAAAAATGCAAAAAACTATTGTTGTTGCTGTTGACAGACCTACCCCCCACCGCAAATATAAAAAAGCCTCGGTGACGACCAAGCATTTTTACGCTCATGATGAAGAGTGCTTGGCGAAAGAAGGCTTTTTAGTTACTATAGTTGAGCATCGGCCAATGAGTAAACTCAAGCGTTGGAAGTTGCTTAGCGTTATCGAACAACCTGATGTGGTTTAAGCACTATGATTCAACAAGAAAGCCGAGTGCGTGTAGCAGACAACACAGGCGCACAAGAACTCCTTTGTATTCGTGTTATAGGCGGCAAGACAGCTTCTGTTGGCGATAAAATCGTTGCAGTAGTCAAACATGCCTCGCCGAACATGGGTGTCAAAAAATCTGATATCGTTACCGCTGTCATCGTTCGTACCACCTTCCCTGTGCAGCGTAATGATGGGAGCACAATCCGTTTTTCAGATAATGCAGCTGTCATCATTTTGAAAGATGGTAACCCCAAAGGCACTCGTGTTTTTGGCCCTGTGGCACGTGAATTAAGAGACAATAGCTACATGAAAATTGTGTCTCTTGCCCCCGAAGTCCTTTAGGAGTGCTTTTTTATGTCTTTTAAAAAGCCAACAACGAAACAATCTGCTCACGTTAAACGTGGTGACACGGTTGTTGTTATCTCTGGCAGTCATAAAGGTCAAACGGGTGTTGTTAAACGCATCCTAACTGCCAAACAGCGTGTTATTGTGGAAGGTGTTAACGTCATTAAAAAGGCGGTAAAAGCTAACCCTATGGCAGGCATTGAAGGTGGCTTTCTCTCACAAGAAGCTCCTCTTCATCTCTCGAACGTCATGTTTTTTGACCCTGTGAATCAAGTGGCTTCTCGTTTGGGTCGTCAGTGGGTCGAAGATGAAAGCAAGACGCTCGTTAAAAAACGTAGTGCAAAGAAAGAGCGTTGTCTTGTTGACGATGCCTCTTTAACGTAAGGCCCCTTGACTATGAGAAATATGAAAGAGCATTACCACACAACGGTAAAGCCAAACCTCAAAACTAAACTCAATGCTACGAATGATCATCAAGTGACCAAATTGATTAAAATGGTTATTAACGTTGGTTTGGGTGATGCTGCGCAAAACGCAAAGTTGCTTGATGAAGCCCTTCAGCATATTACGTTGATTACTGGTCAAAAGCCTTTAGTCACTCGTGCTAAGAAATCAATTGCTGGTTTTAAGGTTCGTGAAAATATGCCTGTTGGTGCAAAGGTTACCCTCCGTGGTGACCGTATGTACCTATTCCTTAACAAGCTTGTTGGTGTGGTTCTCCCCCGTATTAGAGACTTTAGGGGCTTAAATCCCAACGGTTTTGATGGTCGTGGTAACTACAACATTGGCTTGCGTGAACAGTTGATCTTCCCAGAGATTGATTACGATATGGTCAATCGAATTAGAGGTATGAACATAACTTTAGTGACCTCAGCTGAAAACGATCAAGAGGCTTTGGATTTGTTGCTAGAACTTGGCTTACCCATCAAGAAGCCTGCATCTGCCACCATGGCCAGCTAAGTTTTTTACCCTCCTAAAAGGATCTTGCTTCATGGCAAAAACGTCAATGATTGTTAAAGAAGAAAAACGAGCCGAGCTTGTTAAACAGGGTAAATACCCTAAAGTTCGCCTCCGTAACCGTTGTAGTATTTGTGGCAGACCTCGTGGTTATTACCGTCAATTAGGTATTTGCCGTGTATGTTTGCGTAACTTAGCACATGAAGGCAAGTTGCCTGGTGTGACTAAGGCTAGTTGGTAACAAAGGAGTTTATTGATGCATTCTGATCCTGTTGCCGATATGCTTACCCGTATCCGTAATGCCCATGCTGCTGGTCATATTTCAGTAGAAATTCCTTTTTCTACACTTAAATTGGCCATGATTCAATTGCTACATGAGCAAGGCTTTATTCGTTCTTTTGATGTAACAGCTAACCGTTCAATCACTGTAAATCTTAAGTACAATAAGGTTGGCCTGCCAGTTATTCGTCACCTGAAGCGTGTTAGTAAACCCGGTTTGCGTGTATACGCAACAACCTCTAAGCTCCCAAGGGTGTTAGGTGGTGCAGGTTTAGCTTTAATTAGTACGAGTAAGGGTTTAATGTCTGATCATCAGGCACGTAAGCAAGGCGTTGGCGGCGAAGTGCTTTGCTACGTCTATTAGCCTGTTGGCTTACTCACTTTTAGAAGAAGGTTATACTATGTCACGTATTGGCAAAGCTCCTATCAATCTACCCTCAAGTGTCACAGTTGACATCGAGGGTCAGGTTGTCACGGTTAAAGGCCCATTGGGTACCTTAACGCGTGCATTTCGCCCTGAAGTTGAAGTTGTGCTTCAAGGTCAGGTAATCCTGGTTAACCGTACAGGTGACACACGTTTACACCGCTCACTCCACGGTTTGAGTCGTACCTTGTTATTCAACATGGTTGAAGGTGTCTCTAACGGTTTTACTAAGAAGCTTGAGTTAGTTGGTGTTGGTTACCGTGCGCAAGTACAGGGTTCAAAGGCTGTATTTTCATTGGGTTATAGTCACCCTGTTGAGATTGAGATCCCTGGTACGATTGACTTGCAAGTTGAAGCCAACACTAAGGTCTCCATCAAGGGTGCCGATAAACAGCAAGTTGGCGACTTGGCAGCTTTTATTCGTAGCAAACGCCCACCTGAACCCTACAAAGGTAAGGGTATCCGTTACGAAGGCGAAACGATTCGTCGTAAAGCTGGTAAAGCTGGTAAGAAGTAACGCATTAATTCACTTTTGGAGTCATTCCTCTCATGCAAACTGTACCTAATAAAAAAGCTCAAGTGCAGAAGCGTCACTTTAGGTTACGTAAAAAATTAGCTGGTACTGCTGAACGCCCAAGAATGGCTGTTTACAGAAGTAATAAACATATTTCTGTTCAGTTGATTGACGATTTAGCTCGTGTCACTTTAGTGTCTGCAAGTACGACTGAAAAAGCGGTACTTGCTGAGGTAAAATCTGGAGCTAATGTGGCTGCGGCAAAGGCAGTTGGTGCTGCTTTTGCAAAACGTGCTAAAGAAAAGGGTATATTAACTGTTGTTTTTGACCGTGGTGGTAACCTTTATCATGGCCGTATTGCTGCTTTAGCAGATGCTGCTCGTGAAGAAGGTCTAGTATTCTAGACTTTTTAAATACTTTTACAAAGGCAATGACTTATCTCATTGCCTTTGTTGTTGTTTGGGATGCTCAAACTATCCTCGTTAAAAATAGCAGCTTTGCTATGGATTTTGGGGCTGACTCAATTTTGCGGGTACACCATACCATACTTGTTGGCTATGCGTTATACGTTGTGTGAGTATAGCCCCAGCACCAAGCGTGGTTAATTTGGCCACGCTTAAGTAGGGTAAAACCGTGCTATTTGCACCAATTAGCGATGATTCACCCACATGGACACCGCCTAAGAGTGTGGCTCGGGGTGCGATATGTACCCCATTACCTAAAACGACATCATGCTCAAGCACGGCGGTGGTGTTAATGAGGCAAGCCTGTCCCAACGTTACGTTGGGCTGAATAACAGCTAAAGCTCCTACGGTTGAACCTTGGCCAAGCTGAGCATTAGGTGCAACCATAGCAGAGGGATGCAGCCAGTTTCGCCAGTTGACATAGGGTGCTAGTTTGTTAAATACCGCAAGCCGATGCGTATCTGCATGGTTGGCTTGGCCAATACCTAGCAGAGCTTGTGGGTTAATGGGTAACCCTACTTGGGCAAACAACTTAGGTAGGGTTTCTAAATCAGCAGGTTCAGTAATGAGGCCTCGGGGTTTTAGTGAGGCTGGCCAAAGGCTGACCTCATTGGTTGCTTTTTCTAGCACCCATGTATTGTCTAGGGAGAGGCCTGCATCGAGTAGCCAATGGGTAAGTTGCTGGCTATGCCCACCAGCCCCTACTAGTAGTAGAGGCTGGTTAAGGTCAAGTGCATAAGTATCGTTTGGCATAAGGTGCCTCACGGTGTGCTAGGCGACGGCAAGACCCAGTTTTTGCAAGGCCATGGTAATAGGGTCATAAAAGCGATCCACAACCCGCTCTTTAAGAGGGATAATGGCGTTATCGGTAATGCGAATCTCTTCGGGGCAGACCTCTGTACAGCATTTGGTGATGTTACAGTAGCCAATACCCGCTTGCTCCTTGATGAACTTCATGCGGTCGGCACCATCCAGCGGGTGCATATCAAGTGAGGCAAGCCTAATCATGAAGCGTGGGCCATAGAAGGCATCAAACTTGCTATGGTGACGCAGTACATGGCACACGTTTTGGCAGAGGAAGCATTCAATACACTTGCGAAACTCTTGAACCCTGTCGGCTTCTTCTTGGTAGTAACGCCAAGTTGAGCTGTCTGGGTTGAGGGGCGTGAAGGGTTGAATCTTTTTGTTGACTTCGTAGTTCCATGAGACATCGGTTACTAAGTCACGAATGAGTGGGAAGGTCTTCATCGGGCGGATGGTGACGGGCTTGCTGAGATCCATTTCGTCCAAACGTGTTTTACACATCAGGCTGGGGAAGCCATTGACTTCGCCACCACAACTACCGCATTTGGCCGCTTTGCAGTTCCAGCGTACGGCAAGGTCGGGTTGTAGGTTAGCTTGCACCCAATGCACCGCATCGAGTACCACCCATCCTGGTTGGATGGGGACATCGTAGTTTTGGTATTGGCCTATGTGGTTGCCTTGCGCGTCGTTACTGTCGCCCCTGAAAATACTGAGCGTGGCTTTGGTAGCATGATTCTTAGTTTTAGTAGCCGACATGGTTTAGAGTTCTCCGTCATCAAACAGGGCGGCAAGTTCGGGTGGCATGGCGGGCTTCTCGTAATAGGTTACGTCAAACCCACCATCAACTGCTTTTGCTAGCGAGTTGCGGTATTGCCATACTTTTTTATCCACAAAGTCAAAGTCTAGGCGGGTGTGGCCACCACGGCTTTCTTCACGTTGTAGGGCCGCTTTGGCCACCACTTCGCTCGCGTCAATCATGTTAAGTAAGTCGTGGGCAAGGTGCCAGCCTGGGTTGTAGGCTCGGCTACCTACTACGGCGGCGGCTTTGGCACGTTTGCGAAGATTAGCTAGCTCGGCAATCGCTTCTTTTAGCCCTTCAGCCTCACGAACGATGCCGACTTTGGCCTGCATCATCACTTGTAGCTCGGCATGGATGGTATAGGGGTTTTCTTTGCCATCGCTCTCAAACGGGGCGACGAGTTGTTTACCATAGCCGTTAAGCTCATCAGCGTTAACGGTGGGGAGGGTGGTTGTCTTTTTGGCCAGTTCGGCAGCGTAAAGCCCCGCCCGACGACCAAACACAATCAAATCGCTAAGCGAGTTACCGCCTAGACGGTTGCCACCATGCAGCCCGCCTGACACTTCACCACAGG
>JBIKUS010000204.1:0-3434 GCA_044347425.1 Vampirovibrionales bacterium | reverse complement strand
CATCAAAGTAGATTAAGTTACCTTCAATGGCAAGATCAACACCCTGGCGTTCCAGGTTGCGGAACAGCATTGGTCCTGATATACGTCCTATTGCCATGATCTACCTTTATACCGAATTTATAATTGTGATACTGTTACTGGCCACTACTGTGCCTAATTTACTTACACTTACTGTAATAGCTGTATTAGCTACCACAGAATTGCTGTTAAAACTAGCCCATAAAGCACTACGAGAATAAGTGATACCGCCGATGGTTGTATTTGCCACTATAAAATCACCGGTGGTTAATGTATATACACTCATTGGCAATAAGTTAGGTATCACACTAATATAATAGCTTTCGTTGCCAGTGTCTGTTGTAAAGAATTCAAAGTTTACGCTAGTACCTTCGTTTATACTTCCAGTGGGACTGCGATTTATTCTATAGGCATAGTTAGCTGGGTTCCATGGCGCAGGCACACTGGTATCCTTTATAGTCACTGTATCCGAAGTAGCAATAATTGGTCCAGAACTGCTGCCAGTTCTAAGACGTATAAACATGGTTTCGGTGCCTTCGGTTAACAAGTCAGCTACTACTGTGATGTTGCTGGTACTAGTAGTGGAACCAGAAACTAACCATCCGCCACTGAAAGCATTAAGATCGTAAGGCACTGTGGTATTTTGTACTGTACCATGTACACTAAAGTATAAGAATTGACCGTTATAACTACCGTCAGTAACCACATCCCATTTAATACCGCTGCCTTCTGCTACCCAACCTTCTACTGTGGGTGTATAATTAGCGGTAATACTCAAGATAGATGGATCGTTCACAATCACTGATCGTGTTCTAATATTATCAGTGGCATCAAAGTTAGCAGTAAATACAGGTACCCCAACTGTACTCAAAGTGACTGAGAAATTGGCACTGCCTATATTGCTCAAAGTTCCTACACTAACATTAGCATTGGCTTCGTTGGTAACCAAGTATGGAGTATTTGGTACACCACCTGTGATATTAAACACCACAGAATTACCCGAGGTTATTGTGCCGGGGGTAGCCGTAAATACTTCATTAAATTCTGTATAATCAGCAGCTATCAAAGCAGGACGATAACTAGCAGGTATTAGTTCAGTGTAATCACCGGGCACTATGCCATGAAGTATAACAATAGCATGACCTGTTGGTGGCGCACTGGTGAAAATAATGTTATAGCCATCCACCACATAAGCTACGCCTGGGTTTTGAAATACGTTCCCTACATAAACTAAAATAAAAATTTCATTTCCTGCTGGATAACTAAATCGCATAGGTCCAAAACTACGCTGATTGCTGTCCCCAAAAAATGTATCTTTTACAGGATATTCAATATTACCGGCTGTGTTAACAGGACGCCATTTACCTCTATCGTATAGCTCCATTCTGCTATTAGTAGTATTGTACCTAATCAAACCATAGACTGGGTCGTTAGGTCCTAGCGCACTAGATCCTACCGGTAATCGTATGCTATAACTGGCACTGCGTAATTCTCTATTTTTGGCGTAACGCCCCATATTATACCCCGATACTGCTAACCGTAGCTACCACTCGCACGGTACCCACGTTGGGTGTTAATATGTTGGCTTGAATACTGTCGCCGGTATCGAGTATTAATTTTTCACTGTCGATTACGTAAGTATCATTTACTGCTAATGGAATCTCATAATAGATGGCATTGCTAACACCTGCTATGTTACCATTGGGCACAGCATATACACTTACATGAACAGCCACGTTGCCAGAGTTACAAAAATACATAGCAGTAATAGCACTGCTGCCTATACTGGTAAAAATGCTTGCGGGAACATTAGTTAATAAAGTGCTTCGTAATGCCATAGTATATCCTATAATACCAAACTATAAATCAAGGCTTTGCGCTTGGTTATCAATTCATCTTCGCGACTGGGGTTGGCCACAAATAAACCTGTTTCACCTGCTTCGGCAGTTCTAGCAAATAATACCGAAGCATTAGACACTGTGCTGAAATTATTAGCACTAACATGTCTAATCTGTAGCCCGGCATTGGCTACATTGCCGTCCCATCCGGGCGCCAGTACAATATTATGAGGATAAGTTGATCTTATCTCCCAATTGGTATTGCTAAAATAGCTACCTGTGGTATACAAATTGCTGCCCAAGTGAGCATCAAAATCATCTTCTAATCTAATCATGATGTTGGCAAAGTAACTACCGTCACTGGTAATTTGCCAACGATCTAGTGATTCATTCCAACGTAGACTTACTGTAGGGTCAGGTCCTCTTCGTACCTCAATACCGGCATTTAGAATAGGTGCCGTATTAACATTGGCATTAAGAGTGATAAAATTATCATAGAAGAAAGTGTTGGTGCTTTCTACATTACTAATACTGCCAATGATATAAAGATTACCGTTGATAGTTACGTTGCCCGTACCACCATTGCTAGTAAATGTGATTTCTCCATTATTGGTACTAAGCTGATAACTACCGGAAACTTTATCGTAGGTGGCCATGATTATGTATTTAGCGAAAAAAATAGCACCCGAAGGTGCTATTAGTAATCAGAAAACTCGACTGATTATAGATCCACGTTACCAGCAAATGCGCTGTTAGTACCAGCTTCTTCGATTTGGACAGCAGCATCTGTATTACTGGAACTAAAGTTCCATGGATACATATTGCCGTCACTAGCAGTAACTTTACGTGCCGAAATTTTTGTAACATATACCACTGCCGCGGCATCTGTTGCTACTTTGATTGACATTTCTCCTGCGGCCAGTGAACCGTCTGCTTTGCTTACCAAAGAACATGTGGCTTCTGTTCCCGAAGAATCACGACACACAAAGCGTTTGCTGCCGCGCTGTCTTACAATAGCTCCATCAACACTGGCTGTGCCGTTGTGAAAACGTACGCGAATGTTGTTATTAGCATCTGCTCCAAAAAATCTTTTGTTAATAGGACGACCCATTTGTTTCTCCTTAAGTGGCGTTCTAGGCCTACGCGGTGGGCGCCGCATAAGTTTCAATGAACAAGTATATTTACCGTTTTATTTGACATTTATTCGGCAGTATCGTAAAATTATTTTTCAATAAATACTTGATAACCCTCGCGAGGTATCATGATGAGATCGATTATAATTGTTTTGGCTTCTACTGTGTTACTAGCAGGTTGCTTGACAACCAAAGAACAACTCTATTATGAGACTGCTAAATCCATTAGCAAAGACAACACTATGAGTCAAACTGCGTGTTGGGCAGCTATATCTGAAATCGCTAAAGGTGGTGCCGAAGGCGCCAAAGTAGGTGCTATTGCTCTTGCTGAGAAGTGTAAAAACGAAACTGTAAAAATCGAAGCACCAAAGCGTAATTGGATGGGTTTATAAGTAATTTTTAATGTCAGCAAAAAAGGGCCTTTCGGCCCTTTTTTGTCCTTCCC
>JBIKUS010000179.1:0-3451 GCA_044347425.1 Vampirovibrionales bacterium | reverse complement strand
AACCCTATTGAACAGTCTTGGTCATGGTTAAAATCACGAATTAGGGCATTGAATGAACCCTTACTTCACATCTCACAAGCACTTACAAAAGTGTTTCAAACTCTTTAAGGTTAGCTATACATGCTACAAATTAAACTTACCTCTCCGCCTAGTTATACCTTAGTAAAGGACAAGATTAAATCTGAGTCTAAAACAGCGACACCCTATTCAACTATGAATCCTAGCTTCGGTATGGCTTCTGATAGAGAAAAGCAACTAGCTAACGAGCTCAGGGTTTTGCTCTTTCAAAAATTTAATAGTGTTACGCCTGAGCTTGATAAATTCGATAGTATGTCAGACGATGAGTTAAAGCGATTTGACGAAATTATAGCACAGTCAGCGGCAGAGCATGTAGTAGGGGTACACCCTGTCCAAAATGCCAAAGAATTAACTAAACAGCTATTTTCATTACTACCCCATACCGCAGTAGCTTTGAAAGTAGTTGAAGCAATAGAATTTTTTGATGAGGTAGCTGAAAATAGAAAAATCGCTGCCAAGTGGTTAGAATTGAGAAAAGAAATCGAGAAAAATAGACCTAAGTAAATACAGGCCTGCCCTCAAGTTGATTACACATGGCTGCTAGGGGAATTTTTGGCAAACGGTAAGTACAGTATTTTGCGTAGCCACCCCCTTTATTGGAGGCTTGGTGGCCATGAAGCTCGTCCCCCTCATCAACGAACGACTTGGCCGTAGCCCACAAGCGCAAGCACCTGCACCAACAGCTACAACTACACCATTGCCATTAGTACAGCAACCCTTACAACCACAAACCGCTTAGGCTTGTTGGCTTTTTAGGTGTAAGGCCATAGCATAGAGTTTGATTTGCTTAATCATGGCAGCTAGCCCGTTGTTGCGCTGCATACTTAAATTTTCTGTTAGGCCAAGTCTATTTAGTAGGGTGGGTTCGGCCTTCATTACCACTTTAGGGGGTAGCTCGTTGTAGAAGGCCATTAGCAAGGCCACTAACCCCCGCACTATCAAAGCATCACTATCCGCTTGGTACACCATCAGGCCAGCATCGTTAAGGTGGGCGTGTAGCCACACTTGGCTTTGGCAGCCTTGCACCTTGTACTTGTCCACTTGTAAGCTAGCATCAATGGCAGGGTGAGCTTTACCTAAGGCAATCAGGTGTTGGTAGCGTTCATCCCACCCAGCTAAAGCTTCAAACGGGGCTGCCAGCTCGTCGGTGCGTTGTGCCAGCAGTGTGGTAAAAGTGTCGTCGGATGGGGTGAGCTCTTGCGTCATGGGCATGGTACTTTCAAGTAAGGGTTGCATCATAATTTCATCATAGCGCAAACCTTAAAACTGCTCCAACGCATCGCCTACCCGTTTTTTTAGCGTACCTAGGGGCGAGGGTGAGGGTAGTACCTCCTCAACCTTAGTGGTGGCAGTAAGTAAAGGCACCACAATAGGTTGCGTGTTTAGGGCTACCGCTCCGCCCACGGGCAGGCCTGGCTTAACGCTGGGTTGCCATTGCAGGGTGTAGTGGCTAAGGTCGGCCGTGGCTGGCACCTGAAACACCAGCAGCCTATGGGCAGGCAACTGGGGGTGCATGGCATCGTCGGGTTGTTTGAAGGCTTGTGGCTTTGGGCTTTCGTCACCATCAACCACGGAGGCGAGCCGTTGGCTTTGCAAATAGGCTTGCACAATGACGTTAGCATTGGTTTCGGGGGCTTGCTGGTAGGCTACAGGCCGTTGTGTTAGGGGTAGCGGCTTACCTTTAGGGGCAGTGTCACCCGCTTGGGGCATAACTGGCGGCCGATGCTGGAGTTGCCATTCCTTGAGTGTCATGAGCCTGTCGGCGGGGGTTTGGTTGGTAATGGCTAACTGTGGTAGTAGGTAAACGCCATCGGCGTGAAAGCGGCCGATCTGTTCATAGCGCATCACTCGGGGTACCTCTATCGTAAAATCAGTGTTGACGGGTGGGGCGGCTGGTGCTTGCTTACCCGCTGGCACACAGGCCGTTAACCCAAGGGTGAGGCCTATCATTCCGCCTAAAAGTAAACAGTTTGTAACAATTTTAGCAACGTGGTGCATAGTAAAAAGGCTCAAAAAAGACTGTAACGACTGTGTTTTTACCTAGTATACCAGCTTTTTACCAAGAGTGGCTGACATCAACTGTTACCTTAAAGGGCAATCTCTTTACAAAACTTGTTTTTATTATTTTGTTAATGCGATTTTTACTTTGCGATAAACAAAACACAACACCCCCTTTTTCAACTTTGCGATAGTTTGGAGTTACATCATGCTAGCCCTAGGTACGCCTAGCCCTTTTGCGGCAGGCTCTGTGCCATCAAGCACGCCCCCACAACCTCAAACAACAGCCACCTTGTTTCAACCTATGTTGTCAAGTGCTACAACTACCGCTCCTTCAACGGGCGACAGTTTGTTCACTACTTCAACCACTGGCACAACGAGCTTGTTTTCAGATTCTGCAAGTGAGCCTCAAGAATTATTTGCCACCCTGTTTCAGCCTCAATCATTATTTACAAGGCTTTTTAAGCCTAAGACATCTAGTTTCAACATAGCACAAAATCTGTTTCGGAGTACCGCAAGCGGTACAAGGACTACTTCAGCAGCCACTTGGGATAAAATTGATAATGCTGAAGAAGGTTCAAGACCACTTGGCCAAGCTTCAATTGGAGAAATAGCAGTCGTTAATGCAGAAAACGGAGTCCCCATTCTTGATGGTAGGGGTTATAAAATTAGCCAAGCTACACGAAATCAAGTGCAAGCGCAAATTGATGCTTTGATTGCTTTAGGTAGTCAAGCTGCTACTATGTCGCCCGCTGAAGCTACACAAATAAGCCAGCAATTAGTCAGTCAGTTAGAGGCTATCGACCCTGTTTATTGGTTACTTGTTTCTTCATCAGCTTCAGCGGTTAGTTTAGATACGTTGGCTGCGGGTATTATTGAAATGGCTACAACACGCAGGGAGTTAAACGATGCCCTTGCCGTACTTGATGGCCAATTTGAAGCCCCTGCACCCACACCCGTTGAACAAGGAGAAGCCTTAGTTGAAGCTCAAACCTTAACCATTGCGCTTGGAGAAAATCCTGCCGAAATTGAGTTGCCCCAACTAGATGCCCCTGAAGAGCTATCGGCTTTTACGGTCTACGATGCCACAGCTCGTAGCCAGCAACCCGCAACTGACGGTAACCAATCACCCTTCGCACCTTTAACCTTAGACACGATGGGCGCAATTTTGCCACTATCGATTAGTGCGTAAAGCTCAGGTTAGCCGCTTCAATTCTATCAAGGGCAAGGTTAAGCTGCGCCTCGGGCGATACCAGTGAGAGGCGCATAAACCCATCGCCTGCTTGGCCAAAGGCAATACCTGGTGTTAGCACCACCCCATGGTTAAGGATGAGCCATTGGCTAAAGGCCATGCTACCTGCAAACCCTTGGGGTA
>JBIKUS010000055.1:0-12835 GCA_044347425.1 Vampirovibrionales bacterium | reverse complement strand
TATGAAAAACATCGCCAATATGCCTAATTTGATCACTTGGCATTTGGTCAATCCCAATAGCAACTATACTAGCAGCAGCCACCAAAGCAAACTCAGTTAAAAAACCATAAGCAGGTTTAGCTTGAGCAGTTGGCGTATTTAAAGCAAAGGGCGATGGTGATAACGATGGGTTGGGGCGCATAGCGGGTGGCGTTAGACTGGGGCAAAGCGAAGTCAACATCATGAGGATAGCGTCCTTTTGGGGGCTGGGGAGAGAAGCGAGGGAACTTAAACGAGAGGGAGTCGGAACAAGAACTAAGTGCGGTCTCAAACCACACCCTTAAGGTAACCCAACTATGTGACAACACTGTGACAATGTTGTGAGCTATACACCAAGCCTAGGGTAAGTAAACGAACTGTTACGTTTAGGGGTGGTAGCCTCGCCCCTAAACGATCATACTGGACAGTAGTCCGCTATTTGCCTTCTTTCTAATCCCACAGGGTTTGCTTATGCGTTTGGCCAGCTCACGCCTCCCCCTAAAATTGTTGCTGTTACCTTCGGCTAAACATGCCTTTGATGCTGCCTTAAAACCCATTGAACAAGCCACCGCTTGGGCCATTGACCACGCCTTTACACAGGCCAAACTGCCCGTAAAGCTAAAAGATGTCACCGCTCAACTGCCCCCCCTGCCCAGCACCACCGCTTGGGACAGCCCCGATGTGACGCTGGTGTTTGACGAGTTGGCCTACACCAACCGCTGTTCGCACGTGCTAACAGGGTATTGGGACTGTAGCAGCCTGCAACCCACCGCCCAAGGTACCCCCGTAGGCCAGTTAAGCTGGCAAGCCCTGCTCTATTCGGCAGGCGACCGCAAATATGTGGGGCAAGTGGCCTTACCCTTACGGTTGTTTCACCCCCAGCACACCTTGCTAGAGACGTTGCAACCCGCCAGCCCTGCCTTTGAACAATGGCTGACGCAAGTAGCACAGTTTTTACTGCTACAAGTAGCCTGTGATGTTGAAACAACCCCACACCTGCCTAGTATGGCTTTATATGCCGATTACCCCACCTGTGTGCTACTGGCCGAAAGCGAAACCATGAGCCGAGACGTGCAGCTACGTCGCCTTAACGAGCGACTGGCCGAACAAGGGCAACAGGCTTCGGCTTTACTATGGTCGCACTGTGCCAAGTTGCAAAAATCCCAACGTCAATTTGCCTCAGCCGCCCATGCTTACCAGCAAGCCCTGCAAGCGGCATCGCCACAGGTGCCTCATACCCTATTAACAGAGTGGCTGGTAGAGCAAGGGGCTTGCCACGCCCTAGCTAACGACCCCGAAGCCGCCATGGCAGCATGGCATAAAGCCATCAGCGTGGATAAAACCCTGCTTAGCCCCTACCTTAATCTTGCCATGACCCTTGAAGAAATGGGGCATCTTTCGCAAGCCATAGCTGTAGCTACCCCCGCCGTAACGGCAGCCCCACCCGATGCAAGGCTATATCACCTCTTGGCACGCCTACATTCGCAGAGTAACCAGTGGGATGAAGCCTTAGCCTACTACCAACTACAACTCATTGCCGAACCCGACAACCCTTGGACGTTGAGCAACCTTGCCGTAGCTTACCTACAAAAAGACCATTCGGCACAAGCCATACACTACCTAAAACGCACCGTGGCGTTAGACCCTGACGGCGAAGCGGGCGATTATGCGCAGTTAATATTGGGCAGCCTAACCAGCGACCCCTTAGAAGCCTTCTCGGTGTAGCCCCCCTATGGCTCAACTGTACCACGTGCTCCATCTACCCCAGCAGGCCATACAAGCCTCTGCCACGCAAGGCTATGGGGTAGCGGGGCAAGTATGTTACACACAAGTGCGCCTGGCCAACACCCTTACCACTCGGTTAGTGGGGTTGCTACCCCAACACCAGCTAGCCCCCCAGCAGGGGTTGTGGATTAGCCCGTGTAACAGCATCCACAGTATAGGGATGCGTTTTGAGTTTGATGCCGCTTTTATAGGCGGACAAGGCCAAGTACTCCACGTGATACAAGCCATGCGTCCCTTTAAAGTGTCGCCTTTGGTGCGCCATGCCGTGGCCGTGCTTGAAGTACCTGCCCACAGCCTAGCCGCTCACGGTATTACCCTTGGCGATGCTCTTTACCTGGTGTCACCATCCTAACAAGGTAAAAGCCTGAGAGCCTATTCATAGATAGTCAGAGTGGTGCAGTTTCAAGGCGTGAGGAACGCAGCGTTGATTGCTTGCAATCACTCAGCTTGCTGCCAGGAATTTAGACAGCACTAAATGACTGAGCGAGTACCGAACAACACAGAAAATGCCCGCTATGGCTATCTATGAATAGGTTCTTAAGGGCGTTGGCCTGTCACCAACATAGCAGCCCCAAACGCCAAGGTGGTAGCCCGTACGCCTTGCGCCCCGCAGGCCGCCAACTGTTGCGCCACCTGCTCGGGCGATAAAAAAGCCTCGGTGCTTTGGTTAAGGTAAGCATAGGCTTCGCCTTGGCCACTAAGTAACTGCCCTAACTTGGGCATCACCACGCTAAAGTACCACTTAAACCCTGGTAAGCTGGGGGTAGGGCAGGTGTCGAGTATGGCAATGCGCCCCTGTGGCTTCACCACTCGCACCAATTGGGCGAGGGCGGTTTGGGTGTTGGCCACGTTACGCAAGCCAAAGCTCATCACGGCAGCGTCTACACTGGCATCGGCCAAAGGCAGTGCCATGGCATCACCTTGGGTAAAGGTGATGTGGGGTTGGTTATGCCAGCGTTGGGTGGCCACAGCCAACATGGCGGAGCTAAAGTCAATGCCTATCACCTTGCCCTGTTGGCCAACCATCTCAGCCAAAATGGCGGCCAAATCGCCTGTACCTGTGCAAACATCCAAGGCAGTTTGCCCCGCCTGCAAGCCTAAACTTTGGCAGGCTTGCCGCTTCCAACCTCGGTGTAGTCCAAGCGAGATGACATCGTTGAGCTTGTCGTAATGGGGCGCAAGCTGATTAAACAAAGCTTGCACCAAAGCAGGTTTAGCATCGGGGTTGGCCATGGCGGGGTGCAACGCCTGCTGTGGCTGTGGGGTAGAGGGGGTTGGCATCACTATCAGCATCCTTTATGATAAGATACCAGTCTATCTTAAAGTGGCATTTGTTCATAGGGAGTTTGTGTACCATGCCGTATCCATTGAGCATCAACAAACTGATGACTCTCGCCTGCCAAAGTGCGCTGTGCTGTTGTGTTCTTTTTTTAGGGGTAGGTAGTGTAGGGTTTGCCTTGGCCGAAGAGGCTCAGCCCCCCGCCACAACGCAAGCCCCTACCAACAATGACGCTAACGAAATGGATGACCTCCCCTTGGCGCAATGCCTGCCCCAACAACGAGCCATACAGGCCATTAACCAACGGCCTCTGGCCATAAGGTGGTTGTTTTTACCCTACAGGGGGCAACTTGAGGTTAAGCACAGACGCTGCCTTAAACAACAAAGCTTGCAGGACCAAGCCCAACTACAAGCCCTCCCTGGCCCCGCTGCTGCCTCAGTTAAGCCACGCAAACCTGCAAAACCCGCCAAAAAGACAACTACTGCAACCAAAAGCAGTTGGTTTAAATGGCCTTTTAAACCCAAATAAGTGATATAGCTGAACAGAAAGTGTTTGAAACCGATGCAGTTACTAGGAGCTTAAACTCGCAGCGACAGGAGTTTAGACAGAACTAAATGACTGAGCGAGAATCGTAGCGTAGATTGCGAAGCAATCACTCGGCTTGCCGCAACGTAGATGCGCTGTAGCAAATACTTTCTGTTTAGCTATAACTGGCACAAACTAGGCTTGAAGCAACTTAGTAAAGTTAACCCTTTACTTTGTTTTGAGTTGCGCCAGTACCATGCCGTTGATAACAACCACCCCTATCACCCCACAACCCACTGGTCAGCAACAGCCTCGGCAGGCTGTGCAGCGCGCCGCGCAAATCACCCCCCGCCCCATCCCACCTGTTGACGAAGATGCCGACCAACTGAGCCAAACCTTCGTCTCCCAAATTGAGAGCTTTTACAAGCGTCACCCACGCTACGCACGCTTTGCCAAACAACACCCTACCCTCAACAAAAGCCTAATGCTCGCCGCCGTGGTGGCCACCCTCACCCTGCCCCTTTGGCTACGCAGCCTAACCAAAGAAGGGTTTAAGCTGGCTTTACACAGGGTGCCTAAACCCACCAACTGGCAACAAGGCGGGCTTTGGTTTGCAGGGTTGTTAGCGGGCGTTTCGGCCAGCTCAGTACTCATACAGCAGGCGATTAAAGCATGGCTGCCCTCGCCAGCGTCGCCACAAGCAAGCCAAAGTAAACATGCTGTGGCGATGCCTCAACACCTACTCTTGCCTTAACACAGGCTGTGGCTTACAGTGGTTACACTTGCCTTAAGTCGAGACATCACCTCCATGCCCACCCACCTAGAGTCACCCACCACACACCTCACCCTAGCCGTGTTGGACGATGACACCGCTTGGCTAAACGCCTACCAACAGTTGCTTGGCCAACTGCCCCAAGTGGCACACGTACAAGCCTTTAACTCGCCAACACACTTGTTTGCTTGGCTAGAGGCTGGCCACCGTGCCGACCGCTACATCCTTGATTTTGACTTGCAAACCGACCAAACAGGGGTACAAGTAGGCCAACACCTCCTACAGCACTACCAAGCCACGCCAGAGGCCATTGTGTTAAGTAGTGCAACACTCCCCCAAGTCATCGGCCAACACCCCTTTGCCTTTTGTCCTAAAAGCAATGTGGCACAATGGCTTAAGCAATGGCTATCTTCCCCCCTTGACAACCTGCCGAAGCCTCACATGGCCTAGCCCATTGGCTTGCAATTAGGTTATGCCTTTGTTATAACCATAGCTCTAGTAACCAACAAGCCTAGCTTGACTGTACCAACCTGCTTGCAAATAAGAGGTGCATCCATGGGTAGCCTCCCCAGAAAACAAGCCCTTGTGGCCTCACTCACACAAACGGTGGCAAACGCTAACATCATTTTGTTGGCCGATTACCGTGGCTTAACCAACGCTGAATTGACCGACTTGCGTAGCGAACTACGCCAAGCAGATATAAAGCTGACCGTGGGCAAAAATACCTTGGTTAAACGTGCTGCACTTGGCACAGACCTTGAAAAACTAGCCCCCTTCCTTAAAGGCCCCAACGCTTTGGTGCTTGGTTATGGCGACCAAGTTTCCGCAGTTAAGATTGTTAATGCCTTTTTCAAAAAACGCAAAAAAACCAATCAGCTTACCGCTGGCTTTTTAGATGGTGATGCCCTTAACGCCGAAGATGTTAAACAACTTGGCGATTTACCACCCCTTGAAGAGCTACGTGGCAAATTGGTGATGTGTATTGCACACCCTGCCAACAGCTTGGTAGCCGCTTTGGCCTCGCCAGCTACAGGCCTAGTGCGTGTAATGGATGCCTACAACGAACAACGCCAAGGTGCCTAACCTTTGCCAAGTTTACCCCCTTGTTAAACCCTTGTAACCCTTAGTAACGTGACATTTGAAGGATCGGAAACCTCATGACAGTTGTTTTAGACGATAAAACCCAAGAAATTTTTGACCAAATCACCAGCCTAACTTTTTTGCAAACGGCTAACCTCGTCAAAAAGTTTGAGCAAGAGTTTGGTATCAGTGCCTCTGCCCCTGTGGCCGTTGCTGCTGGCCCCGCCGCTGGCCCTGCTGAAGAAGTTGAAGAGCAAACCGAATTTACTGTTGTCTTGGTTGACCCAGGTGCCAACAAAATTCAAGTGCTTAAAGAAGTACGCGCCATTACTGGCTTAGGCTTGAAAGAAGCTAAAGAATTGGTAGACAACACCCCTAAAGAAGTGAAGTCTGGCATCAAAAAAGAAGAAGCCAAAGATATCGAGAAGAAACTTGTTGAACTTGGTGCTAAAATCGAAGTCAAGTAAGTGACTCGCTTCCTCATTGATGGTTAAACCATGTACGGCAAAGGGCGAAAGTTAGCTTATCGCCCTTTG
Organism: Vampirovibrionales bacterium; assembly: GCA_044347425.1. Taxonomy (GTDB): domain Bacteria; phylum Cyanobacteriota; class Vampirovibrionia; order Vampirovibrionales; family JAJTHC01; genus JBIKUS01. The sequence goes on along the minus strand of JBIKUS010000055.1, from coordinate 6,839 downwards.
CGTGTACCCATGGCACAATCACTGTTTTCAACGTCTTAATCCACCCGCTTCGAGGATCATCATGGCAGCACCGATGGTAGAACGTTCAACCTTACCTGGCATTGGCCACTTACCCCTAAGTCACTTGCCTGATTTGGCTGAAATTCAAAAAAAATCGTTTCAGTGGTTCGTCACCGAAGGCTTAAAAGAAGAGCTTGTCTCCTTTTCGCCAATTAAAGACTACACAGGCCGCCTTGAGCTGTACTTTTTGCCTGAATACAGTTTTGAAAAACCTAAATATTCTGTTGAAGAAGCTCGCTTACATGAAGCAACTTACTCCAAACAACTCCGTATAAAGCTCCGTTTAGTTAACCGAGACACGGGTGAGATTAAAGAACAAGAAGCCTATATCGGCGACATCCCTATGATGACCGACCGTGGTACCTTTATTATCAACGGTGCTGAGCGGGTGATTGTATCGCAATTGGTACGTTCTGCTGGCATCTATTACAAAAAAGAGACAGCCACCAACGGCAAACGTCTCTTCAACGCCACCCTCATCCCCAACCGTGGTGCTTGGCTCAAAATTGAAACCGACCTTAACGATATTGTTCACGTTAAAATTGACAAAAACCGTAAGTTGTTGGCCACTACCCTGTTGCGTGCCATGGGCATGACTAATGCTGACATGGAACAGCAGTTCCGTCACTCAGAGTTTTTGCAACGCACGTTTGACAAAGACACCACCGAGACGATGGAAGAAGCCTTGATCGAAGTCTACAAAAAACTTCGCCCAGGCGACCCGCCCAGTGTCAGCGGTGGCCGTTCATTGTTAGAAAGCCGCTTCTTTGATGATAAACGCTATGACTTAAGTCGTGTGGGTCGTTACAAGCTCAACAAAAAGCTCGGCCTCTCCACCCCAGATGCTGTGCGTACCCTCACCCATGCCGACATCGTGACCGCTATCGACTATTTGATTAACCTTCACTATGACGAAGGCAAGATTGACGATATCGACCACTTAGGCAACCGTCGTATCCGTGCCGTTGGCGAATTGCTGCAAAACCAATTTAGGGTTGGTCTTAGCCGCCTAGAGCGTATTGTTAAAGAGCGTATGACGTTACAAGATACCGAGACGCTCTCGCCCAACAACTTGCTTAACCCCAAGCCTCTGTTGGCCGCCATTCGTGAGTTCTTTGGCTCATCGCAACTGTCACAGTTTATGGACCAAACCAACCCACTGGCAGAGCTGACACACAAACGTCGCCTTTCGGCCTTAGGCCCTGGCGGTTTGTCACGAGACAGAGCTGGCTTTGCGGTCAGGGATATTCACCCTAGCCACTACGGCCGTATTTGCCCCGTAGAAACGCCCGAAGGTCCTAACGCTGGTTTGATTGGTAGCCTCTGTACCTTCGCTCGTGTCAACGACTACGGCTTTTTAGAAACGCCTTACAAAGTGGTTAAAAAAGGCATCGTTACCGATGAGATTCACTTTGTCTCCGCTGATGAAGAAGACAACCTACGAGTCGCTCCTGGTGACATTCGTCGGGACGAAAACGGTAAAATCCTTGGCACGCAAATCCCCGTACGTTACCGTAGCGAGTTTGTAACCGCCTCGCCCGAATCTATTGACTACGTAGGTGTATCGCCCATTCAAATCGTCTCCGTGGGTACCTCGCTCATCCCCTTCTTGGAGCATGACGATGCCAACCGTGCGCTGATGGGATCCAACATGCAACGCCAAGCTGTGCCATTGGTGCGTACGCAACGCCCCGCCGTGGGTACTGGCCTTGAAAAACGTGTCGCTACCGACTCGGGTATGTGTTTGCAAGCCTCTGTGGCTGGTACGGTGGAAAAAGTCACCGCCGAACATGTCGATATTCGTTGTAAAGAGACCAACAAAGTCATTCGTCACAAGTTGATGAAGTACTTACGGAGCAACCAAGACACCTGTATTAACCAACGCCCCATTGCCTATGAAGGGCAAGTGGCCGAAATTGGCACCGTGCTGGCCGATGGTGCCTCCACGGATCATGGCGAGTTGGCCTTGGGTAAAAACGTACTGGTGGCCTTTATGCCATGGGAAGGTTACAACTTTGAAGATTCGGTGTTGATGAGCCAACGTCTCGTGCATGATGACGTGTTTACCAGTATCCACATTGAAAAGTTTGAAGCTGAAGCCCGTACCACTAAACTTGGCCCAGAGGAAATCACTCGAGAAATCCCCAACGTCAGCGAAGATGCCCTCAAAAACCTTGATGATAGAGGCATTGTGCGTGTAGGCGCGAGGGTCTACGCCGACGATATCCTGGTGGGTAAAATCTCGCCTAAAGGCGAAACCGAACACCCCCCCGAAGAAAAGCTATTACGTGCCATTTTTGCCGAAAAAGCCAGAGATGTTCGTGATAACTCGCTTCGTGTCCCTCACGGCGAAGGTGGACGTGTCGTCGATGTCAAAATCTTTGACCGTGAACGTGGTGATGAATTACCCCCTGGTGCTAACACCGTTGTGCGTGTTTACTTGGCGCAAAAGCGCAAAGTAAGCGTGGGCGATAAGGTGGCTGGCCGCCATGGCAACAAGGGTATTGTCTCCCGCATTCTCCCCGTTGAGGATATGCCCTTCTTGCCTGATGGTACCTCCGTTGATGTGGTATTGAACCCGCTGGGCGTGCCGTCACGTATGAACGTGGGACAAACGTATGAAACCCTGTTGGGCTTGGCCTCCATGCTCACGGGTAAAATCTACGAAGTACCACCGTTTGACGAAATGTTTGGCGAAGAAGCCTCGTACAACGCTGTACGCAAAGAGCTGACCGATGCTATTGAGCAACGTGGCGTGGATTGGCTCTACCCCAACGGTAAGGCTGTCTTGCTTGATGGCCGTACGGGCGAAGCCTTTGACAACCCTGTTGCCGTAGGCCACATGACGGTGATGAAACTCGTTCACTTGGTGGACGATAAGATTCACGCACGCTCAACGGGCCCTTACAGCTTGGTGACGCAGCAACCCCTTGGCGGCAAAGCCCAATTTGGTGGCCAACGCTTTGGAGAGATGGAAGTGTGGGCCCTAGAAGCCTACGGTGCCGCCTATACCTTGCAAGAAATGTTGACGATCAAATCTGACGACGTGACAGGGCGTAGCCGTGCCTACGAAGCGATTGTAAAGGGTGAAAACCTCAACAAGCCAGGCATCCCCGAATCGTTTAAGGTGTTGGTGCGAGAACTCCAAAGTATCGGTCTCGATATCAAATCCATTAAGCAAGGCAAAGACGGCAGCGAGGTGGAAGTTGACCTGATGCTGGATGATTCGGCCACCAAACGCTTAGCACGTAAAGGGCAGTTTGCCACGAACGACGCGTCTGAACTCATGAACTTTTTCTCATCAAGCGATTTGTAGACGATCGCCGTCTTACCGCATTGATGACCCCGAGTAATTTAGGAGACACTCCCCTTGTCTATCGTTAAGCCCACCGAGCAGTTTGATTTTATCAAAATTGGTATCGCCTCCTCAGAGCGTATTTTGGATTTGTCTTATGGCGAAGTCAAAAAGCCCGAAACCATTAACTACCGTACCCTGAAACCCGAAATGGGCGGCTTGTTTTGCGAACGCATTTTTGGCCCCACCAAAGACTGGGAATGCTTTTGCGGCAAATACAAACGTGTGCGCCACAGGGGTATTATTTGCGAGCGTTGCGGCGTTGAAGTGACCGAAGCCCGTGTACGTCGTGTACGTATGGGGCATATCCAACTGGCTGCGCCCGTCTCCCACATCTGGTTTTTAAAAGGCATCCCCAGCTACATGGGTACGCTGCTCGATATGCCTCTAAAGGATCTCGAGCAAGTCATCTACTTTAACGCTTACATTGTGCTTGACCCAGGCAATACCGAGTTGGCCTACGGCCAACTGCTTAGCGAAGAAGACTACGACACCCTGCTGGATGAGAACGAAGAGGCTCAGCTTGAAGTGGGCATTGGTGCTGAAGCTATTAAGGCGATGCTCGTGGCGATTGACCTTAACGTCCTCTGCCAAGAACTTAAAGGTGCGCTAGAGCAAGCTGGTGGTAGCGTGCAACGCCGTATTAAAGTGATGAAGCGTTTGCGTTTGGTAGAATCACTCCTTAATAGTGGTACTGACCCAACGTCGATGATTATGGATGTGTTGCCTGTAGCACCGCCCGATTTGCGCCCCATGGTGCAGTTGGATGGTGGGCGTTTCGCCACGAGTGACCTCAATGACCTGTATCGCCGAGTCATCAACCGTAACAACCGCTTGCAACGCTTGCTAGACATGGGTGCGCCCGAAATTATTGTGCGTAACGAAAAACGGATGTTGCAAGAATCAGTGGATGCGCTGATTGATAACGGCCGACGTGGCCGTACCGTGGTAGGCCCTAACAACCGTCCGCTAAAATCACTCAGCAACATTATTGAAGGTAAGCAAGGCCGCTTCCGCCAAAACTTGTTGGGTAAAAGGGTTGACTACTCTGGCCGTAGCGTTATTGTGGTTGGCCCCAAGCTGGAGCTCCACCAATGTGGCCTCCCCAAAGAGATGGCGATTGAGCTGTTTAAGCCTTTTGTTATTAACAAGCTAATTGAACGTGGCGAATGTCAAAACATCAAATCGGCCAAAAAGAAAATAGAGCGCAGCGAAACCATTGTATGGGACGTACTAGAAGAAGTCATTAAAGGCCACCCCATCCTGCTCAACCGTGCGCCCACCCTGCACCGCTTGGGTATTCAGGCGTTTGAACCTGTACTGGTAGAAGGCCGAGCCATTCAGTTGCATCCGCTGGTGTGTACCGCCTTTAACGCTGACTTTGACGGCGACCAAATGGCCGTCCACGTCCCCCTCTCGCTGGAGGCGCAAGCTGAAGCCCGTCTGTTGATGATGGCCTCAAACAACGTATTACTACCTTCAACAGGTCAACCTTCAATTACCCCCACGCAAGATATGGTATTGGGCATTTACTATTTAACGCTAGATAACCCCAACCCCAAAGCGGGCAAAGGGATGCGTTTTTATAACTTTGATGATGCGCTTTCTGCCTACGAAGCTGGCCGTGTACACACCCATGCCAAAATTATGGTGCGTAACGAGCAAGGCGAAATGATGGAAACCACCATCGGACGTATTCTCTTTAACAAAACCGTACAAGCCGCCTTGGCTTAGGGTTGTCGTTAGTTCGTTTTTTAAATTGAGGCATTGCCACGCATGAGTTACGTTATGACATCCCGCACCACCAAAAAACCTACCATCCCTTTTATGAACCATGTGGTCAATAAAAAGGAGTTGGGGAAATTACTTTCATCTGTCTATACCCAATTTGGTATGGCTAAAACAGCCCAATTGGCCAACATGCTTAAAAACCTTGGTTTTAAACATGCCACCATGGCAGGTGTTACCATCTCTGTAGAAGATTTGGAAGTACCCGCCATTAAAAAAGCCCTGATGGCCGAAGCTGAGGCAACACTGGATGCCTCGTTGCAACGCTACCTACACGGCGAAATTACCGAAGTAGAGCGTTACACCAAGGTTATTGACACCTGGAGCGAAACCAACGAACGCCTCACCCAAGAGATTGTTGACGGCTTTAACCGCCTGAACCCCATCTACATGATGGCCTTCTCGGGGGCAAGGGGTAACTTGAGCCAAGTACGCCAACTGGTAGGTATGCGTGGGTTGATGGCAGACTCACAAGGTCAAATTATCGACTTACCTATTAAAAGTAACTTTAGGGAAGGCTTGAGTGTAACTGAATACATCATTTCAAGCTACGGCGCGCGTAAGGGCTTGGTTGACACCGCCTTAAAAACAGCCGACTCGGGCTATTTAACCCGTCGTTTGGTAGACGTGGCACAAGACGTCATCATTACCGAAGAAGATTGTGGCACCACCAAAGGTGTGTGGATGCGTGCGATTGGTACCACGCTCTCGCTTGAAGAGCGTATTATTTCACGCACGTCTGCCGTTGAGATTCTTCACCCAGAAACCAAAGAAGTCTTGGCTGAGGGCGGACAAGTGATTGACCCCCCTACCGCCAAACTGATTGCCGATGCTGGCATCGCCGAAGTATTGGTACGCTCTGGCCTAACTTGCGAAACCAGTTTTGGTATTTGCCGTAAATGTTACGGCTGGTCGCTTACCAACAACCACTTGGTTGATTTGGGCGAGGCGATTGGTATCATGGCTGCTCAAAGTATTGGCGAGCCAGGTACACAGCTCACCATGCGTACCTTCCACACAGGTGGTGTATTTAGTGGCAGCTCAAACCGAGAAACCATTAAAGCCAAGCGTGCAGGTAAAATTGTCAGCGAATCACTTGCCCGTCGTGACTTTAGAACCCGCCACGGTGACGTGGTAGACGTGTCTGTTCGTGATGCCCAATTGATTATTGAAGCTGAAAACGGCGAAAAAGACACCTATACCATTCCCTTTAATGCCATGTTACACAAAGCTGACAAAGGTACGGTGATTGCTGCTGATGACCTGTTGGCCGAGTACGAACGTGGTGCTGGCCGAGGTGACATTAACCGTCTTACCGAGAAAGCCACCAAAGACATCACCACCGATTTAAGTGGTATGGTGCGTTACGAAGGCTTTGATGCCGATGAAAAGCGTGACCGTCAAGGCAACATTTCCCGTACCTCTAACCGTGGTGGCACCATTTGGGTGATGGGCGGCGAGGTGTATAACCTGCCTGCCAACAGCGATATTTTGGTGACGCATGACCAATTGGTGCTAGAAGAAGACGTACTGGCCGAAACGACGCTACAAACCGAGTTTGGTGGTGAGATTCGTCTGCCTGATGATTTGGAAACCGAAACCCAAAACTTTAACGGCAACGATGCTAAAGTCATTT
>JBIKUS010000178.1:0-3470 GCA_044347425.1 Vampirovibrionales bacterium | reverse complement strand
CTACCAACGGCGGGCGGGTGAGGGCATGGTGTCGAGGGTCGCTGATATCCGCCCCGCTAGCACGGGTTTGCTGCACCAGCCAGTCAATCATATCGCCGTGTTCGCAATGGGCAAGCACCTTGGCACCATGCTTGGCAGTGGTAGCCAACAGAGCCAACAAGGCCTCGTCGCCCACCATAAGGGCTTGCTTGTAGGCCATAAACACCTTAAACGAGCGGATGCCCTCCTCGCTAATCAACCGAGGCACTTCGGCCAGCGTGTCGGGGTTCAGGTCGGTCACCGCTACATGAAAGCTGTAGTCGGCCACGGCTTTGGCAGCTTTGTCTCGCCACAGGTGATACGTATCAAAGAGGGTTTGCCCTTTACGCTGCATGGCAAAGTCAATAATGGTGGTGGTGCCACCGTGTAGGGCTGCACGGGTACCCGTTTCAAAATCGTCGCTGCTCGTCGTCCCCATAAAGGGCATCTCTAGGTGAGTATGGGGGTCAATACCGCCAGGCAGGGCAAACAGGCCTGTGCCGTCAATGCTAACGTCCCACTGTGGGCGTTGGCACTGTAGGTTAGGGGCAATTTGATGGATGCGCTCGCCACACCACCAAATATCAGCCTGTTGGGTGTTTGTGGCGGTAACCACAGTTGCATTGGTTATGATGCCATGAAGTTGCGCCATGCAAAGAAGCCTTTAAGATGTCATCGCCAAATGAAAACAGTGTAATACGTCAACGCTACCACAACAAGCTTTGTTAAAGCGATATGCCTAAAACCAAAGGGAGAATGCCTCATCTAATCTGTTAAGTCAGACTCTCGTCAAGGCTGCGCAGCACCCCGTAGGGGTCGCCATGACGAACGACCTTTACAAAATGCTCCGCCCTGAAAGGGCAGTTTCAATTCAAAAGAAACTGGCTTTTCTGCCCACTCTTGTGTTTTTTGGGGCGAAAACGGAGGGGGAAGCCCGTCTTGCGGGGGAGGCAAGGCCTACCCCTTGAATACACCAACTCTCTAGCTACAATGAAGCCTTTTACATGATTGCCAAAAGTATCACTAATTTATGTAACAACACTCCTCCACCTGACCTAAGCCCACAGACGGATGAACTGCACCCACGATAAACACTACTATACTCATAGTAGGAGAGACGAGAGACAGGGCAACCCACTAACCACCACTGGCCACCCTGCCTTACCCACCCAATTTTAACCCATACCACCTTTTAACGGAGACTGGCACCAGTGACTTCAGTTAGCTTTGCTTTGCCTTGCACCTATCGCCCCACTACCAACAGCCAAACCATGGCTTTGTGGGTCAGCATGGCCATCATCGTCATGGGTGTTATAGCTGCCCCTGCACATGCCCAACTCACGGGCTTGGCCGTGCAGCAAAGCCCCACAGGGTTACAGGTGATACTCCATGATTCGCAACAGGCTCGCCCCGTGACCGTGCAAGCCGCCAGCTATGACCAAGTGATACTCAAACTCAACCAAGCCGACCTACCCCCCACCCTCATGGTCAACACTGAGGATGCTCCGCTGGTGAGCCACGTCTTGGTAGAACAAAGCCCCAACGGTGATGCGCTCATCACCTTACAAGGCCATAAGCTCAGCAGCCCCACCTTACTATGGCAAGTGCCTGCCGTGGCTCAAGCCTCGCCTGACCCCGCAGTACACGCTAGCCCTTTGGCTAGCCTTGGCTGGTTAAAACCCTTGGCCAAACAAGCCTTAAGCACCTTGGCACAACCCGTTACCGCCTTAGCTTTGGCCTTATTAGCCCTATTAACAGGGGTTGCTGTGTGGGCAGGCCGCAAAATGACTGGTGCTGTCAAAGCCGAAGCCGCCGTGGTGGAAGCCAACCCAGCCACCAGCTTGCCCGACTTACCAGCCCAAGCGCAAGGGTTACGCTTTGGTGCTAGCCGCTATGCCACGCAACCCGCCACACCACGCCAAGCCAAAGCCACGCCTGTTACGGCTGCTGTGGCTACGGCACCAGCAAACACCCCTTTACCTGCTGCTGCTAGCCTAAAGCAAAGCCAAGGCTACCAACGCTACGGCCAAGTAGCCGTCACCGCACCTACCCCTGTGGCAGGTAAAACCATGACTCGCCCCTCAACCGTGCGTACCGTGCGAGACACCCTACCCAGTGCAGGAGCCACCAGCAAGGCCACTCGGGTAACCAGTGCCGCTAGCCAAGCTAACCAGCAACAACGTCACGCCTTTTTAGAGGCAATGGCCGCTCACGCCCAAACCCAAGGCCATGCCAACTTGGCACACGCCTTGCGCTTAAACCAACGTTAAGCCAAACCCACGCTTTGGGGTGTAATGGGGGGTCTGCCCTCGCGTAATTGGGCAATAGCTTGGTGCAAACCGTTATACCTATTAACCAAAGCACTACCAAAGCGCGAAGCTTCTGTCGGAAGATTGGCCAAGGTGTTCAACGTCTCTAACGCCCGTGCTTGGTAAAACGTGGTAGAGCCAGAACGCTGAGCTTTGTCTATGGCGGCTTGTTGGTCGGGCGGTAATTGGTTACGCAGGGTAGAGAGTGTGTCAAACACCTGTCTGTTTTGGGTAGCTTGGTTCAGGTCTCGGCCAGTACCCCGCTCGCCCCACAATTGGCCTAGTAAGGCTTTGGCTTGCGGATTCGTCACGGCTTGTAAGTCTTGGTTAAACTCCTTTTGTAGGCCAAAGGCAAAGCCAAAATTGTTGGCCGCCAAGTCAAAGTTTTCGGCGATACTGGAGAGGCCTTCCCATCGAGCAGCTACCGATTGCAAGGTCGAGGGATCATTCAAATTGCTAGCAATACTACTGAGTGATGCCATGGTACCCCGCACACCCGTTGCATTGCCCTGCATCAAAGCATGGTTAATGGCGTGGCTGTCGCTTGCGGGGCTACTACCTTGGGCAGCAACACCGTGCAGCCTGTGTACTAGTGATTGGTAGGTTTGGCTTTCAGGCTCTAGGTTATTAAGCAGCGTTAACCCTTGTTGCAACATGGGGTTGCTCATGGGTAAAAACTTACCCGTCACCGCACCTTGCTGGCCTGTAGTAGCTGTGGGTGTTGTGGTTGGGGGCGTGGTAGTGGTAACAGGAGCTGGCGTGGTAGATGGGGTAGTTGCAGGAAAGGTGGTAAAGGCAGCAGCAGACGTTGACCCTGGCAGCAGAGAGGTTTGGTTAAACATGGGTTCATCCTTGATAGAGGGAGGAAGCGAAAGCGAGATAGATAAAGAAAAAGGCATTAAAAAATATATATTATAAATATATCTAACTTTTATAAACAATACAATAGGCACAGTTACAATTGTTGATAGTTAGCCATGGGGTTTGCCCAAGGCAATCGCATGAAGGCTTAAGAGGGATTTGCAAGCAGTTTGAGTAAGGTAGCATTGTCCCAACCTGCTTGTTTTTGACATCCACGCACACTCTTTTTGCCTTTGCCCTGCTGTAGTAACATTAACGCCATTTGCTTTACCCTATGTAAGT
>JBIKUS010000054.1:0-12910 GCA_044347425.1 Vampirovibrionales bacterium | reverse complement strand
CCATAACGTGCAATAACTTTAAAGGTATTAACGCCAGCTATGCCTTTTCTCAGGGTGTAACCACCGCTACTATTGTTAACAAATAAGCCATAGTTTAAGTTTCAAACAAAGCTCAGTAGAGTTACAAAACTCAGCTGAGTTTTGTTGTATAGCTACCCCACCACCCTATGTAACAGTAAACTAAACAATGTATTTAGTTATGCCCACTACGCCCGATACCTAAACTGAGGTTACACTAATGAAAACACAGCCGTGTAGTCTCCGTCAGTACTTATACAAAAGGACCCTAACACATGACACACGATTCAGCTAAAGGCTTTACCTTAATTGAATTGGCCGTTGTTATCGCCATCATTGCCATTTTGGCTTCGGTAGCCATTCAACGTTTTAGCAACTTAACCGCTGGTGCCGAACGTGCCGTTGCCGAAAACTTTGGCACACAGCTTAACACCGCCGCCGCTACCTTTATGGCTGCTAACGCTCGCCAACCTACCGCTTACACTGATTTTGTAACAAATGACAGAACTAAAATCAATACGGGTACATTTACCATTGTCACCCCAGTAGACCGTGCAGGCGTTGCCTTGTGTACTGCACCAGCAGCAGCAACCATAACTTGCAATAACTTTAAAGGTATTAACGCCAGCTATGCTTTTTCACAAGGTGTAACCACTGCTACTATTACCAATAAATAACGGTAGTTTAAATTTTAAACAAAGCTCAGTAGGATGTCTCGCCCTACTGAGCTTTGTTGTGTAAACACCCCTACACACGTGCCTTGGGTGGTGCTAAGCTAACGGCTATGACTCTAGCCATCACCCACAGACAACTCCGCCGTCTCCCCCCCGAACTCATCAACCGCATTGCTGCGGGCGAAGTGGTCGAACGCCCTGCCTCACTGCTTAAAGAGCTGGTAGAAAACAGCCTAGACGCTGGCGCAACCGAAATCGCCGTAGATGTGTCGCCCGACACCAGCTACCTACGTGTGGCCGACAACGGCTGTGGCATGGCACCAGACGATCTCCCCCTTGCCTTTGAGAACCATGCCACCAGCAAAGTCCCCTCTGCCGATACCCTTAACGCTATTGGCACCTTAGGTTTTCGGGGCGAAGCCCTCGCCAGTATCAGTGCCGTGGCCAGTGTGCGTTGCCAAAGTCGCCAAGCCCACGCCCCCCAGGGGGTCGAACTACGGGTGGTGCAGGGGCAAGTTTACCCCCTACAACCCACCGCTTGCGCCGTAGGCACCATTATGGAAGTGAGCGACCTCTTTGCCAACGTGCCTGCTCGCCTCAAGTTTTTAAAACGCCCCCAAGCCGAATTAGCCGCCATGACGGAGACCATGCAACACCTTGCACTGTCTCACCCCAAGGTGCGCTTTACCTATACCTGCCAAGGCAAAAAAAAGCTGGCCACCACGGCCAACCCCTCGCCCTTGCAACGAGTGATTGAAACCTTTAACCTCAACCCTGCCGATGCCCAACACCTTGTTGAAGGCCAATGGACAGACCCCCTGCTTGGTGCAACGGCTCACGTGGTGATGGCATCGCCCAAGGCTTTGCACTTGCACCAAGGCACACGCAAGGCGTGGTGGCAGGTGCTTAACCAACGAGGCGTGCGCTGCCAAACCCTGGGCAAAGCCATCGAGCTTGGCCTTAAGGGAGTCGTGGCCGAACGCACCTATCCCCTAGCGGTGGTGTGGCTTACTTGGCCACCCGAACAAGTGGATGTGAATGTTCACCCCGCCAAACGAGAGGTACGCTACCAACGCCCCAACGAAGTCTTGGCCTTGGTACGCCACACCGTGCAGCAAACCCTAGCTACCTCGTTTAGTGTGGCGTATGGGATGCAGACCCCTCCCCCAAAGGCAATGGACACAGACACGGCAGCGTTAACCGAGATGGCCCTACGTCCCTTTGGGCAAGATGCAGGGTTGCCCTCTGTGCATCGCCCTTCGGGGTTGCTCAACCAGCGAGCCATGGGCTGGCAACGCCCCTTGCCCCTCACCTCGCCTGTGGGAGCCATGCCCCAAGCCCTCGATACCACGCCTCTACCCCCAACACCCGAGGCAGCATCCCAAACAGACGAACCCACCTATCAACAAAGCCAATGGCGAGTCATCGGCCAACTTAAAGAGACGTACATCCTGCTAGAGACGCAAAAAGGCTTGATGGTGGTCGATCAACACATCGCCAGCGAACGCTACGGGTACGAACGTCTCATGCGCCAACGCCAAGGGGATGTTGCCATTAGCCAACCCTTACTTACCCCCGAACCCTTACCCTTAAGCGAGCCACTAGCCGACGTGTTAGCCCAAGTACAACCCAAACTTGAGGCTTTGGGCTTTGGCTTTGGTCACTCACCCACCCAAGGCTGGCAACTAACGGCGTTGCCCTTAGTCTACCCCGACCGTGCCAAACAACTCAGTTGGCGAGAGCAGTTGCAGCACCTACTCACCCATGTACAGGCCAGCGGCCAAGTTGAATGGGAAGAACAAGACCTACTGGCCACGCTAGCGTGCCACAGTGCCGTGCGTGCAGGCGACAGGTTAAGCCCCGCCCAAATGGAAGCCATTGTGGCGCAATGGCTAGCCTGCACCCTGCCGTGGAGTTGCCCCCACGGCCGCCCCATCGCTCACTTAATTAGTGCCGACGAGTTGAACACCTTTTTTGATAGACCCAGTCTGCCCACACAGCGTTAAGCCTCCTCTGCGTTACGCAACTTTACACTTACCCTCTAGCTTAGGCCAAAAAGTACGATATACTCAAAAGCATACCCTAGCCCTAGCCTTGAGCCTGACGCCATCATGCCAAAACAACCCTACGCCAAAGGGGTGACCTTAACCGAAACCCTGATAACCCTAGCCATTGTTGGCTTGGTACTAATACCCACGTTGCTCACCTCATCGGCGTATTTCTCAAGCCGTATTATCAAGGTGCGCGAGCAATTAGGGCTATCGCATGATGTGAGCCTGATGCTACAACAGCTCAGTACTGAGTTGGCACAAAGCCCTAAGCTCCTTTTGCCTACTTCCGAAGACAACTATACCCCCGCCACTGAACTACGTTATAGCTACCGCGACCCCATGCGTAACGAGCAACGCTACGGTGGCCTAAGGCTGATAGATAGTAACGGGCGCAGACAGGTGCAAGCCCTAACTTACAACGGCACCGCATGGGAGGCGTATTCGCCCTACCGTAGCCACCCCAGCACGGCGTTTACGCTGGCTGCTTCAGCCGTGTTTGATTACTGTAACGACACAGCCTGTAGCCTAACCCCCGACCAAGCCACCTTTGTAAAAATTAACAACTGGACGTTTAGAAACGAAGCCAACCTTGCCCAAACCCTGCCCCTAGCCGAGCTACGCCTTGTGGTGGGTAGCCAACTAACCGAAGCTGAAGGCCAACTAGCCGCCGACAAAGCCTTATTACTCTATACCGTGGATACGTCACAAAGTATGGAGGATTTTACTGTAAACGGCCAAACGCTCCACTTGGACCCAACCAACCGCACGTTAGCAGCCCTGCCCTATGATTTATCTGAAGGAACAGCCTCAACTGGGTTACAAACCATTTTGGCTAGCCAAACAGGCATAACGCAATCCATAGCTGTGGATAATGCCAGAGGACACTTTTTTTTCAGCGATACGAATCAAAGGACCTATTTTTATAAAGCCAGTAGCGGTACGCTTTCCACTATCATTTCAAGTTTTGATGTGTTTACCTCCATGTTTATTAGCCCTAACACAGGTAGGCTTTATATTGGTAGCAGAGACGACGAAACAAGGCCTCTGCGTGTATACAACCCTAACACAGGGGTACTTACAACATTACTTGCCCCAGATTCTGGTAATGTATTGGCTAGTGGCCAGTATTTTGTAGATACGGCCAGAGGTTTATTATACTTTACCCGTAATAACGCAATGAACATGTATAACGAAAACACGAATACATTGGTTACCATACCTATAGGCAATGCTTATTTTTATGGTAGCCCTTTTCAAATTAATGAGGATACAGGTTGTCTTTTTATAGGTAGAGGCTTGTCAACTTCGGATGGTAGAACCACTCGTATCAACCTTTGGTGTCCCAATGTGGCTGGTAATGGGGGTACACTAACAACGTTGGCCAACGGCTTAGATAGGCCAGGTAGGCACTATTCAATTTGGCCTGTAGGTGGTGCCCAAAACAGAGTCATTTTTGGTGATCATGATGGTCTATACTACTGGGAAAATGGCCAAAGTGGTTTATCCACCATTTTCAAATCATCTAGCACCCGCCCTGGTCAATATGATGATATTTATGTTCAACCCCGAACGCCATCAGCCTTAGCCCAATGGCCAGCTTCAGCCCAATTAGATAAAACCAATACACGTTTTTATTTTTACGTTAGTGGCCTTAATCGCGGTACCTATGCTTATAATTACCTCACTCACACACTAACTACACTTACCCCTACAGGGACAAGTTACGGCAAAAATAGCCTTGTTTTAGACTCAAGTACTGGCGACCTTTATATTGGTAATGATACAATACTTGAGGACACCGTTTGGAAGTACAACCCCGTGAGTGGCACTTTAACAACACTCACTACAGGTATTGATCATGCCAATACGACGCTTCGCCTGTTTACCACACCTAAAATGCTTGTCGTACCTTCCTCGCTAAACAATGTTTTTAATTTGTACAAGTTATTAAATAACTCATTGTTAACCCTACCCATTACTGGCACAGGTGTGGGTAGCAATAATTTATTTGATCAAGGCACACAAGAAGTCTTATTTGCCGCTTCTAGCGGAGCTAATGGCTATTTTAGCTATTCTGCGCTCTCAGGGTTACACACGTTAATTGCTCCTGGTGTGTTACCTTCGGGTAGCTATGGTGCATTAGCAAGAACAGGCATTGATACCAACCGAAAACTCATTTTATTAACCAGCTCTGAGGCCAACCGCCCAGCTTATATCCTTGATTATAACAGACCCAACCCTGCAGCGGTGGCTGGTAATTTTAAAATTGCCAAGGCTAATGTCAATGGCATACCACAAGATCATGGGCTTGTTAACATTGCCGATGGCAAAACCTACACCGCCATGGCCACCGATGCTGACAATACCCTGTATCTACTTAACACCACCGATGGCACCCTTGAGCATTACACCTACTACACCTCCACTAAAACGCATAACCTTACGGGTAGCGGCACACTCAACGCCTCCTATTACACCACGGGCAGTGCCTTAGCCTTAGACGAAGCCAACACCGCCATCTGGCTGTTACAACCTACCAGCAAAACCTTGTATCAGTTTGCCAACCGTAAAGCCACAGGGGCGTTAACACCAGCTGCAACAGTCAGCGTCAACCAAAACACCACCCCCACAGGCATCGCCATTGATCAACGCACAGGCTACTTATACGTAATAGACAGCAACAAAACGGGCAATAACATCACCTTACGCCGCTACAACGCCGCAGGAGCCTACTTGGGTGCCAGCCACGATGTGGCCATTGATGTTTCGGCCACGGGGCTAGGGGCGGGCAACGCCGCCACCACTGAGACAGCCTTTAGAATTGAGATTGACGAAATTGGTAATATCCTTTACCTTATTGCCCCCAACCTAGGCAAAGTTTATGCTTTCAGTATGCCACTTTTTAAGGACAGCTAGCCCATGCCAATTTGCCCAAAACGCCATTTACACCAAGCTGCCCAAGGTTCAACAGTGGTGCTGGTGCTTGCCGTACTGTTGGGTATTACAGCACAACTGTTAGTACTCAGCCTTATTACCACCCGCTCACTCGGCGATGAAGCTGCCCTAAGCAGCCAAAACCAAGGGGTCAAAGAGGCGTTAAACACAGCATTACTCCGCTTTAAGGCCGACGTGCAAGCCTACGCCAACGCCAACAACAACGAGATTTCCGTCGACTTTAACCTTGGCGGCACCGCCGACTATGACGATGTGACCTTTGCCGTTACCGACCCCGAAACAGGGACACCCACAGCGGGCAACGTCACGGTAGATGCTTACGTCAGTGCTAGCCGTGGCAACTACGTGCAACTAACCGCACGGGCTACCTATAACGGTATTGACCTCACCAAAACCCAATGGTTTCGTCTTGGCACGGTTGAAGCGGCTGCCCCATGCGACTTTCCCGCCCCTGTGCAAACCATTACCCCGCTGGTGACTGATATTGTAGACGTATCTGGCACATTTTATGTAGACCAATTACAAAGCCGTGCGTTTTTTGGCGACAATAACGCTGCCACAGCCCGCTCCTTTATGTATAAACCCTGTAGTGGTTTAACCACGTTATTTAACGGTACGCCCCATAGCCTTTTTCAAGATGTGACCAATGACAACATCTTTATTTTAGACAGAGGTAACCAGCGGTTCTACTGGCTTAAGGCTGATAATACCTTGGTATCAGTACCTGCCATGGGCGGCGCAGACTTTTTGTACAGCAACGTGGTTGCCGACCCTAACACAGGCATGGCCTACGCCTACAGGCAAGCCACAGGTGCCGAAGGCCTTTATGGTTTTAACCCTAATACCGAAACAACCACGCACTTAGCCACATTTAACTGGGTAAAAGGTGACTGCACACCCTTAGTCTACAACATGCTTAACCCTGCCGATGGCAGGCTGTACATGACGTTTCAGTTCCATGATGGCTGCTTTAATGCCACGCATCATTTTTTAACCTACCACAGCTCAACGGGGCTAAGTACCCTACTTAACGGACATAACGTGGGTTACCAAACACTGGTAGTTAACCCTAATACGGGGCGAATTTTGTTTTCAAACGGTAGCACATCGCTTAATACTGTGTATACATGGCACCCAACCCATGGTTTGGCCACTATTGGGGCGTTTGGGTGGTATGGGGGTATGCACGCCAACTTGTTCAACATCCTTCAAAATCAAGTGTATACTGCCCCAGGCGAACGTAAAATACGGGTCAGCTTCCCCACAGAAGCCTCGCCTTCTGTCACCACGTTGCCCGAGCTTCATTATTATTCGTTCTCGTTAATGGATTTAGTACAAAACAGAATCTATTTATATAGATATACTGATGGTGCTTATATTAACGGTGCAACAGGCACTGTAACCTTATTGCCTGCAAGCGGCTTAAGCTTAGCTCATTACAATAATGCGGTTGCTACAGGGTGTCACCCCTTAACCTGCTCTAGCAAACGAGCCGTGCATGAAGCTAACGTAACTAACGTCTCACTGCTCGACCAGTCTGACGTACGTATGGGTAACTCTTCACTCCCTACAGTAACAGGGTTATACCCTGGGGCTTACTTTGGTGCAGACCAATGGATTCACCAGCTTTTTTATTTTGATGGCACAACCTTTAACACCATTATACCCGATAAGCGTGATGCAGGCCGAGATAGTAACCTACATGTTAACCCAACGACGGGCGACTTATACATTGGGTCAAAGTTTGATAATGCAGCCTACTTATACATACCCAGCGAAGGGTTGGTAACACTCAATGGGCCAGCGGGTTCAGTGTCGCCTAAAACACAGTATAACAACATGGATTTTGCCCACAAAGGTGTATTTTACGCAAAATCTAAAGATGGTTTAACCACCGTGTACGCCTATTATCACCTAGACCCTAACCCTTAGGGGCAGGGGGCAGTTGCATCACGGGCATACCTGGGGGCATAACGCCTAGCTTTTGTGCGCCTGCCAGCACCACCGATTCGTTAGGTTGTAGCCCTTGGGTAATGGCTAAGGTATCACCTTGGCGTTGGCCTACGGTTACCGTGCGGCGTTCGGTAGCAAACAGGGGCGGAGCTTTGGGATCCTTACTGGGTAGGGGGCTGGCTACAAACACCACACGCTCATCGCCTTGGCGCACCACGGCATAACTAGGCAGGGCAAGCGTTTGTTGCGTGCTAAGCACCAACTTAACCCGCACTTGTTGGTCGTCCGTCAGTTGGCCTTGGCTGTTGTCCCATCGGGCTTTAATCAGGCGGGTTTGAGTCTCAGGGTCAAGGCGTTCGGCCTTAAAAAACACGGGAGCTTGGCCTAACACCTCACCCGTGGCAGACAGTACCGCCACACGGCTTACTTGCCCTAACTGCCCTGCCATGCTGGCAGGCACAGGTACTTTAATCTCTAGCTCGTTGGCTTGGGTAACGGTTGCCACCACGGCAGAGGGCGCCACGTAGTCGCCCACCTTGGTGGGGAGTTCGCCAACAACACCTGCAAAGGGCGCACGTAGGGTGTACCTATCTAACAACACATCTTGAGCATTGGCACTGCTTTGCGCACCACGTGCTTGTGCTTGTAAGGCGGCTAGGCCAGCACGCACGGCTTTAATTTCGGCTTGCCGAGCCTGCACTTGGGCTTGGGCTTGCGTGGTTTCGGCTTGTATGCGGTCAAGGTCGTTTCGAGTCACGGTGTCCGTCACACTCAGCGATTGGTAACGGCTAAGCTGCTGCTTACTAAAGGCCAAAGCAGCTTGATCTCGCACTAGGGCGGCTTGCACTTGGGCAAGCTGTTGTTGCGCTTGGGCTTGTTGTTGGGTGACTTGTGCCACACCCGCTTCGGCGGCTATAGCTGTGGCTTGCTGTTGGGCATTATCAATCACCAGCAGGGCTTGCCCCTTGCTCACACGTTGGCCTTGCTGCACTAAAATTTGTGTGATGGTTCCCATCACTTGGGGGCGTATTTCAACTGATTGACGAGCATCGGCAACGGCCAACAGTTCGCTGCCTTCAACAAACGAGGTCAATTCTGCCGTGCCGAGGGTAACAGGCAAACCACCACTGCTAGGGCCACCCATGGGGCCTCCCTTGCCTGGTGGGCCACCAGCGGCACCTTTAAGTTGCCATTGGGTGTAGCCTAAATAGCCAGCGGTAGCAAGGCTAAGTAAGGTGATAACCACCAACACACCATTAACCGCCTGCCTAGCAGCAGCCGACGCTCTGACCCATGACGCACACAACATAAGCACACCTAAACGCAAACACAAAAGTGGTTTTTAACTGCCCCTAGTGTAGCATAACCTGTTGGCTTAGTGCATCCTTAATCAGGGCAATCGCATGAAGGCCGTTTTACCCTCTCCCAGAGGGAGAGGGTGTGAGCGGTTAAAAACCCCAGAAACCTGTCAACATTGGTTTCATGCGATAGCCCTGCAGCCTTAATGCCTTTTCGTTGACACCTTTATCCTTTTATGGGCTTTATAAGGGTAGTGGCTCGTGTAAACGCTGGTATTTACCCTACCTGCCCTATGCATTGGTCTTGCTTTTTATCGTGATTTTTAAAAGGTTTTACCCCTTAACCCCTTGGCTTACAAGCAGGGTGCGGTTCTTTACATAAGGTGAGTCTGTTCATGGTTTCTGTTCGTGCTACTACCCCTATTACCCTATCGTCTCAACCGCCTGTTGCAGCGGCACCAGCTGCTGCACCCACGGCTCCATTGGTGGTGGTGGTGTCTCCTCCACCGCCGCCTCCACCGCCGTATTTGCCCCCATTACCTGCCGCCACCTTGTTAAGCGAGGCTACCTTAAACCGTAACGTCACCACCAAGCCTGCTCCCACTAACCAGCCCAAGCCCAGTTTTATGCCAAAGCTTGATTTAGACTTGTTTGGCTATGCTGGGGCAGGTGCCGTACTAGGCGGGGTGTTTCATGCCGCCAAAGTGTTTAGCGAAGAATCTGATGCCTCACATACGCTTTATAAATACGAACCCAAGCCAGGCGAAAAGTATTTTTATAGGGCAAATGCTCGTTATTTTACGAATACAGATAGGCAACAAACCAGAGCCTTACCCGATTTTATTTACAAAGCCCCCACGTTGGGTACCTCCAATACCAGCCTAGGCTTTGACCCACAACGCCCCTTGGCGCAGCTTAAGTACAAGTACGAACCCCTAGAACAAACTGGTTGGCTTGCTGGGGTACGCAATCAATTGAATCGTAAAAAAGCCCCTGACATTGACAGCGACGACCTTAGCCCCAAAAAAGTGATACTCTTTCAAGAAAACGGGTCAATGCCCAAGCAGGTGATTGAGTACATGAAGAATGGCACCGTAGAAGTCACCGATAAAATAAACTATACAAAAGAAGTTTATGAACAACTCGGAGCCAAAGAAACACACGTACTAACCCACCGCTATACCATGGGTAAAAAAGGCCAGTGGGATCTTGTTGAAAAACACTTACTTGAAGAAACTGCCGAGGGCCTTAAAGTAAGGGTGATTCAAGGTGCCAATGCGGCTACCCAATGGCTTAAGACAGCACTGCCACAGCTTGACGCTCCCTTGGAGCAGCCTATTCTAAAGGCGACTTTTACCGACTTCCCGATACGTTTGCCAGGTGAGGCTAAGCGTATACAAAGTTACATCTCTGCCCCGTTGCTGCGTAATATGTTTAATCTACAGGGTATGGCTAGGTACGGCATTATTGGCGGAGCTGTGGCCATGGTAGCAGGGTTACTCACCGCAACGGCTACCAGCACCAAGGTTAACTTGGCCTTTAACCAAACTTAGCGGCCAACGTGACGGCTGTTGCCGTACTCGTCTACCATCACCCAAGCGGCTTGCTTGGCTAAGGGTACGGCATGCATGGGGGCAGCCGAACGTACAGTGTTTACAGGTTTAGCAGAAAGCTTACTCACGGTGGTGGCCGTTTCGGGCGAGCCAGTGGCAAGGGCTAATACAACGGCAACCGTCGTCCAAGCAGATAACATGATTCAATCCTCAGTAAGAGCAGGTAGGTTAAAAAGTAAAGCAGGCAGGTTAAGTTAAGCGTAGTTAATTTAAAAATAAAAACAAGTTTAAAGTGCTTGTTCTCTACAAATTGTTACATTCTCAAGCCTAGTCACGTTTTAAATAACGATGTTCGTAGTCTTGTTATCGGCAACCCCTTAACTAAACTTTAAGATTGTAACAAAATGTTGACCTTAAGATTGAGTTTTAAACAGCCAACCCATTAAAAGGTGGAGGCTACTATAAAACAACCCCCCACCTTGTTGGCACAAAGCAGGGGGCTGTGGTGTGATCGATCAAACGGACTTTATACACTATGAGCGGAAAGTTTAGCTTTCAATTTATTGAGTGCACGGCGTTCAGCTTGGCGAATACTTTCACGGGTCACGCCGTAATCGGCACCAATGGCTTCAAGCGTCATACGCTGTGCCATTTGCCCTAACAGGCCAAAGCGTTTGGTTAAAATGTCTTGTTCACGTGGCTGTAGCTCGCTGTTAAAGGCTTGTTTTAAGGCGGTTAAAGCATCACGCACCCACAACAAATCATCAGGAGCCAACAGTTTATCGTCCTCAATCAACTCGCTGAGGGGCTGTGTGTTACCGTCTTTCTGCTGGCTTTCGCCTTCAAGCGAAAGGGGCTTTTGTGCGACACGTTGTAAGTGCTTGACCTTACGCACGGTCATCTCCATGCGGGCGGCCAGCTCAACGTCGCTGGGGGTGTGGCCTAGTTCTTCCTCTAGTTGGGTAACGGTACGCTTGAGTTTGCTAATGGCATCAATCACGTGGCCAGGCAAGCGAATAGGACGGTCATGCTCGGCAAAAGCCTGTAGCACACCTTGTCTAATCCACCACGTGGCGTAGGTCGAAAACCGATAGCCCAGTTTCCAATCAAAGCGTTCCACGGCTTTAATTAGGCCTACATTGCCTTCTTGTACCAAATCCATAAAACTGGCACCGCGGCCAGCGTATTTTTTGGCGATGCTAATAACAAGCCTTAGGTTGGCTTGAATGAGTTTTTGTTTGGCCACTTGGTCACCAGCGGCAATGCGTTGGGCAAGTTGGCGTTCTTCGTCTGCGCTGACGCAACCGCCTTGCACGGCCACTTGGCGTAAATAGCTAACGGCCACATCTTCAAGCTGATGAGCTTGCGGGTCGGCTTCGGCGCGATCTTCGGTGTCTTGGTCTAATTGGTCTTGCTGATAGTCGTATAGGTTGGGCGCACGCCATGCGCTGGCTGCGTCCTTAGCTTTGGTCAACCCTGCCGATGGTACGCTACGTTCAAAACTGGAGCGTTGTGCCATGGGGTAGGTCTCCTTTCTTATGGGTGTCTCTTCTCTGCGGTGGTAAGGTAGGTTAGCAAAGGGTAAGCGGGGTTAACACGGCCACTTTTATCAAACCTTACTTTATTAAACACACCAAAGTGGGGCTGGCCAAGGCTTAAACATAGGCATTAACACAGCAGCTAGATGGGTGTGGCTTAACAGTAAGTGGCGGCTTACCCTTGTTATTGAGAACAGTGTGAGCCAGCACGATGTTGGCCAGTGGTTGTTCTCTCGTCCCTTGTAGTAGCATTATGTAGACACTTTGCTCAGGCTTCAATCGTTAAGGTGTTAGGTTGTTACAATTATTCATGCAATAGCAATTTTTTGGGCTTGCTTGACACAAGTTAGATAGCTTTGCTAACGCTTTTGTTACACTAGCCCGTTTGGGTCTACACCAAATACTGTAGAGGCTCCCCAAGGCGTTACACAGCGTCAACTTAACACTTAGGGGCTAGACAAGGTGAGACTGCCGTAGTACACTTAGCCTACTTTAGGTTTATTTAACTTGACAAGCACCCAATGACCTCTCATCAAAACAACCTCAACTTTTACGCTTCACCTGCTGAAGGTGCAACAAGCGCATTGGTTACAGGTGATGAGACCTACGAAACTTCGGGTTTGTTCCGTCAGTTTATCTCTAACCCACCCCATGCCTTTACAAGGGCATGGTGCCAACCCTTTCCTTTTGTAGGGTACCCAACCCTCGCAAAGCGTTAGCCGCCTTCAGCGGTGTGGCTAACACCCCCCCCGACGATCACCCACCTAGTGGCACCCATTAGCTGTAGTCGTCACCCCACATCATTCCTCGCCCCATGTTAACTTCCCCTAACATGGGGCGAAATGTTGTTTAATAGCATAGTTTAACAGC
>JBIKUS010000176.1:0-3483 GCA_044347425.1 Vampirovibrionales bacterium | reverse complement strand
TAGTTAGCGTTTAAACTGATAGTAGCTTTTCTGTAGTTGCTATCGTCTCGTTAACACTTACTTCACCCCGCGGATAGACAGGTTCAATCATCATGGGTATTTCACCTATTGACGGAAGACATCCATATTCACAATCTTATCAACAAGCTGCTGCTGTAGCTCCCGCTACATATAGAGCGCAACCATTTGCTGGACAGGGTGAAGCCAACGCTTGGAAACTGCCTGCTACGCCTCAACTTGCTGGCGGTATTAGCCCGACATTAACTGCTGTTGCACTTTTCCCTCCTGGTCTTGTGTCACCTCAAGATTTTGGCAGAAAAAATGAAGAGTTTAATCCTTTTGCATTCGGCAATGCAGCAGCAAGCAAATCGACCATTCAAGGTTTAGGCCGACGTGAGGAGAGTTTTAGCAGTTTTAGTGCCTTGGGCTAGCCACCATTACTCCTTTTACCCCAACAGAGTCGCCCACAACGGCGACTCTTTGTGTTTTCTCGCTATGGTTTGTAACTGAGTTAATCTTAGGATGACTTGTAACCCTGCTACCCTTGTTGTATACCTAATGTAGCGTCTTTGTACTGGCAAGTTCAACTGACACCCCCCTCAAGACTTTTAGCACCCCCCAACACGGCATTGTAGCCTAGCATCAATGCCTTACCATCGCGAGATTCCCCATGGCCGCATTGACAATGGCACCCCCCACCTCACCTGATGCCGTGACGGACACCGCCCCGCCCCGCTCCATGAGTATGTTTCAACTCAATAGCATGATGCTGGGCATTATCGGCATCCAATTTGCGTGGAGTATGCAAATTGCGCTCTCATCGCCCGTGTTAGAACCCCTTGGGGCTAACCCGCAAATTCTTGGCCTTATCTGGATGGCAGGCCCCGTCACAGGTATGCTTGTGCAACCCTTGGTGGGCGCATGGAGCGATGCTTGCCGTAGCGTGTTGGGTCGGCGTCGCCCCTTTATTATTGCAGGGGCTATTTTAGCCGCCTTGTCGTTGGCTATCTTCCCCCTATCGCCTAACTTGCTGTTTGCTGCGGCTATGATTTGGGTGATTGATGCCTGCGTCAACATGTCGCAAGTACCTTACCGTGCGCTCATCCCTGATTGTGTCCCCCAACACCAAAACCAGTTGGCCAATTCCATCATGAACGCCGCTTTTGGTGTCGGCTCTGTGATTGCGCTAGGTACTGCCCCGCTGTTGGGCTTGATGGGCGTTGAGATGTCTGTCTTTCAGCAGTTTTTAATGGCCTCTGTGGCGATGATTCTCACCATTGGCTATAGCAGCATGGTGATTAAAGAGCCTCGCCTACCTGCCGTGGTGGCCACCCCCGACGACAAACCCCCTTCGCTGCTCGATGGTTTAAAAGCCTTGCTAAAAGCAAGCCCCGAAGTTTACAAACTCTGTGCCGTCCAGTTTTTTACTTGGATTGGCATCATGTGCATGTTTATGTACTTGACTCAATTCATGATACACAGCATTTACCAACTCCCCGACTTCTCTACTGAAGCGGGCAAACTTGCCCTAGCCGCCAACCCCGCTTGGGAGGCCTTGCAAAGCCAAGCCGTCACCATGACGCAAGTAAGCCTCGTGGCCTTTAACCTGACCAGCTTGTTGCTGGCAGTACCTTTGGGTATGTTGGCCAACCGAATCGGCCGCAAACGGGTTCATTCCATCGCCTTGTTGTTGATGGCTGCAGCCTTTGCTACCGCCCCTTTACTGACCCAAGGCTGGCACGTGGTGGCCATGTTGGGCGTGGCAGGTGTGGCATGGGCTACGGTACTCTCCATCCCCTTCTCGTTGTTGTTTGATTACAGCCCCAAGGGCAAAGAGGGCGTGCTGATTGGTGCGTTTAACCTGTTTGTCGCTTCGCCACAGCTGTTGTCGGCCTCGGTGGTAGGTTATCTTATTTCTCAACAGCCGGTTATGACGCAATTTGGAGCCACCCATAACTGGGCGTTGGCCTTTATCGTCGGCTCGATTAGCGTACTGGTTGCCGCCTGCGTGTTGCAACTGTTTAACGAGCGTAAAACCAGCTTAGCTTAAGTGTCTCTCTCATTGGGGGATTACTGAGAAACTTCTTGATTGAGGTTTGGTGGGGAGTTTAACGTTTCACACCCTCTCCCACTGGTAGAGGGTGTGAGTCACACTTAGATTACTGTAGTTTAAGACTATCACTCACCGTTCTATGATACCTCGCATGGAAGCGGATGACGAAAACCAGTAGGCTAGCCCTTGGTTTAACGTATCCCCCTAACCCCCCCAGAGTGAGACAATTTAATGATATCAACGCCCCTTAGCCTTGTGGCCAAGGCTGGCTCTGCCGTGCCTGCCCACGCCCTACCCTTTACCAGCATCCGCAAGCGTGATGGCCGTATGGAAGCCTTCAACGCCGTTAAAATCACCCAAGCCTTACTAAAAGCGGGGCAGGCCACAGGCGAATTTGCCCTGCCTCAAGCCCAGCACCTTACCACGCAAGTGCTTGCCCTAGCCCACGCTCAACTGCCGCAAACTCTACCCACCGTAGAAGCCCTGCAAGACGTGGTGGAAGCCGTCCTGCTGGCATCACCCTACCGTCAAACGGCCAAAGCCTACATTTTATACCGAGACCAACACGCCCGCCTGAGAGAACTCACCGAAGCCAGCCACGTCACCCTGCTGGACCATTACCTCACTCAGCACGACTGGCAAGTGCGAGAAAACGCCAACATGAGCTACTCGCTACAGGGGCTTAACAACTACATCGCCAGCGAACTGACCAAGACCTACTGGCTGAACGAGAGCTATCCCCCCGAAGTACGCCAAGCCCACAAAAGCGGAGCTTTACACTTACACGACTTGAACAGCTTAGCCGTGTATTGCGTTGGGTGGGATTTGATGGACTTGCTGAAAACGGGCTTTAGGGGCGTGAGCGGTAAAGTGGCCTGCACACCTGCCAAACACCTCAGCAGTGCGCTGGGGCAGGTGGTCAACTTTTTTTACACCCTGCAAGGCGAAGCAGCGGGGGCGCAAGCCTTCTCTAACTTTGACACGCTACTCGCTCCCTTTATTTACTACGACCAGTTGAGCGAGGCCGAGGTGTGGCAAGCCCTGCAAGCCTTTATCTTTAACCTCAACGTCCCCACGCGGGTGGGCTTTCAGTCGCCGTTTACTAACTTGACGTTTGACCTGCGCCCCTCGCCCCTGTATCGAGACCAACCCGTGATTATAGGCGGTGTCCCTCAAGAAAAAACTTACGGCGAGTTTGCCGAGGAGATGGCCTTGTTCAACCGCCTGTTTTGCGAGGTGATGCAAGCGGGCGATGCCGACGGGCGGGTGTTCAGCTTCCCCATACCCACCTACAACATTACCGAAGATTTTGACTGGGACAACCCCAACGACGATGCCCTGTGGGCGATGACGGCCAAGTACGGTGTGCCGTATTTCGCCAACTTTATCGGCTCCGAGATGTCGCCCGAGGATGCCCGCTCCATGTGTTG
>JBIKUS010000175.1:0-3489 GCA_044347425.1 Vampirovibrionales bacterium | reverse complement strand
ACTTAACAAGCCGTAAATTGAAGTCACTTCAAAAACAATCTGCTAAGGTTCTTGCCTGCTTTCAATCACCCACCACAAGCTATGCGGCTCTCAAACCCACACTTTAAAGTATCGTCGGTATAAGAGAAAAGCTAGAAGGTAAGCAAGCTAATTCATCGTGTAGTTATCTTTTCTTTAGCAATGCGTTTGCAGAAGAATTAACACCTATTTCGTTTCACCAACACTATCACCTCATGTATGTCTTGGCATATCTAAATAAAAACATAGAAGCAGAATGCCCTTCATTTCGGGGTTCTCCCAGAGAAGTAAAAGGACTTTTTGGGTGGTGGCTCAACAAAATTATGTTTCATTTTGAAGATTGTGCCGACTTAAAAGCACTATGGATCGTTGAATGTATAGCAAAAAGGTTATCTAAAAGGCTTATACTATCATTTCCTTATGCAAGAGATGCGTTTGAGAAAAAAGTTGACTTAGCAAAATTTTATTTGCCTGAAACAATACTTGCAGCAAATTGTATTTGCCCTGCCAATTTCTTAATTGAGGCTGTGGAAAAGTCAAGCTTTTCAATAATGAGTGATTTCCTTACTAAATGCTACGAATCTAACAAAATAAAATTTAAGTTAGAATATGCCAAGCAGTACATTCGAGACTTAGAAAAACTTGAGTTTGAAATAAAAAATATCACACCAAATTATGAAGATCTGAAAAATGAACTGGGTAATGAATGGGGAGAGCTTATGTCCTATGATGATTTAAATACTGATGAATATGATCCATTGATTCAAGGAGCATTGTCTGTCCTGAGTCATTATCCTAACCTTATCCAGCAACTTACAGCAAAGCAAATTAAGCAATTAACCTTATTTAAAAATTGGGTTCGCTGACAAATGTCTAGCTTTTGTGAAAACAACTATACCAGAAGTCACCGCAAGTGAGATCGAGGAACTAAAGAAAACTCGATACAGTTTGATTTAAAGCAACCATTTCTCTTTATCATCCCGTTGATATGTATTTTGAACGCTACCAAGCCCTTATCGCTCCGTTAGCTAAGGGGCTGGCAGGTAAGGCTAGGCCGAAGCGGGGTAAGGTAAACACACTGCCTACCCTGACCTAACCCATAGAGCGGCCTGTGTGCTTGTGCTTTAATAAGGTCTTATCCACCACCCCGTGCCACCCACCAAGGAGCCACTCCCATGCAAAGCCTAGGATGGTTTGGTCAGTTCGGCGGCCTCTTTGCCCCCGAAGCCCTACTACCTGCCCTCACCGAACTTGAAGCCGCCTACCACGCCGCCCAAGCCGACCCAGCCTTTATGGCCGAGTTTAACCACTTGCTCACCCATTTTGCTGGCCGCCCCACGGCGTTTTATCACGCTAAACGCCTCTCAGCCAAATACAACGCTGCCATCTGGTTTAAACGCGAAGACCTGCTCCACGGTGGGGCGCACAAAACCAACAACGCCCTTGGGCAAGCCCTATTGGCCGTACGTATGGGTAAAACCCGCCTTATTGCCGAAACAGGTGCAGGCCAGCACGGCGTGGCCACCGCTATGGCGGGCGCATTGCTTGGCCTAGAGACCGTGGTGTATATGGGCGCAACAGACGTGGTGCGCCAGCAGCCCAACGTCTACCGCATGGAGCTACTGGGCACCAAGGTGGTGGCCGTCACCAATGGCGGGCAAACCCTTAAAGATGCCATTAACGAGGCCATGCGCGACTGGATGACCAACGTGCGAGACACCCATTACGTGATGGGAACCGTGGCGGGGCCGCATCCCTTCCCCACCGTGGTCAAGGGCTTCCATGAGTGTATTGGCCGAGAAACCCGAGAGCAGGTGCTGGCACAAGCTGGCCGCTTACCCGATGCCATTGTGGCTTGCGTGGGCGGAGGATCCAACGCTATGGGCATTTTTCAAGCGTTTGTAGGCGATGCCGAGGTGCAACTGGTGGGCGTTGAACCCGCTGGCCACGGCCTTGAGACCGACCATCACGGGGCGGTGCTGGCCAAGGGGACGGTAGGCGTACTGCATGGTATGCGCTCTCTCATGCTACAAACCCCCGACGGCCAAGTGCTGAATACGCATAGCGTCTCCGCTGGGTTAGACTATCCCTCTGTCGGGCCCGAACATGCTCACCTGCAAAGCATTGGCCGAGCCGTCTACGCCTCTGCCACCGATGCCGAAGCCCTTACCGCCTTTCACGAATGTGCCTGCCACGAGGGTATCCTTCCCGCCCTTGAAACGTCGCACGCCTTGGCACACTTGGGTGAGCTGTCTGCACGGTTGCGTGCCGAGCTTGGCCGTGAGCCACTGATTGTGGTCTCGCTCTCTGGTAGGGGCGACAAAGATTTGGAGACCGTCCGCAAAGCCTCTGCCGAATTAGCTGAGAGTCCCGTATTGTCTAATAAACATGAGGCTCTTGTATAAGATGAGTATCGCCACACAAAACCGCTACACTGCTACCTTTAGTACCTTAAAAGCGCAAGGCCACACGGCCTTTATGCCCTTTGCTCTGTTGGGTTGGCCTACCGTACCCCAGTGCCAACAACTGATAGACAGCCTACTGGCCAGCCAACCCGCCGCCCTCGAGCTAGGCTTCCCTTTTAGCGACCCCATTGCCGACGGCCCTCTACTACAACAAGCCGCTGGTGAGGCGTTGGCCAATGGCTTTACCACCGCCCATGCGTGGGAGCTGGTGACTCATGCAAGGACGCAAGCCCCCCACCTGCCCATTACGCTGATGGCTTACTACAACCTCCTCCTCGCCCAAGGTATTGACGTTTTTTGCGCCCAAGCTGCCGAAGCGGGAGCCGATGGTATCCTCGTCCCCGATTTACCTGTGGAGCTGGCGCATGAGTTGGCTCCGCACCTGCAACGCCACGGCTTGCAACAGGTGATGATGGTGACACCCCTCACCGACGAAGCCCGCCTACAGGCCATGCTACCTTTTGCGGGAGGCTTTTGGTACGTGGTCTCTCGCCTTGGGGTAACGGGGGTGGAACAACGCTACGACGAACAACTGGCCAACACCCTGCAACGCCTGAAACGCCTCAGCGATTTGCCCGCTTGTGTCGGCTTTGGTATCTCCACCCCGCAACACGTTCAGGCTATGGGAGCGATGGGAGCCGACGGTGCCATTACCGCTTCTGCTATTATTCAGCACCTACGCCAAGCTGGGTTAGACGAAGCGAGTTTCACTACTCAGCAGGCTTGGGTACGCCAGTACGTCGCCGAGATGATGACACACGGCAAGCCTAGTTAAATAAATAGGCTTAAAAATAAGGCTTTGTTTGCATTTAGATAGTTATTATTTAGAAGATTATAAAGAACTA
Source organism: Vampirovibrionales bacterium (assembly GCA_044347425.1). Classification (GTDB taxonomy): domain Bacteria; phylum Cyanobacteriota; class Vampirovibrionia; order Vampirovibrionales; family JAJTHC01; genus JBIKUS01. The sequence goes on along the minus strand of JBIKUS010000175.1, from coordinate 161 downwards.
ACCTTACTTAGTCTATAACCAATGATTCACCTTATCTTATACCGACGATACTTTAAAGTGTGGGTTTGAGAGCCGCATAGCTTGTGGTGGGTGATTGAAAGCAGGCAAGAACCTTAGCAGATTGTTTTTGAAGTGACTTCAATTTACGGCTTGTTAAGTCT
>JBIKUS010000053.1:0-13127 GCA_044347425.1 Vampirovibrionales bacterium | reverse complement strand
TGGTGTGGGCTAAAAAAAACCCTACGGCTCCACCTGTGGTTACCCGTAGCGACGAGGTGCTGACCTACGTCACCCTACAAGCAGGTACTCGGTTACTGTGTGTGGCCGAAACCCCCATCCACACAGAACATAACGCCGTTAACGACCCCGTAGAAGCCCGCCTAGTTCACCCTATTTATTGGCGAGACAGGGTGCTATTGCCCGCATCCGTGCGGTTGGTGGGCAGTGTGAGCCAACTCAACTTGCCCATTGCTGGCCGAGATGCCGAACTAACCCTACGCTTTGGCCAAGTGCAATTGTCGCCCGAGGTGAGCTTACCCATTAAAGCCCATATTGATACGGGTGACGGTAAACAGGGTTGGGGTGGCGACTTAACCGCTGGCAGCCAGTGGAAAGCCGTACAGTATAACGTAATGGGCATTGGCACCTATAATCGCCATGTAGACACGGGGCCAAGGCTAATGGGGCGACACTATAAAGTAGAGCCAGGCGAGTACTGGCGCATTGTGCTTGAAGAACCGCTCACCATACCCATTGTTAACCGCTGGGTGATGACACCTTAGGGTGCGTCTGTAAAGGTAGTAGGGTTAAGGTGGCTGAAGAGCATACGGTTGCGGCCGTCGTGCTTGGCTTGGTATAAGGCCGTGTCTGCCGTGGCCAAGGTGCGCGAAATAAGCGATGCCCACCGAGACGGTTGTGGCTTGGGTTGCCCGTTGGCCTCTAAAAACGCCTGAAGGTGCGACTGTGCAAGCGGTGTAATACCGCCGCTAATGGTCACAGGCATGGCCTCGGGTGGTGACCCTTCTGTTTGGGTACACAGGTTAAAGTTGTGTTGGGCAATGGTTTGGCGTAGCCGTTCCATCAGCTCGGCAGCGTCGTTGGGCAATATTTCTGGCAGGAGCAGGGCAAACTCTTCGCCCCCAAAACGGGCAACCAAATCAGTCTTGCGTATGGTGGCCTGCATCAACCGAGACAACTCCACCAGCACACGGTCGCCCTCTAAGTGGCCAAACGTGTCGTTAAGGTGTTTAAAGTGGTCAACATCCAACAAGGCCACACACAAGGGTTTGCCATGGCGGTGCGCCCGCTCTAGCTCAAGCTCAAAACGGTCGTAAAAACCTCGGCGGTTGGTCAGGCCTGTCAGTTCGTCAATGTTGGCAAGGGCTAAGGCACGCTCTAGCTGCCAAAGGCGAGGTAAGGCCTGTGCCATTAGCCTGCTCATACTGCCCGATAGGTTACTGGGTGGCCATTGGTAAGGCTGGTTAGGGGCGGTGGTGCGCCATAGCCTAAACACACCTAAGGGCGCATAGCTTGGGGGGGCATCGGGCGTGGGCTTGGTGAGTTCAAGGTAGAATGGCCAATCCATCACCCATAGCGTAAGGGGTTGCAAGGTGGTAGCGTGCGAGGTTTGCACCGTTTGCCAAGCTAAACTTTGGGGTGGTTGCTGAGGCAGGGTGAGGCTGCTTAGCCCCGTATCTGGCCAACCATAACTTTCGGGTTGCCACACGGCGGGTTGTAGGCTTGTTTGCAAGGCTAACCGCCACGGGCTTTGGGGCAAGTGTTCGGCAAAGGTGTCATCGTTAGCGTCGGCAGGTAAGGGAGCCAGCCAGCATTGGGCGGCTTCGGCTTCAAGCACATGGCCAAGGGTTTCGGCCATGCTGGTTAAAAACACGTTGCTATCTGGCATGGTAAGAGCGAGTTGTTGCGCCAGTTGCTGCACTTGGTACCAGTACCGCCAGCGTGTCATCCAAAAGGCTTCTCGGCCATTGGCCAACACCAAGGGGACGTTAGGGCTGGCCAACAAGGCTTGCAGTTGTTGCGTTAGGGTTTGGCTTTTAGGGGAAGGTTGCAGAGCCAGCCAGCCTAGCGGTTGGTTGTAGCCTGGGTGGGTAAGCCAAAGGCGGTGGGGTGGCTCGGGCAGGTGGTTGGTTTCGGTGGGGCAAGGCTCTTGTAAGAGGTGCATCTCGCCTTCGGCGTTGCGCTGGGCAAACAGCAGCCAATCGTTTTGGCTGGCATCATCAAACGGGGCTTTAAGGCAAAGCCATACCCCAGCAGGGTGCAGTTGCGTTAACGCCTCAAGCAAAGGCTTAGGCCACGTCTCATGCTCGTGGGGGGGTAAAGGTTGGGTGAGCAGGGCGACCAAGGCATCCCACGCGGCGGCGTTAAGGGTAACTTCAGCGGTAGGGCTGGGGGGGAGCAGGGGGCTAGGCACACTTTGCGGTGCTGCCATGTGAGAAACGGCCACAGAAGGCGAGGGCAAGGTGCTATAAACCATGGGTGGGGTAGCCTTAGGCACAGAGGGCAACTTGCCCTTGGGGGCAACAGTTCGGAAGGCGATGGGTTGCTGGCCTGCTGGTTCTGGCAAGGCGTCGCCCAGTAACAAAGGTGGCCAAGTGTCGCCAAGTGGCTGAAGGCTGTTAGGGTGTGACGATGGTGAGGCCATGAACAGACATCTCGGGTGGTGGCTATGAAGGCATTGGCCCTAGGTAAAAGCACCTAAGGTATGACACACACAACAACAACTTAACTAAAGAGAGAAAAACATAACGGCGAATAGCGTAGTTGCCATGCCCCAATGCTAACACAGAGTTGCAGGCAGTTGGGTGCTTAGTAACAAGCAATAACACAAGCTAGGTAAGTAACCATAACGCAAAAAAAGCGAAAGCACTAGGCAAGAGTGTGCCTTGTTACCTTAAACGTAACGTGGGCTTATCTACTTATAGTATATACTATATAAGACATTTTTAAGAATAAAATGCTAGCAACCTCATTGACTGTTACAGAAGGTAACAAGAGGCTCCTCTCCCCCAGATAGATGAGCCGACTTCAGCCCCAGCGGCAGCTGCCGATACCCCTAATGTGAGAGACAAAGAGCTTGGCGCACACGACTCGGCACCAAGCAGAAAAGAGACTTCACGACACTGTACTGTAACCCACCACGCTATTAACCCAAACAGTTCACCTTGCTTTTGAGGCGGCACCCGCAACGGTACCACCTCGCAAACTATGGCTTTAGCCCTAGGAGGGGGCGACGAGCCACAGGGCGTAAGCATGGCAGAGGCTTGGGTGCGTGCTTCAAGGAAGAAGGAAATTACCACCATGGGAATCGTAGTAAACACCAACGTTATGTCCTTAAATGCTCAGCGTTTATTGGGCCACAACACCATGCAACTCGGCCGCTCAATGGAGAAATTGGCCAGTGGCTACCGTATTAACCGTGCCAGCGACGACGCTGCGGGCTTACAAATCAGCGAAAGCTTACGTAGCAGCATCAGAGGTAGCCAAAAAGCGCTTGATAACGTGCAAGACGGTGTCAACGTCCTCAACATTGTTGATGGCAGTATGGAAACCGTAACCACCAGCTTGCAACGCATAAGAGAATTGGCCGTACAAGGTGCCAGCGATACCCTAAGCACCACGCAAAAAAGTGCCATTAACCAAGAGATGAGACAGCTGGTTACCGACATTACTCGTATTGCAGACGCTACCGAGTTTAACGGCAAAAAACTGTTAGACGGTACCACCACCAGCTTTAAATTGCAGGTGGGGCCAAAAACCGCCTCGGCTACCAACATTATTAACATGGCCGCTGTGGGCAGTGTTAACCCCTTTGCCGCCTTGCGGGGCAACAGCTTAGGCCTAGGTTCTACGGGCTTAAGTGCCAACGTCACCACGGCTGCCAGTGCGCTTAACACCATTAGTAAGGTTGACATTGCCCTAGGTACCGTTAACCAACGCCGTGCTGCGGTAGGTGCGCTCACCAACCGTTTAGAGACGGCTAGCAAAAACCTCAGCGTGTCGATTGAGAACTTGTCGGCCAGCGAATCACGCATCCGTAACGTAGACGTGGCCAAAGAATCGGCCGAGATGACTCGCTTCCAGATTCTGCAACAAGCTTCGTCCACCATCTTGTCGCAAGCCAACCAAACACCACAGCTAGCCCTGTCATTGTTAGGCAAATAAGGTTAGCCTTCTCGCATCACACACACTCTATTAACTTTCTCTTTGCACGTTTCCCCTTCCTTCCTTCTCACTTCCATCTGCGTTGTTGTCCCCGTTACACTTTATACCGCTCTGTTTGCTTAACGGCAACAGAGCGGTATTTTTACTTAATGCCTCTCAAGCAAAGTGCCAAAACCGCAAGATACTTGCTTCTTCTAGCTCGGCCATGACGAAGCTCGCCGTAGGCGAGTTTGAGTCCCGAGCGGCAGGAGTGAGCCTCGCTATTGGGGGTAAGCAGTAGGGGGCAAAGCCCCCTCTGTGGGGGAGTGCGAGGGGAGACCACCCCTCGCATCAGCCAACAACACCCTTAACTTTAGGCTCGACAACTCGATACAAAGCACTGAAGCCATAGTGTTTAGCACTTTGCTTGAGAAGCGTTTAACTCTATTTGGGTTAATAAACCCTTTGTGTTACCTTAAAATCACTCTAGCGTACTGTACAAGGGGCAGCAAACTCACCATGACCATTGGCCTTCTCAACTTTTTAGGCAGCAATTGCGAACAAGATTGCGCCGACGCCATTACCCATGTGCTAGGCCAACCCGTGCGACAGCTTTGGTACCAAGACGTACCCGACCTGTCTGGCCTAGAGGGTGTTATTTTACCTGGTGGGTTTAGCTACGGCGACTATTTACGTAGCGGTGCGCTGGCCGCTCTTGCCCCTGTCGTGCGAGAGCTTGAGGGCTTTATTGCCCAAGGCCGTTGGGTGCTGGGCATCTGTAACGGCTTCCAGATTTTAACCGAGGCAGGGTACTTACCTGGTGCGCTGATACGTAACAGTAACCAGCAATTTATTTGCCAACAACGCTGCCAGCTAACCGTGGCTACCACCCGTACGCCGTTTACTCGGGGCTTTAGCGTGGGGCAAACCGTGGAGTTTCCCATTGCTCACGCCGATGGCTGCTATACCTTAGACCCTGAAGCCTACCAACGCCTGTGCGACAATGACCAAGTGGTGTTGCGCTACGCTCAGCCTGTTAATGGCTCGGTGGGTGGTGTGGCAGGGGTGTGTAACGTGGCTGGTAATGTGGTAGGGTTGATGCCTCACCCCGAACGTAACTTGCAAGCCTTACCCAATACAGGTGCCACAGGCGATGGTGCGGCTTGGTTTGCCCATGCCCTTGCCAGTGTGGTGTAGCCGCTAGCCCAACGGTCGAGAAGTGTCATGCCCAAGCCTCCCCTTAACGATGCGACTTATGTACAGCACGCTTTAACCAGCTTAAAGGCTCAGGGGTTGCGCTTAACGCACCCTCGGCAGCGGGTGGTGGGGGTGCTGGCCGAAGCGACGTTTCCGCTATCGGCCTACGATATTAAAGCCCTGTTAGACGAGCAAGGCACCCCCGTAGATACGGTGAGCGTGTACCGAGTGCTAGACTGCCTAGAGCAGCTACACCTGATACATAGGGTGGGCAATACGGGTAAAGTGGTCAGTTGCCAGCGTACCCACACACCGTGCCAGTATCACCACGAGGTTAAACCGTACCACGTGCAGGAGCATCACTGGCATGTGTTGTTGGTGTGCGTAGGGTGTGGACAAGTGGCCGAAGCCGAAACATCGCCCCATTTAAATGCTTTTGCCCAACAGTTAGTTAGCCAACAAGGCTTTACCCCCCAAGCTGGCGCACTTGAGGTGAAGGGTTGGTGTCGTGGCTGCCAACTGGCTAACAGCAACCCCTAAAGCCTAACGCTATGTAACAAGGGCTTTAGTTTGCATTAGCTTATGCCGATGCCCTTTTACAGTAATCAACACGATGAGCAAGTTAACTCATGCCAGCTTGTTGTTACACAATGTAAAGGTCTTCGCAATCTTAAAGATGTATATAACTTATATATAATGAGAGAACTAAAACTCATTACCTAGCTCAATTTAACCTAGCCGTTTCACACCATAATAACCAAATGATACTGAGGGGAAAACAACTTATGCTTACCAATGCAACGGGGCAACCTGTTACTCAACCTAGCAACATGACCATGGCGTATACAGGGCCACAACATCCACCCGTTACACCTCCGCCAGTAGCTAATTACCCATCTCCACCTGTAACACCACCTGTCACACCTCGGCCCGTGCATCCACCTACTGGCGGTGGCAACCCACCCGTTCCGCCTGTTTGTCCGCCACCCGTAACACCACCACCTGTGACCCCACCCCCACACAACCCTAACGACCCTAACTGTGTGGATAAAAAAGTGGTATGGGTATCGCGTGAGCTGGACGGTAAAAACAACACCGGTATTGTCGGTGTAGGTATTGATAACGTCTCTGAAATTAACCGCCTAATGCTGATGCCACAATTCAAGGCCGATGCCATTCACGATGTGAATGCCGACCTGATTCAGACTGACGCCATGCTAACGGGTGCTACTCGTGAGAGCGTGTTGGGCAAAAACGACATGTTTATTGCTGGCGACCCCTTCTCGGGCGGTAGTACAAATGGGTTTCAGCCTACCAAAATTACGGCACCACCAGGCTTGTACACCATGTTTAAAGATGGTCACATTGCCGAAGGTGGACGTGGTATGGTCACCAATGGCCGCCTTGAAGTGATCAACCCCGAAGGCGACCAAGCCTTTACTGAATACGGCCTTGTGTTCAGCGATGATGCTGGCGCAACCACAAAAGCAGTCATCGGTGGTGGACGCATCCTTGTGGGTAAACCTGATGGTAGCCACGAAGTGATTCTGCCCCCCAACGGTAGCCACGTGATTGGTGACCCTGCCGACCCCACTGCTCGCATCTTTTTTGCAACCCGTCCTGGTGATGGCGAACCCCGTTTACACGTAGAGTACTACGAAAAACCAACACCCGAAGCCGTTGCCAAAATGGTGCAAGAAGGCATCCCTCAAGCGGAAGCCCAACAAGTGCGCCGTGCCATGACGCAAACTTACGGCTGGCGTATCCCTGATGGTTTGGCTGAATCAAACCGTGCGCCTTTGGGCTACAGCACAGGCGACTACTGGCCAGTAGCTGTTGGCGGAGCCAAAACCTACTACGATACTCACTGGGTTGAACAAGACCGTATGCTAGCCGAAATATGTGTTAAACCTGGCACGCCTGGTACACCTGGTAATAACCCTATTGCCGCTAACGAAACTGGCCGTGTGTGGGGCGACCCCCATATTAAAGGTGGCGACACCGCTGGTGACTGGAGCTACACCATTGACGAAGTGGGCTTGTTTAACGTACTCAAAGATACCAACGTGGATGTACGTACCGAGTTTGTAAAAGCCGCCGATGGTAGCACCCGCACCAACCAAGCTGCCTTTACCTTGGGTACCGACACGCTATTGGCCGCTCGGGGTGGGCAATTCTTCCTTAACGGCCAGCCGCTACCCGCCAAGGGAGAGATACCCTTGAGCAACGGTGGCAAGCTCTACAAAGATGGCGACTACCTAGGCATCCAAACTGGTAACAACATAGAGTATAACTTTGAAGTTGTGGCCAATGCACAAGATATCGACATCCACAGTTATACCAAAGCAGTGGGTGTAGGCAACGGCTTTTTACCTTACGGCCTAGTAGGCGAAACCTTTGATGCCGACAGTACACCTGTTACCGCACCTAAACGCCCCGTTAATGACTACAAGGTGAGCAGCCTGTTTAACGATACTTGGCTCCCCACCCACTCTGGGCCGCTACAGCTTGGGCAAAACAACGTGGGTAGCACCACGGGTGGCCCAGTGCAAGGCAATACAGGGTCTACTGGTAACACGGGTAGCACAGGTAATACAGGCTCAACGGGTAGCACAGGCAACGCTGGCGGTGGCACCACCCTCAGCCCCGAAGAGCAACTAAAGCGCACCTTGGCCACGTTTATCCAAACCAATAACGTAGATGGTTTGTTTGCCCTGATTATGCAACTACTACAAGCCAGATAACCCATTAACACTTACAAGCCACAAGCCCCTCTGCTCACTGAGTAGGGGGGCTTAGGGTTTATAAAGTTGGCGATAGATGTGCTTGCGCTTACCACGCCCAGCGGACAAAGACCACGCTACAGTCGTCAAAATCAACTTCGCCTGTGGGTTTGCTTTGGTAGCCCGCTTCAAGGGTTAAGCTTACGGTATCGCCCGCTCGCAATAACCACGCCGAAGGTACCTCTAGGCGTTTGTCTCGTTGGTTAAGGTGGATGCTGCCCACCAACTGCTGGTTGAGCTTGACCCGTAGCGGGCTAGCAGCAACAGGGGCTTGGCTTTGCCCCGCTTGGTAGGCTTCGGGTGTATCTAGCCCGTACACTTCGCCAAGCTCCAGCCACACGGTGGGTTGCTGTTGGGCTTGCTGTTTTAGCTTGGCAGGCAAAGGTAGGTTAAGCTGTAGCTTAGGTTTGGGTGGTAGACCTTGCTGCACCATACGGTGCGCCCCCGCCGACTGCCACGAATACGCACCATCGCCAAGGCGGAGGGTATCGTCTATCCACGTAAGGCTACGTTGTTGTGGGGCAAGGGCTAGGGTGTGAGATTGAGAGGGCTGGGTGAGTAACCACAAGGTTTTGGGTTCGTAACCCTCTGCCGAGGCGGCGACAAAACACCCTTTGCCTTGGTAACAACTGGGTGGTAAGGTGGCCGAGGCCTGCCCTACCAGTTGCTTACCTAACTGCGGCCACTGGAGTTTAGCATGGTGCAAGGGTTGCCCTGTGCCACTATCTACCAACGTCAAGGTGGCGGGTTCAGGGCGAACTTCTTCGCTGATGCCACCTTGTAACAGCATGGCAGGGCTAACGGTTATCAAGGTAAGGGTGCTGCTAACGGCTAACCCAAACAGTACCCAAAAGCGACTGTTTAACATGAGTGGTTGTATCCTGTTTTTTATGAGTGATAGCGAGGCTTGGTAGTAGTATCGGCAGCTTTGTAACAAACACAAGGTAACCCCCTTAGGCTGTTACACAACTTAGCCGATAAGGTGCTTAGCTGCCACTTGCCCTTAAGCTATAAGGTTTTACCTCACATGGTACATTCTGTTTTTATTGCCCCTAAAGGTATTGACACCGCCCGAGCCGTTGCCCTTGCTAACCAGCACCAAACAGGGCTTGAGCTTGAAGTGTTTATACCCCCGCCTGCCTTACAACACCCTGCTAAAACACTGGCAAGCCTAAAGCCTCAATTGGCTGAACTCCACGGCCAACTCTCGTTACATGGGCCTGTGATTGATATGAACCCCGTAAGCATGGTGAAGCAAATACAGCGGGTAAGCGATTTACACTACAGGCGCAGCATTGAGATGGCTCTTGAATTGAGGGCCAGGTATTTGGTGTTTCACACCCAGTGGACACCCATTTATACCGTGGCCGAATGTTACGACCCTTGGGCAGACAGTTTAGCCACGTACTTTCAAGAGGTTGTTGACACCATGGGCTGTGCCAATGCTGGCCTTACCCTGGTGCTAGAAAACTTTATGGAGCCAAAGCCCAGCCTTCACCTAGGAGTGCTTGAGCGTATTGACCGACCCGAAGTGCGTGCTTGCCTCGATGTGGGGCATACCAACTTGTTTTCATCCCTAAGCCCAATAGCTTGGTTTGATGCGTTAAGGCCCTATTTGGTAACACTTCATCTACATAATAACAGTGGCCTGTTAGACCAACACAACGGATTGGCTAATGGTAGCTTGGCCATGGCCGACTTTTTGGCGCATGTGAGCCAAAGCCAAGCAGCAGTGCAACTCATGCTTGAGGTGACGGGCGAGCAGGCCGTTGAAGAATCATTAGCATTTATTAACCCTTACCAGCAGGCACGGCAAACGGAGTGGTTAGCCAAGACGTTTATTTTGTAAGCTTAAGGTTAAGGCACAACAACAGCGACGGTGGCTGTAGCGGGTTTGCTACGCCATTGCATGTGCAGCTCTTTAAGTTGCGCTTCGGCGGGGGCCACGGGAGCATGGGTCATGGGGCATTGGGCGGCGTTGTTTTTGGGGAAGGCAATCACGTCTCGGATGCTGTCGCTACCTGTGAGCATGGCCGCAATACGGTCTAACCCAAAGGCAATACCACCGTGGGGCGGTGCGCCGTATTGCAGAGCTTCCACCAAAAAGCCGAATTGATCTTCGATTTGTTCGTCGGTAAAGCCCAAAATGCCAAACAGTTCGGCTTGTTGTTGGGGCGAGTGAATACGGATGGAGCCTCCGCCCAACTCGGTGCCGTTATACGCCAAGTCATACCCTAACGAGCGAACACTGGCGGGGTCGGTGGCCAGCTTATGGGCATCATCGGGGTGGGGGGCGGTAAAGGGGTGATGGTTAGGCGAGAGTGCGCCTGTGTCGGCATCCACGTCAAACATGGGGAAGTCGACAACCCAAAGCAGTTCGTGGCGGTTTTTGTCGATTAAGTTATGGCGTTGGCCAAAGTGGAGCCTAAAGCGACCCAACACGTCGCAAGCTCGGTGTTTGTTCACATCGGCCATAAAGAAGATGGCATCGCCGACTTGTGCGCCTGTGCGTTCCACCACGGCTTGCTGTTCAGCCTCGGTAAAGTATTTAAGAATGGGCGATTTTAGCCCTTCGTCGGTGACGAGAATGTAGGCCAGCCCTTTGGCTCCCCAGCGTTTGGCTTGCACCTGCAAATCGTCCAGCTCTTTACGGCTGTAGGCCGCCGCTTCTGGCACTCGGAGGGCTAAGACCACGCCTTTTTGGGCGGGTTCTTTAAACACCACAAAGTCGCTGGCGGTAAAGGCATCGGTCACGTTGGTAAAGGTCAAGTCAAAACGTAAGTCGGGTTTGTCGCTGCCGTAGCGCAACATGGCCTCGGCGTAGGGCATCCTTCGTAGGGGGAGCGATACTTCAATACCCGCCTCGGCAAACAGGCGTTGAATGAGGCCTTCGGCGAGGGTTTGCACATCGGCAGCGGTGGCAAAGGCCATTTCAATGTCAATTTGCGTAAACTCGGGCTGGCGGTCGGCACGCAAGTCTTCATCCCTAAAGCAGCGAGCAATTTGGTAGTACCGCTCCATACCGCCCATCATCAGCAGTTGTTTAAACAACTGGGGCGATTGGGGCAGGGCGTAGGCTTGGCCAGCATGAACTCGGCTAGGCACGAGGTAATCCCGTGCACCTTCGGGCGTGGTGCGTATGAGGACGGGAGTTTCAATCTCGTAGAAGGTTTGGTCGTTAAGGAAGTTACGGGCAGCCAAGGCCAAACGGTGACGCATGGCCAGCTTGTTGTGCATGGCAGGGCGACGCAAATCAAGGTAGCGGTAGCGTAGGCGGAGCATTTCGTCCACGGTGTCGGCATCATCCAACGGGAAGGGGGGCGTTTTGGAGCGGTTGAGGACGACGGCCGAGGTGGGGTAGATTTCTACCGTGCCTGTGGGGTGATTGGCGTTAATGGTCTCGGTGGGGCGAAGGCTGAGCGCACCACTAATACTAATGACATCTTCGCTACGGAGGTGCGAGAGGACTTCATGCACGGCGGGGTTCACTTGGGGGTCGGCTACCAGTTGTAGTAAGCCCGTGCGGTCACGTAGTTCTACAAATACCAAGCCACCCAAGTCTCGGGTGACGGCGACCCAACCGTTAAGCGTGGCGGTTTGCCCCACCAAGGCGGGGGTGAGCTGGTTGCACCAGTGGGTGCGCTGAACGCTGGGACTAAAAGGGGCAAGGGCAGAAGCTACGGAGGGTAAACTCATGGGTGGGTGGGCTTTCGTTAAGCAAAGGTTAGCAAACTAAGGCAAAGTATAGCTTAAAAGTACACGCCAGCGTAGCCCCCTCTGTGTAAGTCTTATAAAAGTATGCCTCTCAACCCAAGTGCTAAACACTACAGTTTCAGTGGTTTGTATCGGGTTATTATGCCGAGGGTTTGGTTTGTTTTGGCTGATGCGAGGGGTGGTCTCCCCTCGCGCTCCCCCACAGAGGGGGCTTTGCCCCCTACTGCTTACCCCCAAAGGCGAAGCTCGCTCCTGCCGCTCGGGACTCAAACTCGCCTACGGCTCGATTCGTCATGGCCGAGCTAATACAAGTAAATAGCTAAGGGTTAGTGTTGTTAGGGTTTTGCCTGCCTCAACTATAAACCATAAAAGGGATAGCCAAAGTGATGACAATGTACTATACTTACTATAAGTTACTATACATAAGTTAACACCACGACCTAACCATCCTTGTTTGACCATACCATTGCCCCCACTGCTTATATCCACCCCTCGGCCACGGTTGATTCGCCTTGCCACGTTGGCGAGCATACGGCGGTGTTGGCCTACACGCATTTAATGTCGCACGTTTTGATTGGCGACCATACGCACCTTGCCAGCCACGTAACGGTACATAGCGGCGTGATGGTGGGCCATCAAGTTAAAGTGATGGCGCATGTGGATTTGGTGGCTGGTGTGATTGTTGAAGATGAGGTATACGTGGGCAGCCACACCACGTTTGCCCCCAAAAAGCGATTTAAGCCCCAAACGGCCATGGTGTCGCAGGTGAGCCCTACGGTGTTAAAGCAGGGGTGCGTTATTGGCCCCCATAGTACGCTGGCTTGTGGCGTAAATGTGGGTGCATATAGCCAAGTGCAGCCCTACAGCTTGGTGGAGACCCCCGTGCCTGCCTATGCCTTGGTGGGGGGCAACCCTGCACGCATACTAGGCTGGCGGTGTGCTTGTGGGCATAAGTTGGTGGTAGCCGTAGGGGTTAAACAAACCGAGTGCGGGCATTGTGGCAGCCGTTACCGCACCCACCCCGAGGGACTGCTGGAGCGCATTCCACCGTCGCCACCTGCTTACCAAGCTAGGGCATAAATTTGGTGTTAATGGCTAAGGCTTAACAAGTATAGGTCTTGGTGCTAGCTGGTTGGTTGTCTTCATGGGGGAGGCTCTGCCTCCCCCGCCAGACGGGCTTCCCCCTCCGTTTTCGCCAAAGGGCAGAAAGGGCAGTTTCTTTCTTAAACTGCCCTTTCAGGGCAAGAGCGTTTGGGTGGACAGTTCGTCAAGGCAACCCCTACGGGGTGCTTCGCAGTCTTGACGAGGGTCGGAAACCTTTGTTTTAGGCTTTTTTTGTTTTGGTTGAGAAAGATTTATTGATGTATAGCTAATTCTAGAGAGTATGATACAATAAGGTGTTGTTGTTAGGTTACAGAGACCCCGCCGTTATGTATCCTGTTGCTTTTCGTCGTCGAGCCGTTGAGTTAGTGGGTCAAGGTAAGCGTATTA